>NZ_JBQFPJ010000018.1:0-92216 GCF_056534475.1 Ruegeria sp. D4
AACGGGCCACGGTTTCGAACCATTCCTGCGCGTCAGCAACCAATCGCTCCGTCGAGTGGCGCTGCCATTCCGCCATACTCTGAAGGGCTTTAGAAGGATCGGACGGGTTCGCGGAAGACACATTGCGTGCAGCTTTTAGAGCCGTCCGGACCGCCTCATGACGCCGTTCGAACCAATGCTGTGCAAAGGCCTCGGTTTCTTCGAGCAATTTCTCTTGCGCGTCCCAAAATTGTTCGATCTGGGCACCGAAGGCCGGATTGCCAGAAATGGGCGGCTGCATTTGCTTGAAAACATCCAAAAGTGAGGTCGGGCTATTTGTGTTGGATTTCTTTGTCGGCATCGAAAATTCCTCCGCATTTTCTGAATGAGCTCTTTTGCCACCTGCGGCGCGCTTTCGCCTTAATACAGATCAATATCCCTTATTTTTAGGACCTTCGGCTAAAGCTGCGACGGGACAGTCGCAATCTCTCCGACATCGGTTCCTAGCAGGCCGGGTTGGAGTTAGAGTAGTCTAGACAAGAACTTAACGCTTGGTTTTCTATGCACATTGCCGGCTTTCTGATTACCCTTGGTGTCCTTTTCCTTGCCGGATTGGCGGCCGATCAACTTGGCCGGGCCACGCATCTTCCTCGTGTTACAACCTTACTGTTCCTCGGCCTGATTGCCGGGAACGCAGGATTCGGGGTGATCCCGGTCGACGTTGCCAAGTGGTTCGATGAGATCTCCATTGTTGCCTTGACGATGGTCGCGTTTCTTCTTGGAGGATCTTTGACCCGCAAAAACCTGGTTCGGCATGGCCGAGCCATTCTGACGATTTCGATTTCAATCGTGGTTGCAACCCTTGTTATTGTGTCGGTTGGACTGACCGCGATTGGCGTACCGTTCGGGTTGGCGTTGGTGCTGGCGGCAATTGGCACGGCTACAGCTCCGGCCGCCATTGCAGACGTGATCAAACAATCTGGGGTGTCCAACAGCTTTACCGAAACATTAAAGGGCGTAGTCGCAATTGATGACGCTTGGGGTCTGATCGTTTTCAGCATCGCCTTGGTTCTGGCCGGTCATTCGGATGGTTGGGCCACCGTCACGACCACAGCGATGTGGGATTTCGGAGGGGCGATACTATTGGGTACCGCACTGGGCGTGCCATCCGCTTACCTGACAGGCCGCTTGAAACCCGGAGAACCCATGCAGGCAGAAGCAGTGGGCATAGTCTTTCTGACAGCGGGCCTCGCGCTTTGGCTGGAGGTTTCATTCTTGGTAGCAGGCATGGTTGCGGGCGCGGTTATCGGAAATCTTGCGCGCCATCACGACCGTGCTTTTCATGAGATCGAGCACATTCAGTGGCCGTTCATGATTCTGTTCTTTCTGCTGGCTGGCGCCACGTTGGACATTGAAGCCTTCGGCTTGATGGGCTGGGCTGGTGCACTTTTTCTGTTTTTGCGCGCCGTGGCCCGCCTGGTCGGAGGTTACTGCGGAGCAAGACTTGGCGGCCTGCCTCGTCGTGAGACCCGCTGGTACGGTCCCGCTTTGTTGCCACAGGCCGGTGTTGCGGTCGGAATGGCCCTTGTAGCTGGAGAGCAATTTCCGCATTGGGCCGCGTCGATCATGGCCATTACTCTGGCCAGTACTGTGGCCTTCGAGGTGTTGGGGCCGCCGTTGACTCTCATGTCGATCAGACGCACGGCGGATACCGACTAGCGGATTGGTCAGCGCCTATTCAGACTGGATCGATTCAAGAAAAGCGAGCAAATTCGCCAACGGCAGGCCAACCATCATAGATTGCCCATTGGGCAAAGCCACCGCGATTTGCTGGTCTGTCTCGAACACCGCGCCAAAGATTGGCATTTCGCCCCCATGAGCGAGCAATTGTGAACGACCATCAATCTGTTCAGCTATGCGAACTATCGGAAACACACCGTCGTTTTCGCCCGCCAATTTGGTAAGGTCGGGTGTTCGAATAGCCAACATTTCGGCCATTGGCCCGTCTCCGGTCGCTTCGAAACCGTGACATTGCCAGCAATACGTCCGGTACAAATCACTTCCCTCACTGAGGCGGACCTCCTGCGCTAGTGCAGGCCCCGTGACTAACAGTGCCAGTAAAATCCCTCGATAAACCTGCATATTCTCCTCCTGTCCGTCGTCAGGGATTTTGGGACAGATGGCCGGCTGAGCTAAGAGAGGATCTGGTGCATCTGTTTGGTTTGATTATGCGGCGGATTTGCGGTGAAGCAAGCGCTGGGTTTCGATTGTCTTCCGTTTGATCCTTTCTCGTTGTTTCAGAATGGTGTGGCCGCGCTCGAAGTAGACATCGGCCGGGGTGAGGTTTTGCAGGCTCTCATGATTGCGCCGGTGGTTGTAGTGATCGACGAAAGCATCGATCTGCTGCCTGAGATCACCGGGCAGGTAGTAGTTTTCCAGCAAGATACGGTTCTCTCGACATGCCGACGTGCGGGAATGAGTTATTGTGGGCCAATGGTACTCGCGGAAATGGCACGACTTGAGCGCGATCGCGATGTCCAGCTGAAGTTATTGCAGGAAGGTGAGCATGTGTTAGAGCTTGGCTCGATGAGCCGCAATCATTTCTGGTTCAGACACCTTGCGATCGAAGTTGCCATAGCCGGACGCGACCCCACAGAGGCGAGCCGGCACGCTGAAGCATTGGCAGATTTCACTCGCGCTCAGCCTCTCCCGTGGACCGACCAATACATATTGTTGGGTCAAAAATTCGCTCAGGAACACTCTTAGGCTGGTTGCGTTCTGAGAGGGCAATCTCGCGCCCACTAGCACCAGCGGTTGAGGCTGAAAAGCCGTCCATGTTCCCGATTTTCATGCGATTGCAACTTGTCCTTTCTGCCGCGAACAGCGGATTGTTTCCCACCACGACCTAAAGGGTTCAGGTCGAGCGATTGATGGAACCGCTGAATGGGTTTGTGAGCTTTGCAAAGGTATCAACAGAAAAGCGACGCCCAGCCAACCGCACACATAGTCGAATGCACCAACACTACTCAAGCAGGTTAAAATACGAGTATCGTCATTCCTTGATACGTCGGAAGAAAACAAAAAGACACTTAACTTTTTAACCAACTTCTTCGCAGACCCGGTCGCTGAGATCGTCAACACTGAACAACCAACATTCCGCTGGTTGGTCCGATTTGATTGGTCCGAATTTACCTGGCAGCACCGGTTCCTAAATGGTTGGCCAGACAACACACAATGCGCCCTTTAGGCGGCACAACGCAGTACTTCGAAATGAAAAGTGTTCTTTGCTTCAACGACTTCAGCTATGTAAAACGGTGGAGGTGGTTTAAGCATGTGTTTCTCATCACAAGCCAGTTTTGTAGCCGGTGCAGCGATCATTGCCTGCAGTGGTCTTACGATACGTTTGGCGTTGCAAATGGGCGAACGATTTCTTCCGCTAGCCAGCTTTCCACTTTTCTTTGGGATTCAGCAATTGTCCGAAGGCTTCTTGTGGGTGTCCATTGACGACCCGTCGGCGAGCCCTTCTTCGGCAGCTGCGTTGACGTTTCTCTTCTTTGCCTATTTATTTTGGCCGTTTTGGGTTCCGCTGTCCGCGGCTTTGATTGAATGTGACCGGCGTCGCAGGTTGATATTCCAAGGGATTTGCGGAATTGGTTTTTGCCTTGGCTTGTTGCTCTACTTGCCAGTGTTGTTGTCACCAGCAAATCTAGATATTGGCCTCGCTCAACACTCCATTCAATATGAAAACATTGAAACGTTCCCGTCCGAGATTACGAGGAACTTTGCACGTGTTTTTTACGCTTTGGTGATCTGCGTTCCGCTTGTGGGATCGAGCGATAAAGGCTTACGAGGTTTCGGGTATCTAATTGTCGTTTCCGTTGCTTTGGGGTTCTTCTTTGCTTCTCATGCCTTCACGTCAATTTGGTGCTTCGTTGCGGCTGGTTTGTCTGCCTATATCTACTTCGTTCTAAAGTTTCACTACTGGGAGGTAGACGGCTTAGGTGGGCCCGCCGAAGGTTGAGGGACATTTTGAAAAATGCGTTTAAGTGCGGGCACGGGGCTTTCGAAGTTTAGCGCTTGAATAAGCGATTTCCTTTCAACGGTTTCAATATTATCCCCCAGATCACTTGTCTCACCGTGATGCCGTACGTTTGGTTCCCGATATCGCTTCGAAACGTCGAGGTCTTTCTTCAAGAGCTTGGCATCGAACTTTGCAGTGAAACTGTCCGCTTCCGGTAGAACCGTTGTGGAACGATGTTTGCGATAGAAATCCGGAGAAAATGGGTTCAGGAAATGAGCATTGCACGGCAGTTCTCGCTGACTGCTTCGCCTGTTCCGGAACTCAGGCTATTCACATCGCACAAATGCAGGCAGAACGTCTAAGGTACAAGCACCGCTGCTCCTTGCAGCTTGCCTTCCCGAAGGTGATCAAGCGCGTCGTTTGCTTTCTCAAGAGGATAAGGAATTACTTCCGTCCGAACACTTGCAGCTTCAGCAAGAGTAAAAAATTCTCTGCCATCCTGACGCGTAAGGTTTGCGACGGAGGCTATTGATCGCTCTTCCCAAAGATCGGCGTACGGGAAACTTGGAATATCGCTCATGTGGATTCCCCCACAAATAACACGGCCTCCCTTGCGCACAGACTTTAACGAAGCAGGCACCAAAGCTCCGACTGGAGCGAAAACTATAGCGGCATCCAATGGTGATGGTGACGTCTCCGAAGAGCCTCCTGCCCAACTTGCACCAAGGTTTCGCGCAAAATTTTGCGCGGCTATATCGCTATCTCGAGTAAAGGCGAAAACTTCAATACCCTGATGTTTCGCAATCTGGCAAAGAATGTGTGCGGCGGCGCCGAAACCATAGATGCCCAGTGTCTGGACCTTGCCTGCGAGTTTTAAACTTCGGTAGCCGATTAAGCCCGCACATAAAAGAGGTGCCAGGGAAACGGGGTCAGCTTTTTCGGACAATGGGAAAACAAACTTGGCATCAGCGACACAGTACTCGGCGTATCCTCCATTGATCGTATAGCCAGTAAACCCGGGGTGATCGCACAGATTTTCCCGTCCTTCGAGGCAATAAGAGCAATTCCCACACGTACGCCCGAGCCAGGGCACACCAACGCGCTGCCCTTCTTGGTGCTCTTCGACATTGGTCCCCAATCTTTCGACGCAGCCAACGATCTCGTGCCCAGGGATAAGCGGGAGCTTTGGTTCAGAAAGATCACCGTCAATAACGTGCAAGTCGGTTCGACACACGCCACATGCCAGAACTTTGATAAGCACCTGGTTGGCGGCGGGTTTCGGGGTCGGAACATTTCTAAGTTCCAGTTTTGAGACGGCATTGCCAAAAACCATTGCTCGCATAGTTTTCTTCCTTTGGATCTCCTTTGTTGCCGACATTGACGCAGCGCATTGCAGAAATTCTGAATGCGTCGGTACCACAGAATAGTATCCGGTCCGTTTGCTTTATTTTAGCGTACGGTAATCACCGTGCAGTCTGCACGCTGATTGACTTTTTGCGAAACGCTGCCTTGAAAGATCCGTTGAACCCGGCCCAAGCCGCGGTGGCCCATAACTATTGTGTCTGCACCGATTTCACTGGCCATTTTTAGGATGCCTTCATCGTAATCCCCATTGTTTACCCGTGTCGAAACGTTCTTCGCGCCTGCATCCTTCGCGCGTCGCGCCGCTCCATCAACGATTTTCTCGCCAATCACTGTGATGATACGCTCTCTGTCTGCGCGTGACAGGGGGCCCGAAAATACCGCGTCAATATTGGATGGAATGTCGCCCAAATGAAGCTTCACATCGCTTTTGACTTGCTGAACCAAGTGCTCGACCTCAGTCATGCGGCCCAATTCTTCAATGCGAGCGCCATGTTGAAGAACATGGCCGATAGTCATTGGCACATCCAGTCTGAGCGCTAGGTCTGTAGCGAATTCAACGGCACGATCAGCTGTTTCAGAGCCGTCAGTTGCGACCAAGATATTCGAAATCATGGCTTCCCCTCCGTTTTGAACGGCCAAGACTGACGGGTATCAGAGGAAAATGCATTGATGCAGGTCAATAGACTCAGTGAACTCGAAACTTGCGATTTCCGCCGTTGCCACCCTTTTGACCGAGGTTCGAGTGGTGTTGAAGCCTGGAGGTTTGCTGTGAAAAGCGGTTTGTTCAAACGCATGTAACTTCAGCTAAATCTGCAATTGGTTTTTGCTAAGATAATGCAAAGTCGACTATTATTTGATTGGGCCTTGATCAAGGATGCATAGTCTGTGTGGTTGGTTGAGGGTCTGAGGTTGTGCTGTCTGCGGACGCAAGTACCAGTCTGTTTGAAAGATTTCGCTTATGCCACAAGAGCCACCGAAACATCCCGGCAATGGGCCAAAATGGCCAGAGTGGATTTATTATGTTGCGCTTGTTGCCACGATGGGAACTTTAATTGTCGCAAGTTTCTTTGCGCCGCCTACCGATCTGACCGCTACGACGATTTCATATAGCGGCGTGAAAGAGATCGTTCGTGCGGGACGGGTTCGTTCGGCGGAATTAAGTGATCACAGCATAACGGTTCGCGCTACCTCTGCAGACGGGGATGGTGAGCAAGCTTTCCGGGCCGTTGTTCCAAGCCAGAGCGACCCGGATTTGTTGGCGCTGCTGGAAGATAACGGTGTTGATGTTACTGCGATTGAGCCATCTGGAACCTCGGTCTTCGTCTATCTTATTCCGTGGATATTTATCCTGGCCCTGTATTTCTGGTTTCAAAGACGAATGACGGGCGGGATAGCCGGCGGTCCGGGAGGTATTTCTGGTGGTCTACTCAGCGGTCGTTTCTCAAAACCAAACGAAGCTGGAAGAAAGGTAACCTTCGAAGATGTCGCGGGGCAGGATCAGGCTAAGCGCGAAGTAATAGAGTTAGTAGAGTTTTTACGCGACCCAGAGCGTTTTGCCCGTGTCGGCGCTGAGGTCCCACATGGGGTTTTGCTTGTTGGCCCCCCGGGGACGGGCAAAACGCTTCTGGCCAAAGCCCTTGCCGGCGAGGCCGACGTACCATTCTTTTCGACATCTGGTTCAGAGTTTATTGAGATTTTCGTCGGCGTTGGCGCAGGAAGGGTGCGTAAACTCTTTGAAGAGGCGCGTAAGGCTGCTCCCTCCATTGTTTTTATCGATGAGTTGGACAGCGTCGGACGTACTCGTGGAACAGGGCTTGGCGGTGGTCATGATGAACGGGAGCAGACACTGAACCAGATACTTGCCGAGCTTGATGGATTTAGTGGCCGAGAATCTGTTGTTGTGCTGGCGGCGACCAATCGGCCAGATGTGCTGGACCCAGCCTTACTCCGGCCTGGCCGTTTCGACCGTCATGTAACACTGAACTTGCCTGAGAAAGATGCCCGGCGGGCTATTCTTGACATACATGCAAGAAAACTGCCGCTTGAAGATACTGGCGACCTGGGTTGGATCGCAGCAGGAACGCCGGGGTTCTCGGGAGCTGACCTGAAAAACTTGCTTAATGAGGCCGCAATCGGAGCAGCGCGGCGAAGAGCTGATCTGATTTCTCGCAACGACCTTGATGAAGCGCGTGACAAAGTGATGATGGGGACTGTCCGCACTCTTGCGATACGACCCGAAGAAAGGCACCGTCTTGCCGTGCACGAGGCTGGCCACACCGCCGTTTGCTATTTCACGCCAGAAGCTGACCCCTTGTACAAAGTGACGATTATTCCGCGAGGTCACGCACTTGGGGGGACACACTCATTGCCGGAAGCAGAGCGTCATACCCTTAGTGAAACGTTTCTCAGAGATCAGATTGTTGCGTTGCTTGCGGGGCGAGCGGCAGAGCAACTGTTCTTGGGAACGGTCAGTTCCGGCGCTGACGACGACATCCGAAGGGCTACCGAAACCGCCAGACGTATGGTGACAAGGTGGGGGATGACCGAAGAACTCGGCCCAATCGACCTGCGACAAAACGACGACCACCCATTTCTGGGACGTACAATCGCGCAGCCGACGAACATAGCTGATACAACGGCAGCACAAGTAGACCGGGCGGTTATGAAAATGCTCATTGACGCCGAAGCCAGAGCAATTTCCACTCTCGAAGAGCACAAGCCCGAGGTCGAGACGTTGATTGCAGCGCTTGAAAAAAATGAAACTCTGGACTTCTCGGAAATTCAGGCCTGCCTGGATCCAGAACGTACAATTGAGCAGCCGCAGCAAACTCGGAGTTCGGTGACCAAAATACCGGCGGTTCCGCATAACTGATACCAAGATTATCAACCACTGTGTTCGCTGGCCACGCGGCAAGTGTTCAACTTCTTTGGTTCAGTGCAGACAGCAAAGTCAGGCCAACGGTGCTTGAGCCAAATCAATGTGGCGCGCCACTTGAACAGCTACGGTTCTCAAGTTGGGAGGCCAAAAAGATTTCGATAGAATATGCCGAAATCTGTCAGCGGGAGCGCAGGCCGAGACCAACGTATTCGTGGAAAACGGACATTTCGCTGTACAAGGCGCCGCGCTATGCGAATTTCACAACGGAGAGTCTAGCCGACAGTCAATGGCAAGTGTGAAACACTGGAGAAGTAATCGTTTTCGCAAATTAACCTTGTGAACTGGGCAGCCTAGGCGATGAACAAACCTCAACCGACACGAGCAATTAGCGGATCCAGTCGCATGATCGACTTCAGCCCATTGGCTCGTCGGTACGCCAAGGCTAGGGTTTGGAGTTTGAATCGACAGAACCCCTCTGTTGTTCAATCGACGCTGTTGACTAGGCTTGTTCGCCGCGCGTCTAAAACGAAGTTCGGACAAGCCCATGGCTTTGACCAAATCTCCAAACTCAGAGACTACCAGCAGCGAGTGCCTATCCGCCAATACGCCGAGTTCTGGCAGGAGTGGTGGCAGGCAAGATACCCCGATCTCATCGACCAAACTTGGCCGGGGCGAATTCCGCATTTTGCAATGACCTCCGGGACAACAACGGGTCGCTCAAAATACATTCCATATTCGACCGAGATGCGGCGTTCTGCGGCGCGCGGATTTCTAGATCTTTTGTGTCACCACTTTGTTAATCGACCAGGCAGCAGGGTGCTGGGGGGCTCTGTGCTTGGTTTGACCGGCCCAACTGACTTGCAGCACGCCACTCCAGAGGTGGATGTGGGTTCCGTCAGTGCCATCACTGCAGGTGCAATGCCAAACTGGTTTGAGGGGCGAGTGTTGCCAACCCCCGAAATTGCCGGGATCGCAGATTGGGAGGAAAAGATCCGCCGTCTGGCACCCCTATCTTTGCAGAGAGATGTGCGTTTTTTGGGTGGTTCACCAAACTGGTTGCTTATCTTTTTGGACGAACTCGCAAAAGATCGGGACACTTCGGGAGTAAAACTAGTCGATTGGTATCCAAACCTAGAGCTTATCGTTCACGGTGGCGTAAATTTCGCTCCGTACCGGCAGCGGTTTGTGGCGCTGATGCAGGGAGGCCACGCAGAAACACGAGAGATGTACTCCGCCAGCGAGGGCGTATTTGCCTACGCCGACCGAGGCGACGGGGAGGGTATGCGCCTGCACCTGAATGGTCATGTGTTTTTTGAGTTTATTCCGGCGGAACAGCTCCATTCCAAAAATCCCGAACGGTACTGGGTTGGAAACATTGAAACCGGAGTTGATTACGCCTTGGCAATTTCAACAGCCGCCGGACTGTGGTCGTATATTGTAGGGGATATTGTGCGCTTCTTGGATCTCTCGCCACCGCGCTTGTTGGTGGTCGGGCGAGTGGAAAACGGGCTGTCCGTCTTCGGTGAACATCTGATTGAAGCGGAAATCGCTGAGGCAGTAGCTGTGGCCGCATCGAACACAGGGCTCTCCGTTGTCGACTTTAGCGTGGGTGCAGTTTGCGAAGATCAGCGCAATCGCCATCTCTATCTCGTCGAAGTAGAGGGAGAACCTCATCCGAATGCTGCGGAAACGTTCGCTGCAACAGTTGACAAAGTCTTGTGCAGCCAAAATGAAGATTATTCCGAGTTACGTGCAAGAGGTCTCGCTCTTTCAACACCAGAAGTGAGTTTCGTTTCCGCGGGAGGGTTCCTCAGATGGATGAAATCTCGTCGTGGCTTGGGCGGTCAGTATAAGGTTCCCAGGATCGTGATAGATGCCAGTTTGTTCGATGACATGTGCAAGGCGATTTTGAGCCAGTCAAACGAAGGTCAAACTCATGACGGTTGAGGTGATTTGGCAAGACCCCAGCTTACTCAGACTGATCACGCGATCGGATGAACCTTCGGCGGCAACCGTTGAATTGCTCGGACATACAGTCTGGGGGAGCCGATCCACGAAATACCGCATTATTGATGTCCCTAATAAGTTGGCTCGGTTGCGTGACCCAAGTTTTTTCGTTTTGTCTGACGCCGGGCAAGAGCTTTGTGTTTTCGTTCTGGATAAGTGTGTGAAATTGTTGGCGGGGAAAAGGTGCCATGGTTTCCACTTTGTAATGGCCTCGACTAGGCCTGATAGACAGCATGAGGGACTTGCAGGGCAGCTGATTGAGCATGTTCGGAATTATTGCACCTCGACCGTCGGGTCACCGGGGTTTGGATTTGCCTATGTCGAAGAAACGACTGAATACTCGCTCCACCTATCGGATCAGATTGGTCATACGGTTGAGGCCAACATACCTCTGGCTCTTTTTTCGCGGTTTTTTCCGCGCAAGGATCCAAAAGTGGGCATGGTCCATCCCGAGGAAGCGGAACAGGTTTTGGCCGAGTTGGAGCAGGCTTATCAAGACCACGAATTGACCGACTTCCGCTCTTCATTCAAATCGGATGAGTGTTTTGCTGTAAGAGAAGGAGACGCGATAATAGCGCTTGCTCAGGCAGAACTGTTGAGGTGGTCGATCGTCTCGATGCCCGGAATCCAGGGGGCATTTTTTCTTAGGGTTCTCCCATATTTGCCTGGGCTAAATGGCGTTTTCTGTTTGCAGGATCTTAGGGTCGTCAGATTTGGAAATCTGGTCGTGAAAGAGGGACAGGAAGCAGTATTCTTTAAGCTATTGGAAGCCTGCTTGCATCATTACCAAGCCAAGATTGGCCTGATAATGCTTGATGAACGAAGCAGCGTTTTGCGTCGCATTCGAGAATGTGGAAAAATGGGTCTCTTATCTCATGCCACGTCAGGCTCAGCTAAATTGAGGATCGACGTCGTCGGAATGGGCGACGATATGATCGCGAAGTTGCGAAACGGTCCTGTAATGGTGAGTGCTGGTGACGTCTTCTGATCGGTCACTCGCCAACTATCTTGCGTCCCAGCGAACCGGGTATGATCTTGAAGAACAATGCCACAGCCTTATTGAACAAACCCGGGATACAGATTGGTTGGTTTTTTTCTACGGCGCGTATCGCGGTAGCCGCAACATCATTCGGCTCGCTCCACATCCACTTTGGGATCGGGACAGATTCTACGGTTCCACCTGCTGCGGCCTGAAACCCTGTGCGTGTAAAGCCGGGGCACAACGCGGTAACGTGCACGCCGCTTGGTTTCATTTCCGCCCGCAATGCGATTGAGAACTGAGCAAGGTACGATTTCAAAGGGTAGTACAGTGTTCCCCCTGCGTGAGGTGGAACAAATGCCGCCAGCGAGGATACGTTTATGATCCGCCCTGACCTTTTTTCCTGCATTGCGGGAGCAATAAAGTAGCATAGTTGGACTGGGGCCGCGCCCATGACTTCGATGGTTTCTCGATGCCTGTCCCATTCCACCTCACACAGATTTCCAGGAACCCCAAACCCGGCATTATTCACGAGGATGTCCACTTGGATGTTTTGCTCAGTCAGATAATCGAACAAACTTTGAGGCGTCCCAGGGATAGCAAGGTCTCCAACCCAAACTTGGACGTCTATTCCGTATTTTGATCGCAGTTGTGACGCCAACATTTGTAAGGGATCATTCCGACGTGCGACGATGAGTAAATTGACGCCTTCGGATGCGTATTCTTCCGCAAATGCCCGCCCAATCCCCGAAGATGCTCCTGTAATGAGCGCCGTTCTGTTGTCTAGCGGTTCCAACGTCACGCGCTCCTAAAGGTTCAGGGTCTCACGCATTTCGGCAAGACAACTCAGCAGGAAGTCAATCTGCTCGCGTTCGTGTTGACAAGTCATTACAAACCTGATGCGAGCCTGGCCGAGCGCAACAGCGGGGTAACGAGCATGTGGTGCGACGATACCGCGATGTCTAAGCAGGCGGGTAACCTCGGCCGCTTTTAGTTCGTCGCCAATCAAGGTTGGGACAATGTGTGCTTCGCTGCCAAGAGTTTCATACCCACGGGATTCCACTTCACGTCTGAAGTAAAATGCATTCTCAAGCGCTTTTTCGCGTCTCCAGGGCTCGCGTTCAGCAATGTCGATAGCTTCGGTTACCCCGGCTGCGATGGCTGGCGGTAATGGTGCGGAGAAGATGTATGTCCGTGCAGAAATACGCAAAAAGTCGATTACTTCCTGATCCCCGGAAACATATCCACCAACGCCTCCAAAAGCCTTTGTAAATGTACCCATTTGCAAGTCCACGTCGGTTGAAGCGACCCCGTGGTGTTCTAGGCTACCCCGACCATTAGCCCCGAGCATGCCGACCCCGTGTGCGTCATCGATCATCAGCATGGCGTTATGCTCGCGAGCCAAATCAGCCATCGCCGGGATTGGTGCTATGTCTCCATCCATGCTAAACACACCGTCGCTTACGATAAATTTGGATGGCATTTTCGACTCGCCAATTGCCTCAGCGAGGTGTTTCATATTCTTGTGTGGGAACCTGCTGATCTTCGCCTTTGCGAGGCGGACACCGTCTACGACGCTTGCGTGGTTCAGTTCTTCACTAAATACCTCCCAACCAACGGCGTCATTTTCTCCAAGCTTGTCTTGGCCGGGATGGCCAAGATGGGTCTCGGCCAAAGACTGGAGAAAGTCTACTTTCATAAGCGCTGGGATCACCCCGACGTTAGCCATGTACCCTGCCGCAAAACAAATAGCGTCTGCTTGGCCAACGAATTCGGCTATACGCTGCTCAAGCGCTCTATGAACATCGATGTTCGCTGCCATCTGTCGTGATCCACCGGAACCCAGCCCATAGCGCTCCAGCGCTTTCTGGGCAGTTGCTTTGACATCTGGGTGGTTCGAAAGGCCAAGAAGGTTGTTGGAGCAAAACAGCAGATGATCTCGACCGTCGACCCATATCACAGGCTCCGTCGTCGCGCTGTTTACGATAGGGTTGTTTGGGTACAGCCCTGAGTTTTGCACGAGTTTCGTCAAAGACTTTATTCGTGCGGCTGGTGAAGAAGCAGTTCCTGCCATCAGTCGAACCTTTCTTTCCAAGCCTCGAATTGTCGAGCAACTCAAGACGCACTCCGACAGGTTAACCCGCCCAACGTTGATTGAAATTGATTTGAATCATGGAGGTTTTGAACGCGATCTCAGAAGATGGAACATGTTTGAGAATTCGCCAACCAGCGGGGTGGATGTAGCGCTGTGCCAGACGATTCCCGAAGCATTCGAAGCAAGGGTCAACGATACGCCCGATAGCCCCGCCTATATTCAATTCGTGAACGGTGCCTGGCAGACACTGACTTGGCGCATGGTGAATGAACGGGTTGTCAAACGCCGTGCAGCCTTCGCGCAAGCTGATTTGCGCGCCGGGGATCGGATCGGGATTTTCCTACCGAACTGTGTCGATTGGATAGTCACTGATCTGGCGGCCATGAGCGAGGGGTTGGTAGCTGTTCCGGTCTACACGCGGGATAGTGTTGCCAATATTTGTCACGTTCTGCGCGACAGCGGTGCAGTTTTATGTGTGACCGACAGTATCGATAGATGGGAAGATTTGGGGTCTGAACGTAAGTCCTTGACCGTATTGAAACAAGTTTGGCTGGTCAGTGGGGAAGGGCCGAATAAAGGTCGAGCGATGGTTTGCCCCGACATAGAGATCGGAAGTTACAAAGAAGATCGAGGTGAATTTGGTTCGCCAGATGATTTGGCGACACTTATTTACACCTCCGGCACTACGGGGCCTCCTAAGGGTGTGATGCTAACTTACAAAGCGCTCCTCTGGAACGCGGCGACTGTGGGCGAAATCAATCCAATTTCCGAAAAGGACTTATTCCTATCCGTCCTTCCTTTGGCCCACGCATTCGAGAGAACCTTGGGCTATATCTGTCCCATGCTTGCGAACAGCCCGGTGGCTTTCGCGCGCTCCATTCAAGACTTGGCTGAAGACATGCGGGCTCTGCATCCGACCGTCATGCTTGCGGTGCCGAGACTCTTCGAGAGAGTCCATGACAAAGTGATTTCGGAAGCAGAAGGTTCGGTAATAGCCAGCAGGCTGTTAGCTTGGACAGAGGCAATCGGCTGGCGCCGTCGGCAAGTCGTTGAAAAAAAACTGCCGCCTCCTTCTATTGTGGCTAACCTTTATTGGACCCTGATCGGTAGACGTGTCAGCAGGCGTGTGCACGAAGCTTTTGGGGGGCATATTAGAATGCTGGTTTGCGGTGGTGCGCCTTTGTCCGCAGATACGTCTCGGTTTTTCGCAGCAATGGAAATCCCGCTGCTTCAGGGGTACGGACTCACAGAGGCTGGACCTGCAGTAACCGGGTCGACAATTGATGATCGTCGCTGTGACAGCGTCGGCTTCACGCTTCCGGGCAGCGAACTAAAAATAGGTGATCGGCAAGAACTGTTGATCCACTCACCGAGCGCTATGATCGGCTACTGGAATAACCCAGACGCGACAAACGATGCCTTCGATCAAGATCATTGGCTTCGTACAGGCGATGCGGCCGAGATAATCGATGAGCGTGTTTATATAAGGGGAAGAATAAAGGACATCCTCGTGCTATCGACCGGGGAAAACGTCAATCCAACGCCTATAGAAGCAGCTCTGGCTGCCGATCCTCTGATCGAACAGGTCTGTGTGTTGGGTGATAGCAAGCCATGGTGCTCGGCGGTTGTCGTTGTAAATGCACCGAAATTCCAAGCTTGGTGCGAAAAGACGGATGTTTCCTTAGCTAACCCAATGTCCGAAGAAGTTCGACGGAATTTGGTTGAATATCTAACAAATAGATTGGAAGATACCCCGCCCTTTGCCCGCATCCGCGACATTGTCATCGAGACTGAACCCTGGGGTCTAGAAAACGGTCTAATCACGCCGACACTAAAGCCTAAGCGAGCTAGAGTTCTAGCAAGGTATGAGAAAGCACTCTCAGATCTTTACCGCTGAGTACAAATTTCTTGTTGCGCCTAACCACCTTTGGCGCGCGCAATGCAGGTTCTTTTTGTCTAAAATCGGGTGGCAAATAAGAAAACGGTGTGAACTTTCAAACGAATCTTGTCCATCTTCATCTGACCCACATCAAGGAGTCGGACGGGACTCGAATGCTAAGATTGGAATGTTAAGTAGCGAAGCTGTTTTTCGCTTTTTGCTGCCCGCTCCAATAGCCGTTTTCGAAGTCGGTGAAAAAAGCGGAGTTGGTACCCATAAGGACACCGCCTTGTTTCAAATCTTAAAGGGCAAAAGACTCAATTTTAGTGGGCTTGAGACTATGAAAAAACTTACGGCAGTAATCCTGGTTGGCTCCGTGTTTTATTCGTTTCAGAGTTTGGCGGAAACAGTTCCGACACAAGGCGAAGATCTATTCATCGCACACTGCGCCAAATGCCATGGGGTTGATGCACAGGGAAATGGGCCTGCGGCGACGGCCGTGAAAACACAACCTCCGGATTTGACCAAGATTGCCGACCGAAGAAGCGGTTTTTGGCCTATGCTAGAAGTGATGTCAATCTTGGATGGCTATCTAAAAACAACGACCCCACGTGAGGACATGCCCGTTATCGCCGAGCTAAGCGAAGGCTCCACGGTCGAATTTGATACGGGAAATGGCTTGGTTGCAGAAGTTCCTGCCAAACTCATCGCGTTGACCGAGTACCTGGAGAGCATTCAATCTCCCAAGCCGCTTAGGTACGTGCCGTGAACACCTAGCCGAAAAAGACTTTTCTAGGTCGCCGGAGGCAAAGATGATTGTTGAAGACCAAAGCGAAGTGGTGGCTTTCCTTTCGGACCCAGCCACGTACGGCATCAATGAGAAAATCGACGTTATCGAAACACATATATCAATCGTATTTCTCGCCGGAGATCGAGCATACAAGCTCAAGAAGGCGGTCTATTTGCCTTATGCAGACTTCTCAACTTCTGAAATTCGGTCAGAGGCATGCGCAAAGGAGTTGCAACTTAACAAAATCACTTCGCCTGAAATCTATCTCGGCGTACGGCACATTACTCGAAGCGGTTCAGTGTTGAATTTGGACGGGCAGGGCGAGTTTGTTGACGCAGTTGTTGAGATGGTACGCTTCGATCAAGATGCAATTCTGGACAAAATGGCTGTGCGGGGAGAGTTGACCTCCAACGTAATGAGTGTCCTGGCCAAGACGATCGCCAAAGCTCATCAGTTGGCAAAAAAAGTCCAAGCCAATGGGCGTGAAAATATCGAAGCCGTCCTGGAAATTAATCATGCGGGGTTTCAGCAAAGTTCGGTGTTTTCCAAGGCTGAAGTTGACCTAATTGACGGGGCTTTTCACGCGGACTTGAAGCAGAGGGCACCTATCCTCGACAAACGCGCCGCGCGTGGTTGCGTTAGACTGTGCCATGGCGACCTTCATCTTCGAAACATTTGCCTCTTCGGCGGTCGCCCGAGACTCTTCGACTGTATCGATTTCAATGACCAACTGGCGACTGTTGACGTTCTTTACGATCTCGCCTTCCTAGCTATGGACCTTTGGCACAGGGATTTACGACAGTTCGCGAACCTCGTCGTAAATCACTATCTAGATATTACAGAGGAAGAAGACGGTTACCCTTGTTTGCCGTTTTTTATTGCTCTTCGAGCAGCGGTCCGAGCGCATGTCCTTGCGACCCAATCCGAAGACCCACACATCGAAGACGCAAACGCCAAGCGGCAAGAAGCCCGCAGTTACTACGAGCTGGCAATGTCTCTCTTTTGTGCCTCAAAGCCGCGCTTGGTCGCGATCGGCGGGTTTAGTGGTAGCGGCAAGTCGACTATGTCGATTGCAATTGCTCCTGCCATCGGATCTGCACCGGGCGCAAGAGTGATAGAAAGTGACAAGACCCGCAAAGCAATGTTCGGGTGCGATCCACACACCAAGTTACCGGATCATGCCTATGAGCCTGAGGTTTCGGATAGAGTTTATGGTTCAATGGCGCAGAGAGCCGGCTCACTTTTGAGCGGTGGGAGCGCGGTGGTGGTCGACGCCGTTTACGATCGCCCAGGCCGAAGGGAGGAAGCCGAACAGGTCGCGCGGGAAGCTTGTGTTCGCTTCGACGGCATCTGGTTAACCGCGGCGCCGGGAGAACTCAAACGACGCGTTCAAACACGGCCTCAATCAGCTTCTGATGCGACTCCGAGAGTGCTTGAAAGGCAGTTGCAAAAGCACTTGGGTCCGATTGATTGGAACCATATCAAGACCTCTTGTACGATAGAAGAAACGCGGTTGAAGATTTTGAAAACGTTGGCCTGAAATTGTCAGAAGAACTTGGCTAGAGGCGGAGCAGGGGGCTTTCGTAGCCTCAGCTTATGAATAAAAGATCGCCATTAAAGTACTACAAAACCAGCCCCGAGATCATTCGGCTGGCCCTAGGATCTGCGGATCTGCACCTTGGTATCTTCCGACTTTGCCAGTGTGACCTTAGGAATATTGATGGTCAGCACTCCATCCTTCAGGAGTGCATCGACACTGTCGGCATCCGCGTCCGGCGGCAGCCGAAAAGACCGGCTGAAAGAGCCATACTGCCTCTCGGAGAAGAACCATGTCTCACCTTTCTCTTCGCGCTTGGTTTGCTTTTCGCCCTTCAGCGTTACAACACCTTCATGAACACTCAAGTCGATGTCTTCTTCAGCCACCCCTGGCAGTTCGACGCTGATACGGTAAGTGTTATCCGAACCTGACGCCTCCGATGCAGGGGCCAACCATTCGGATACTCGCGTCCCCACCTGCCGAAGGGGTTCATAAAGCGAAGGCCAGAAGCCGCTGGTGTGAGATTTCTCAACCATTTCCATGTTCTCCTCTCTGATAGGTTGGAGAGATATTGAGCTGGTCGCCGTTCCACGTCCTTGATGCGGATCAAAAGGGAATGGCTGCAAAGTCCGCAGAGCAGACGATCAGTCAAATTTACCGAGCGTCCGCTTTGAGCCGATTGTGTTGAAAAACTCTGCTTGAACTGGGCTTTCACCGCTGATTCACTTCTCCCGAGGCGAGGGAGAGCTGGCGATGATGGGTCCGAGGCAAGTAGCGCAGAGCGCGCTGTTCTACGAGTTCTCGATCGAGGATCACGTGCCGCCGGATCATCTGCTGCGAGCCATGGACCGGTTCGTCGATCTCGGTGATATGCGCCGACATCTTGCGCCGTTCTACAGTTCGACGGGCAGGCCTTCTGTCGATCCCGAGCTGATGATGCGAATGCTGATTGTGGGCTACGCCTTTGGCATCCGGTCGGAGCGGCGGCTGTGTGAAGAGGTGCACCTGAACCTTGCGTATCGCTGGTTCTGTCGCCTGGACCTGAGCGATCCGGTGCCCGACCATTCGACCTTCTCGAAGAACCGCCACGGCAGGTTCCGGGACAGCAACCTTTTCCGGCACCTGTTCGAGAGCGTTGTCGCCCGCTGTATTGCCGAGGGCCTGGTTGGCGGTCAGACCTTCGCCTCCGACGCCAGCCTGATCCGGGCGGATGCCAACAAGCAGTACGCAGCGGCTAAGGCGGACTGGGACCCAGAGCGGATCGATGTTCAGGAGGCGCCCCGTGCTGTGCGCGAGTATCTGGAGGTGCTTGACGATGCCGCCTTCGGGGCGGCGAGCGAGGTTGATCCGAAGTTTACGTCCTTTGCCGATCCGGCCAGTCAGTGGACCGGGGCACGGAAAGGCCCTGCGTTCTTCGCCTACTCGGACAACTATCTGATCGACACGGAGCACGGCGTGATCCTCGACGTAGAGGCTACCAGGTCAATCCGGACGGCGGAGGTATGTGTCAGCCCCGCATGTAACGTTCGAAACACCGTGCGAAGTCTGAGTTTAAGGAGAAACCCGCACTACTTACCGCTTGGGAAAACGAAGTTCAGCGCTTTTGGTTTAATTGAAACCTCAAAGCGTTGATCGATCATCGGCTCGCCGTCCAAATTCATATGAAACGGCTGTGAGGTTTCCAAAACCATAGATCTCAGACGAGAGCGCTGTACAACACCATCCTTGGGATCCGAAATATCCGGCAGTCTGCCAAAGGGTAGGTTTTCTGGCATTAAACTCTCAGCGGAAAGCACGCTTAAATCGAGCAACCCGTCGGACACTTCCGCTTCAGGCGCTACGTCAAAACCGCCACCTGCATAGCGGCTGTTCGCAATCGCGATAGCGGAAATGGAAACGTTGTACGGGTCTTCATCATCAATTGAGATTTTTGCGGGAACAGATTTTGCATCAGATAAACGAGCAAGCCCAAACAGTGTGTACGCGAGTCCCCCCAGTCGTTTCTTCATTTCCTTGGGTGTCGTTGCAGTGATCATTGCTCCAAAACCGCCGCTGGCAACATTCACAAACGGTCTGCCGTTTATGTATCCGACATCGATAGGCCGCGTGTCTCCCGATGCAGCAACTCGAACAGATGTAGCCAAGTCCAAGCCCTTATCACCATAAGACCGGGCGAAATCATTCGCCGTTCCCAAGGGAACAAGACCTAGCGAGACAGGCGACTTTGTCTTCAACTTCAAAACAGCACTCACGACCGAGTTCAAAGTGCCGTCACCACCGCCAGCGATTATCCGGGTTACCCCATCGCCCACGGCTTCTCGGAGCGTCTTCTTCAAGTCTTTTCCTGACCAAGGAATACTTACCCTAATGCCAAGCTCTTTTTCCAATGGGCGAACAGCAGCACGCAGATCGGGTCTTGCTGCGGACTTCCTATTAAGAATTAGCAGGGTACGTTTGGCCATGGTTTCAGCATAAAGCTCTCGTACGTTGGAGCAACTGCTTTAAAAGTTAGAAATGCAGGGGCGTTCAGGCAATTGAAACCTTATTTGTGCTAGCCAACCCCTAAGTGACGATAGTCAGCTTTGTCCGCATAGCGGGACAACACGGTTTGCCGACACCCCATTATTTTTGCAGTTTAGGTTGAGATTTCGACGAAACTTCTTTTCTCAAAAAACCAGTGGCAAGTTGATAGATGATGAGAAAGACAGGCTGCTTTTGCAAATCAGTGCTTTCATAGATAGGGGGATGCTAGTCGGGCGACCCCGTCTCGAACTTTTGCTGGAAATGGCCTGCCTGCGAGATCTTCGAGCGTTATTTCCCGAGCGCCCTCCGCCTTTTTGTTCACAATTGAATGCAACTGTTCAGATAGATACTGGCTGTAGCACTCTACATTGAATTCGAAATTTAGTCGAAGGCTGCGTGGATCCCAATTGGTACTTCCGACAAGCGCCCATGTGTCGTCGACTAGAGTAAGTTTAGTGTGATCAAATGGTGGCTTGGTCACAAAAACGCGGCATCCATGTTCGACCATCAAGCCAAGCTGAGCCATTGCTGCCCATTCCACAATCTTAACGTTGTTATCTGAGGGTAGAAATATCTCAACACGAACCCCTCTCAACGCAGCGACTGCTAGGGCTTCTACCAAGCGCGCGTCGGGTAAAAAGTATGGGCTCACAATTCGAATGCGGTCTCGCGCACTCGATAGTGCAGCAAAAATCAGTTTGGCAAGAGCTTCAAAGTCTTCATCCGGTCCATGTGCGACCCCTCTTGCCCATACAGACCCTTCTCGGTCGAGATGAGGAAACCACCCATTACCACTAAGTTGTTCTCCGGTCGAAAATTTCCAATCGGTGAAAAACACTTCTTTCATGTGGCCGACGACTGGCCCCTCAAACTGGAAGTGCAGACATTGGGTAGCTACAACGGGGTTCAGTCTTATGCAATGAGCCTCGCGTATGTTCGTTCCTCCCGTAAACCCGATCTGACCGTCAACGACGAGAATCTTCCGGTGATTTCTCAAGTTGGAAAACCTCTTTGATCGCCATCCGCCTGTTGGCAGAAAACTCGCGGCATTGACCCCGGCGTTTGACAGAAGCGTTACCATGTTCTCTTTGCTGTATTTGGCGCCGACACCATCGATCAGAACGCGGACTTCAACACCGCGTTCTTTGGCTCGGATAAGGGCTTTGAGAAACTGCTCTCCAGCGCTGTCGCTATCGAAGATATAGCTGAGCAACCCAACTGTTTTTTCAGCTTTGTCGATTGCTTCAATCATTGCCGGATATGCTTCGTCGCCATCCACAAGACATTTAACCTTGTTCCCCGGAAGTAACGGTTTGTCGGTCACTGCCTCGCCGGCGCGCACCAAGCCTGAGAAATTTGGGAAATGCTTCAGTGCCTTCTGCGCTTGCTCAATTTCTACATCAGAAATTTCGAACTGAGGGTTGTCGCGCATAGCATCTGATAGCCCAAGGCGAGTCCCCGCCCGGTTTATTCGATTGACCCCAAGAACGAGGTAAGCGAGTGGGCCGACAAAAGGTGCAAGCCACGCAAGTGCGGTCCACCCGATTGCACTTCGGCTATCTCTTTTGTTCAAAACAGCGTGTATGGTTACTGCGCATGCAATAACCGCTTGAGCAATCGTCAGTATCAGCGCGATATCGAAATTGGAAAACACAACAGAATACTCCGCAGAATGAGCGCTTATTTTCAGTAAGAATAGTAAAAATCTTGGTTCGCTCAACTAAGCCTGTTGGGCTGAATTAATGAGAGCTTCAAAGAACCTGCGAGTATTCTGAACTGTAGGATCGTCGAGTTTAAGCTTAGAAAAGGGCATCGAGTAAAAAGTGACAAACAGCGGTTTACCCCTATCTCAAAACTGCAAAGTCTAGCTTTGAATGTCCGCATTGGGCTGTCTGCGGTCCTTTGGAAAAAAATGCGGATGGCAGCGTTGTCCGCAGAACAGTCATTTAGCCGGCCTTCAACCAACGCCCGCTTTGCGAAAAAAGAAAGCAAAGTGATCCCCCGGAAACCCGCTAAGGGCCGCCGTGGGTTCTGTCTACGAGGGTGGTCTTCGGTTGACGACATAGTCGGCCAACCACTACCAGTAGCCAGTAAATGACGAGTGGGGCAATGCTGATGGCATAGCGTAGCGGTCATAGGCTCATGTTCCGCCAGCGTTTGCACTTGATGGAGAAGCGGCTGTTCACCGCCGGATTCTGGAAGTTTCGCCCTGAATTTCGGCTATTGGGGGTATCTTGTGCACAGCATGATCCAATCGGATCATAAGGGGGAAATTTCTCCCTGTGGCCATTGTAAGCGATGTTGTGGAATCTGATGGGTACGGATTGCGTGCTCCATCGGCAGTGCAGCGGAGGTATTGCACCGCCTCCCTTTAGTCATCCTCTGTTTCAACTTTGGCTTTAGCTTTTCGCTTCCCCTTTGGGCCGGTGCTGAGGCCGCCATGCAACCTGCAACGCCGTTTTCCAGGTACTACCCGGGCCTGGCATTGGCCACCGGCTCGGGTCTTTGCGCCGCATGTTGGGCGCTCTGTCCTAGGCAAGGGTTCCCTGGCATCATTCAAGCCCAGCTCAGCCATCCGTTTGCAATTTACGCCGTGGCACTGTGAGCAATCCCTCCGATAGTTTGGGTGCTTGTGCGCCTCTGCTGGGCACGGCCGCCAACGTGACCAAATTTCACACCAATCAATCGGATCGCTTTGAAAGAGCGAACGTATTTTGACTTCCAGCTTTGTCGGTCTCCCCATCAATAAACACCAACATTTATTAACATAGTCTGCAAACCCCATGATGCGCGAAATTGCTCGTCCTTGGTCTTCGCAAGGTCCCTGCCATGCATCTCACCGTCGCGCTTGCAACTTTGTTTTGTACCACCCCGCGATCGGACAGGTGGCGCAGCGCCACCACCACCCACCCCCCTTTTAGGGGTGGTGGTGGTAGCGCAACTGTTTTTAGGGGTGTTAGCGTCACCTTGCGCTACCCCTGATTTTTGGGTGGTGGCGCACATCACACCGTTGCCCATTCGCCTACCTCCACAGTGGGGACAGGCTTGCGTTGAGCACCTGTTTTCTGCCCTTTGACCAACGCCCCGGATTTCAGCCAAGTATCGATTATCTTCTTGATGCGCTTGCGGTCGGCTTGGGCGTCGAAGCCCAGCACTTCAGCTACGGTCACACCAGCCCACTCGCCGCCAGCCTGATCCGAGTAGCGCCGCCCCTGACCATCCAGAGCATGTTGCACTGCCAGCAGGTCAGCGACCGATACCCCATCGAAAGTGTCCGGCCATTTCCAGACCTCAGCAACGCCTACGCTATCCCCATTGGATAGCTGCACAGATGCCATGCGCCGCCAAACACGATCCCCAACAGGGGCGAGGTTCGCTTTGTCACGGGTCACGGCAAAGTAGGTGGACGGATCGTTTTGAACACCCGCCTCGGCCTTCATGTCGTTGCTCATCTTGTTGAGCACACGACCGGATCTTGCTGCTGCCAAGAGCGCCGTTGCACCGCGCCCGCTTTCAGTAGTTGCTTCCTCGCCGTTTGTCTTGCGAGTGTGGTGCACAAGTTCAATTGCACAATTGCAACGATCTGCCAGCCGCGCCCATTCCTTTGCCACAAGGTCGATTGCGCCGTTGTCGTTCTCGCCCACCTGATGCGACGACACGAATGGGTCGATAATTAGAACATCGATTTCGCACGCTTCGATCTCTTGGGCTAAGGCTTCCATTTCCGGCTTGACGATCTGGACGCCTTCACGAGTTTGAATGGCGGTGCTGAGTTCGCGTTCCCGGCCCGTGTCCACAAAGAGACGCCCTGAGATTTCCTCGGGGGCGACGTTGTGATGTTGCATGGCCGCGATGATGCGCCGGTTCATCTCGTCGCGGGGATCTTCAAGGTTGTATATCCAGACTTTTAGGCCTGATGCGGTCCAATCGCCCAGTAGGTCGCGGCCAGATGCCATTGCCAGCCCTTCGCAGATCGTCAAAGACGATTTCCCGACGCCGCCGGGTGCGACCGTCACCGATACCTGTTTGCGGATCAGGTGTTGCCCGTAGAGCCAAGGACGGGGCGGAATAGCGGAAGGGTCGCGCCAGACAAACTCTGTAGGCAAACGGTCCGACCGTTCTTTGGGAAACTCGGCTCGGTGCGCATCCAGTTGCACCGCCATCTCAGCAAAATCACGCATCACGCCGCTTGCCTCCTTTGTACATGCTCAAGGAATGCTGCCTGCCGCGCGGGTTTCATGCGCTTGAAGCTGGCAAGGCAATAAGCGTCCAGTTCTTCCGGGTCGGCATAATCCGCCCAGAACGCGGCCTCATCCATGAAGCTAATGAACGGGGCAGGGGGGTGTCCCGCACCAGTGCTTAGCGCCGCCTCAGCTGCATTTACTGCGTCATCACGGTCCAGAGCCTTGAGAGCCATAAATGCCAGGGCCACGCGCTGCCGCGCATCCAGACGTGCTCGCAGGATCACCGGAAGGCCGAACCACTCGTCAGTGCCATCCAGCCAAGCGGCATATCCGATGGAGCGGCAAACACGTTTAATGTTGTCGGGGATTTGCGTCGAAATATTCACAGCAGCACCCCCCAATGCATTGCCAAAATGGGCAAAGCCGCGATATCCTTACCGTAAGAACAGACGCCTTCCATAACGTCTTTAACCCCGGTTGCGATTGCCGTCGTGCCGGGGTTTTCGTTTGTCAGTTCGGCCTCAGCCGGTTTGACACTTTCGAGGTAAGTCTTTGATGTTTCGTCGGGGGTTTGACGCGCCCCGGTTTTGTAAGTGTTTGGTTTGCTTGAATTAGCGCCGGATTGAAAATCCTCGTGTCGGTGGTTCGATTCCGCCCCCGGGCACCACAAAGTCTTCCTGTTGTTTCCAGAAACCTTTGGAACTAGCTTGTTTTTTATGGGAATTGTCGAAGTATATATCCGGCAGTGTCCTAGGTGGTCTAGCTGAAGCTACCCCCAAAAGGGGTATCAATCTGGGGTACCGTTTCGACCAAGCAGAAGAGGTACCCCCATGGCGGTTCTAAGTGATGCAAAGATTCGAGCGCTTAAGCCGAAGGATAAACCATTTAAAACCGCCGACTTTGACGGGCTTTTCATGCTTACCAAGCCGAATGGATCCAAGCTCTGGCGCTTCAAGTATCGCTGGCTGGGGAAAGAGAAACTATTAGCTTTGGGCAAATACCCGAATGTCTCTTTGAAGCAGGCCAGATCTAAGCGCGATGAAGCGCGATCATTGTTAGCGGACAACCAAGACCCATCGGCGGTTGCTAAAAGGAAGAGGGCCGAGCAGGAAGCGGATCATCATGCTACTTTTGCACGGTTAGCGACAGATCTTTTAGAGAAAAAGCATAAAGAAGGAAGAGCGCAGGCAACCCTTGCTAAAACAAGTTGGCTTCACGGTATGCTGTGCGCAGAAATTGGATCAATGCCCATAGCGCAAATAACTGCCCGTGATGTTCTGGTGCCGCTAAAGAAAGCCGAGGCTAAAGGAACTTACGAAACAGCATTGCGTATGCGTTCGGCTGCTGGAGCAGTTTTTAGATATGCGATTTCGCAGGGCCTCATTGACAATGATCCCACTTTTGGCCTGAAAGACGCCCTCGTGCGACCCAAACCAAATCACCGTGCAGCAATCCTTGACCCGGAAGGCGTAGGGGCTCTTTTAAACGCCATCGACGGATTTGAAGGTCAGCCAACTACCAGGATTGCGCTCCAACTTTTGGCACTAACTGCTCTAAGACCTGGGGAGCTTCGCATGGCTGAGTGGTCTGGAATTGATGAAAGCGGCCCTGTTTGGATAGTCCCGCCTCATCGCGCAAAAATGCGCCGCCCTCACGCAGTACCACTTTCGAACCAGGCGCAATCCAAACTTGCAGAATTAAAGAATTTGACTGGTTGGGGAACTTACCTTTTTCCGTCTATTCGGTCATCCAAACGATGTATGAGCGACAACACTCTTAACGCTGCACTTCGCAGAATGGGTTATGGCAAGGAAGAGATGTCAGCACACGGTTTTCGTGCGATATTCTCTACGCTAGCCAATGAGACGGGGCGCTGGCACTCCGACGCTATTGAGAGAGCACTTGCACACGTTGAAGGTAACGAGATTCGCCGAGCTTACGCTCGCGGACAGTACTGGGATGAGAGAACTCGGTTGTCTCAGTGGTGGGCTGACCATTTGGACCAGCTTAGAGCGGGCAAGATATAGTCTGGGTGCAAACCAGTGCAGCAGAATTTGGATTAACGAAATCACTATCCAGTGCGGGCCAAGCAGGAGTGTAACCTCTATGGTCGTCGAAAGAACCAATGACGTTGACAATAGCTATCCACTTTCGACCGGAGCTGCGCAGGGGCACCCCGAGATTGTAGTCGACGGACAATTACTGGCCGGGCCACAACAGCTCAAGCCATTGGACATCAAACAGCAACAGTTTCCGGAGGCCAGGTCACAGCCCGATTTGGTGCTATTCGAGCTGGCGGGCGAAGCTAGGACCAAGACTGAAACAAGAAGAAGGAATCTATGCATCTATTTAAGCCTCTTGAAGCGTGGCGGCTCCTTGTACTGGAAAGCCGCAGACATCATTAAATGAACAAAAAAATCCCTGACAATCGGCCTTTGGTCAACGGGATAACGCTCCAACAATTCCTGAACTTCTGGCATACCATCGACCATAAACACTCGCAGCGTGTCCCGCCATTTGTAGTAGGCGATATGGTCAGCTACATGCCAGAAGCGGCCGCTTTCTATCTGCGCGATGCTCCTATTTGCGGCAAAAGAGTCGTCACTATTTCCCAAGAAATATTGCTTCTCCAAGTGTGCGGTCGCGTCAATTGTCTCGTAACCTCCAGCTAACTTGTCATAAAATACCGTTATCGAAGACGCTTTGCTGGGGTTTCCACTAGCGTCACATTCTGCACGAAAAATCAGATCAAATACCCAAATATCTTTAGCTGGCGGAGGATCGCCTTCAAGCTGAATCGGTCTTACAAAATATGTCGCATACATCAGATAGACGTCGTTTGGCACGGTCGAGAAGTATGTTTGGACAAGCTTACGGTTCGCTCCTAGGTCGAGCGTTAGCGCATCACCAAAGCCGATCTCGGCACCAAGGCCACCGCCTAAAGTTGCCGAGTTTTCGGTTTTGACTTCTACGCCACAGGGTTTCCTGGTTATCAAGTTAACATTGAGCAGTGAACGGATACTTTCCTCAAATAGACTCTCTTTGCTTCCGAAGTTTCTGTGAAACGAGCCCCAGAGGGAAGTTTCAAATCGTCTTTCAGCCCAATCCCGATCAACAACTTTAAATCCAGTAATCTCTCTTTTCTCGATGCTCTGACAAAAACTCAGCCATACTTTCTTACGTTGATGAACAATTCCGCCCTCACGCCAGGGAACAACAGGGAACGGGGCGCAGGCTTCTTCCTGCAAAGCACTTAGGACATCAGGCTCCCAAAGCATGTTGGCCATAATTAGAGAGTCCTGCCGAATATTGCGATACGCTTCTATAGCGCTCTTCGCTTTCTCATCTGAACTGGCTGCCGATGCATATCCGAAAAACGGCGAAACCGAATACTTGCAAGTTTCCTTGGTGCACGTGTCTTCAAGGTTGCCGATACACGTTTCCTCGTTGCGACACATATATGAGCGCGCGTAGGAATCCGGAAAAACATAGGTCGTATTCTCAGATATGGGCGCGATGTCTTCCAGCGGCACAACTTTACGGTGCCCATATTCTGTCAATACCAATATCGGGGTGCCGCGTTGATATGAAGGTAAGTTAAGTACGGCAATTGGCCTGACCACTATTCCGATTGGGTATATTTCTTGTGTTTCAAACGGAGTCTCTCCACAGTTGATTCCTACGAACCGCCCTGGACTTTTGGTGAACCAGTATTTTGTATCGCCGATGCCAGACTGAAGCGTCTGTTCTTCTTCGGCCCTAAATATCTCGACCAACTGGCCTAGCGACCATTTTATGATGTTCTCGTCTTCAGACCGCTGAACGAGTTGCGTGCACGGAGATGCAGCCTGACTGGATGTTGCGGCACACAATATTGCTGCTGTCATCACAGAAAACAGCATTATTTTTCGGATCTTAAAGCTAAAAAATTCAAACAGCATCGAAATTACTCAAGAAATTACTCGAAAACATCAGTTAAGATATCATAATATCGAATTTTTTTGAAGTCGGCCGCTGATTCAGCCTATGTTATTGTTTTAATGAATTTTTTCGCACCGTCGTGGATCATCAGATTGCCCTTCAGATTTTGGGCTGAAGGGAAATATTAAGGAGTTAAGACGACAGCTGCCGTCTGGAATATCGCAGAGCACTCACCGGAAGTAGGTGAAGTTCTGTGCAATTATGACAACACTATAACCGACCGAATGCGAAACCACTGATGATTTACATCGGGCCAAGGCACAGCTTTGTCGGCTTAATTTATTTGCGATACTCCGGTGCGGTGGTGGTTTCTGAAATCTTCAATTAGTCAGTTTCCGAGCGGCTTGCTTTGCATCATATTGCTCCCACAACGCCATATGTCCTTTTTGTCGCGCGTTTGCGAGCCAGAGCTTTTTCCGAGCATTGGGCAATTCCATTGATCGGTATTTCCCGCCAGAGAACTTCGGCCAGTCTATCGCAAGGCCAAGTTTGACCATTTCTGCGGATAGGTCACGGCCATCCTCAAGATAGCATTTTGCAACAGTGCGTCCGTGGGTGTCTTGCTCGGTTATTTCGGCCCTAATTTTTTGACCTTTGCAGAGCGAAACGAGTGCCCATTTTGCCTTCTTTCCGTAGGGGTGATCCATCTCAGGAGCATCCACGCCGAACAGACGGATCTGGGTTTTCTTTATTACCAATGTATCACCATCTACTACGTACGCCGAACCCGTTATTATGGATACTTCGGGTTTGGGTAACTTATGGGCAGCATCAAAGCGCTGTGGCTGCGAAGTGCGCCGTCCTTGGTTTGCGGTTAATCTTGGTTTCTCATGCACACCTGACTGGCTCGGACGAGTCGTTGTGTCGCCAGGCCTGTTGCTGCGAACTGTCAAATAAACCGCACCAGCCAAAACCAAACCCAAAACTATCAAGATTTCCAGAACCAGGCCCCCAAAAGTTAGTTCAATCAATATTGTCACACCGGATCAGGATCGACCCAAGCACACGCCGGGGTTGATTTGCTAGGGATACCTTATATTCAATCCGAGAGATGTGACTGATTTGCTTCGCTGAGCGATCTCACGCCTAGGACTGCGAGACAGCTGACCTCTACTTACTTAGTTCCCCAGAATAACAACCTGAATTTCAGGTAGTTGGTATTCTTTGCCAATACTAGAACTACGGGCGCAAGTTGGCGGGAACTCACAGAAGAATGGCAGTTCCGCGCAAGCAATCGCTTCGTAGCGCCCAGATATGCAACCCAGGGTGAAAAGTCTTAATGAATGATTAAGTGACGAACTATCGCGTGATGAGTGTGGAGCATGTTGTAGAATGACGGAGAACAAGGATCGCTTGACGGCTGAGGAAGCTAAGGGACTTCGGACCGCAAAAGAACTAGAAGGTCATCTTGTGTGGTTGGACACGTTTACCCCCGCAGCCTTGGGTGTCCTTGCCGTCGCATCTGGTATCTACACCTATCTCGGCGTGTCCTCATTGCTCGAAGACAATGGTGCGGTTTCTTTCTTCGCAGCCGTTGCGTACTCAATCGCTGTCTCTGTGGGCATCTTCGTCTTTTGGAGCTATATGCTTCGGCTGCTACCCTCGATGCGTACGGCTAGTGGTTTCATCGGTCTGACAATCTCTACAATTGTTGGCTCCGTCGCCATTATCGCTATGTCTAGCTGGCTTAACGCAGCCGCTCTCGCAGGCTCAGCAGCGGTGGAACAACACTTGGAAAACACTGTCCGAGACTACCAAGCCGCTCTTGAGCAAGCTCACGATATAGCTCTGAGTGGTCAAGCGTTGGGTCGCGAGGTGGAACGCGCCCGCCAGAGTTTCGAAGAACTTGCTGAACTGGAGCAGTCCGGAGACCTCTCAGGTACCGCAGGTCGCGGCGCCGTGTTTCGGGTTCTGACCCAAAAAGCTGAAGAGTTGCGAAACCTTGAAGAGCAGATCGCGGCACAGCAGGAACCTATCGAGGAAGCCTTCCAACAAGGCAACGAAATTCTCGCAAAGATGCGCGAGCTTACCGTTGCGCCAGGTCCAGTCGATCGTCGCTCGGTTCAGTTTTCTGAGGAAAGCGTGAAGCTAGCAGGTGTGATCTCGCGTCTCAACCAGTACAGCGTGGCCCCGCTTGTTGCCCGCGCGGCAGAGGACCTGCCATCTTCGGTCGTACTTCCAGAGCTTGATGGACGCAGCTCCGACGTACGAGACGCGCAATCATCCACAATCAACTCCGTTTTGAATGCGTTGGACCAACGCAGCAAGACACTCAAGAACGCTGCTGACGAGGTGTTGGACATGGAGCCTCCCATTGAGACGGCATACAACCCGATTTCTAGTGCCGATGCAGTAATCAAGTACGCCCATAACTTCGTCCCTTCGTGGGCCGGAGCTATAGCCATCGACTTGCTACCCGCTGTTTTGGTTTTCGTGCTGGCAATTACTCAGGCGGCTATACGCAGCGGTAAAGACGGTATGAGCATTGAGGACACGCTGACACTGGCTGATCTGAGAGCCGCGATGAACGCCATGAAGGACGTCGAGGCAACTATGGGTGTGGCAGACGCAGCCATCCTAAACCGAGCTGCGCCGCAAAAAGATGAAGCGTGATGGGCCTGCTACGTCGTTTCGATCCACGCTCTGGGCTGCGCTACATTCTGATTTTGCAGCTAGTGATTGCGGGCGCGTTAATTGCGTCGGACGTTATTGGTGTCATTCCCAGCCCGTTCAAAGAGCGAGTTGAACTCCCAACAGGACCCGTATCTCCCGGTGATCAACGCCGCGAGTACCGCACTGATCGCAGTGATCCATCTCTTGTACCTCAAGACGGGCCACTAGATGTCCTCGTACCAGAAGCATTTCCTGACCGATTGGACTTCTCGGTTCACGACGTCGAGGGATTGGGGAGGGTACTTCTTCTCAGCGGTCAGATAGAGATGGATGACTCCTCTCGCTTCGCTTCGTACTTGTCCGACATGCAGGAGAAGCCCGACTTAGTAGCTCTACACAGTCCAGGAGGAGTGGTGTCAGAGGCATTGTCCATCGGTAAGAAAGTCAGAGAGGCTGAGCTTGCTTCTGCTGTTCTTGCTGGAGCGATGTGCGTGTCCTCATGCCCTTATATTTTAGCAGGCGGAGAAGATCGCATAGTCTCGCTGCGCGGCATTGTAGGTATGCACCAACACTACTACGAGCAGCCCCGCCTGATACCAGTCGTTTTCGCCGTCGAGCGCATCCAAAAGGGGCAAGGAGAAACAATGCAGCACCTCATCGACATGGGTGTGGACCCGGCGCTCATGCTGTATTCGCTGAACACTCCTCCGGAGGAGATCTATGCGCTTATCGAGGAAGAACTCGTGGATACCCGCATAGCAACCCAAATTATCGATTAACACGAGACACCGAGGACTTCGCCTTGTTCATAAAGCTAACCATTGCTGCGGCGCTGTTCGCTACGACTGCCACTGCGGGTGGCCTCCAAGTACGCGACGCAGACACAATCGTTGTCGATGGGACGCCCGTCCGCCTGAACGGTGTGGATGCGCCAGAACTTGGTACTCGTTCTGGTCAGGATGCTAAACGCTGGATGGTGAACTTCCTGCGCGGCAAAAAAATCGAGTGCAAACTGAATGGTGAGCGTACCTATGATCGCTGGGTTGGTGTTTGCTACGCGGACGGACAAGACATTGGTGCTGCAGTGATTGCTGCGGGGCATGCGCTGGATTGCAGGAGGTACTCAGGGGGGCGCTATAGGCACTTGGAGACTCCCTCAGCGAAATCGCGTCTAAAGCGGGCCGGCTATTGCCGGTAACGTGCGATTGCGCCGTCAAGAGCGCTCATTTGGCTGTAGCCCGTGACGCCATGGCCGCAGACAAACACGACCGTTGTTGACCGAAGATGAAGTTCGCGACCTAGCACAACTTACATTGGATATCCGGAGCATGGACTACTGCATTTAGCTGGCCCTTGAGACGTGCGAGGAAGCACAGGGAGGCGATTTGGATCCCCTCGAATAAAAGTCGGATGATGTATTCAAAGGTTGTGGCAGCGCGGTTTCTGACAGAGTTCCGAGTTTAAAATCGACAATGCTACAAGAGCTATCGGCGACTCCGTTCGAATTGATCCTTTTTCGGAAAAACTCTTTGCAGCGCACGGTTTGACAACGCATGCTTTGCATGTCTTGTTTCAATTTGAGAGTGGGTAAATTGAATAGTGCCCAAGTACAAGATCTTACAAGAGACAAAAATGAGCAGTCACAGTGAGTATCCGCAAAGCTTGGTGCAAGTTTTTGGGACTAAAGAATTTACGCATTCACTTCAAAATCTATATAAACTGGGCGGCACCCGCAGAAATATATTTAGAAAACTTCATGACTTGATTGGAGCGGTGGGCATAGATGGTGCAGACGCCTTCAAGTCGTTCAAAACGACAAAGCACGGAGAATCGAGGATTAAGAGCTGCGTCAAGTACGACTTGGGTGACGCCTTTCGATTGATAACTGTCCAATCTAATCGGATTATTTGGTTGTTGTTCTGCGGATCTCATGACGAGTGTGACAAATGGCTGAACCGAAACTCAGGGTTGACCCCTGTGCTACTTGAAGGAGAGGTAACGTATACCCGAGAAAACAAAGCGGGATCGAAGCCAGAGTTAAGAAGAGATGCAGTTCCGTCCGATTTTCATCTCATAGATCGACTTGACGAAAATCACTTGGATGAATTCCTAGATGAGTTTCCAGGGTCTGTCAGCCGCAAAATAAGTGCTTTGAAGTGTGCAGCAGACCCTAGCGGAATCTATGAAGTCTCCGGGGGTATAGAAGATCCAAATCTCGCCAGCCTAGCCCAAGACGTACTTTTGGCGTTGTTGGAAGACGACAGGGAAGGAGCGGCTATGCGTCTAGACCTGCATTTTGGACGAGCAAAGACCGAAGGTGCTTGGAGCGACGCGGAAATTGTCACCATAAACGTAGGATCCAACGTATACGACGTGCTGTTTGGTAGTGAGGAATACCTCCAGAAAATCAACGAATTTGCGCAAAGCGGAAAATCGCTTGATTGGCTACTATTTATGCACCCAGAGCAAAAAACCATCGTTGACCGCGACTATAGTGGCTCAGCGCAGCTTTCTGGCGTTTCTGGCGCCGGCAAAACCTGCATCGCTTTGAGAAGGGCTATCCGCCTTGCGGAGAACGAGAAAAAGCCGAGAGTGCTGATCGTAACTCTGAACCAAAGTCTGGCTGGGTTGATTAATCACTTGGCCAAGTTGTCTTGTAATGACCCTGACGTACTGAAGCGCATTACTGTTGTTTCAATGTTCGAGTTATGCCAAAGATTGCTCGAGGAATTAGAGCCTGATCGCATTCGTTATTACGGTGAAGTCTCGGACAAGCTCGGTGACAATATCGACGAAGTTTTTCGGGAGTATTACCGCCAATGGCAAAACAACAACGATGCATCTGTTCTTTCACGCATTCATCGCAATCTTACTGCTCAGGGTATCGATGCTGAATCTTATCTTCGTGAAGAGTTTGACTGGATCCGGAGCGCACTGCCCACTCCGGACAGAGCAAACTACCTAGATATAGAAAGAAGCGGTCGTCGCCATCCCTTAGGTGAAGGCGCAAGAATTGCCGTCTTGGACGGGTTGCTCGGTTGGGAAGCAAAAATGGAGGCTGTCGGAATTACCGATTACCTTGGGTTGACCAAAGCCGTCAGCAAACACTTGACCGGTCTATCAGTGCAATACGACCATATCATAGTTGATGAAGCTCAGGATTTCGGGACAACGGAGCTGGCAATATTGCGGCATCTCGTTGCCGAAGGACCAAACGATATTTTCTTGTGTGGAGATATCGCGCAGCACGTTTTGCCCAAACACCGTGTCTTAAAAAATGCGGGGATAGCGGTAAGCGGGCGATCCGAAAAAATTACTAGAAACTATCGCAACACACGCCAGATCCTGGAGGTTGCTTATGCGGTGTTGTTGAACAATCTGGCAGAGGAAATGTTGGATACCGCCAAAGACGATTTGGAAATTCTGGATCCTAAATACGCCAACCGATCTTTAAATGATCCGGTTCTTTTGAAAGCCGACAGTCTTGAGGAGGAGTTGACCTATGCGGTGACACACTTGAAAGACTTCGTCCAAAAAAAACCAGACAGCACCGCATGTATCGTCATTTCTGGCTACAAACATACGGAAATAAAAGCGTATGCCGAATATTTGGGCCTGCCTGCATTGGACGGCACCTTAGATCCTTTCAGTGAGTCTCTTGTAATATCCGATCTTGAGCAAACAAAGGGTTACGAATTTGATACGGTAGTAATTTTGAATTGTGAGGATGGTATACTCCCTCCCGTAGGCGTGCCAACGGATGAACTCTACAGGTTCAGTTGCCAGCTTTATGTAGCAATGACACGGGCGAAGAACGACTTATATTTGTCTTATCATTCAAATCGTAGTCGGTGGCTATCGGACATTGGCGAGCAGCTAACTGAGTTTGAATGGGGTGACATAGAAAGCCTTCCTACTGAACAGTTGTTGTCGAAGCCTGAGCGCTTGACGGACGTTGAGTGGTCAGAAAAAAGAGAGAGTGACTTGTTTGGTTTAACTGGTCACCAGTTTTGTTTCACAAAACACTCGATGGGATTGTCCAGTGAGACAATAGATAAGCTAATTGAGCTGGTTGATGGCAAAGGGCTACGAGCAGCAGGGGGCCGCAGAAGCCTAAAGTGGCGGTCAGTCAGAGACGCTGTAAGGGCCGTTGTAGAAGACCCAAATGCCAGGAGAGTGTTCGGTCCTGAGGTGTCCAGGGAGTTGCGCGAGAGGTTTGGCGAGGAGCTAGGGCTTGTGCCTACGACTGGAGCGTCGCCCATTGGCGCAAGGCCGGCTCGGCGCATTTTAAGTCTTAATCAAAAGATGTGAGAGTTGGCAGCCTGTACGAGCAGCCCTATCTGACGGGTCCAACGTGATTGTTAGTGCATGATCGGCCTGTGTTCCATCGGGATGATGGTTTCTGGTGTCGGCGGGCACGACCGGTCAAGCTGCCTGTAACCAATCACTCAACTGGAGGGCGCTTCACATAACACTCGTTCTCAGACGTTCTGGATTTGTTATGGAATAGAATTTCTAGCAGAGGTTGATATCTGGGCTCGCTTTGATACCTCTGACCGCGGGAATTTTTCAACTGGCAGGCCATTTCGGAACAAGTTGCTGACATCACATGGTCCACATCACCCTGAGTTCTGATTTTACGGTGCCAATGCGAATTCGTTCCTATTTTGTTCTAATTGTCAAGATCTAGGTTCAAGTTCAGCCAGTGGGGTGTGACAGTTTTTGACGCCCTGAAATGTCAAATAAGTCGAGCGCTTGGCAACAGGCAACGTCACTTCGATTCGATGAGGCCAATTGATGGTTAATGCAATATTCGGTTCCTTGGAGCCAAGCCAGTTCAGGCTCTTCAGTACCGAGAACGCGATGTTTTATGCCGACCTGGTCGAACATCTGGCGACCGAGGTATTTCGCTATGCGGCGGAAACTATGCGGAAGAAGCAGGTTCAACGCGCAATCGAAGACTTCATCCTCGCTCGGGAATGGCAAGCCAGCCTGACTGGAGAAGAATGTCTCCGTGACGGCCCTGTGCACTACGCGGTCTATAGCCATCTAGTGAAATCCAAATGGCTGGAAGAAAGCAGAGACGGTCTGAGAACCGTTGTCGATCTCAACAGTGAAGCGCGACTGCTACTCCAAGCGTTGCTGGACATCAAATCCGGAAAGGTGCGCTCCTTTGGCGGGGAAGTGCTTCAGGTGAAAACCCTGGTCGACGCCGTGCGTCGCGACCCTGAAAGCGCATCAGAAAATCTGACATTGGCCGGGGCCCATGCAGAACGTTTTATGACAAACCTGCGGGCCATCGTAGGTGCTTTACGCAAAGTCGAACAAAGCATGAAAGGACAATCCAGTGTAGCAGGCATGATGGACACATTCTTCCACAATTACATTACCGACAACTATATCGCCGACTACAGAAAGCTGCGTGGCGAAAACAGCCCCTACCGATTCCGCCACGATCTCGTAGAGGATGTGCGCGCCATGATGGAGGATGCCGTTCTAGTCAATGTGCTAGCCACAGCTTTTGTCCGTGAAGGCCGGGCCCCTTCTCTGGAAGAGGCTGAGCACAACATCATCAGCTCACTAAGTACGATTTCAGATGTCTTCAGCAGTATCGATAGCCACATCGATATGATCGAGGCAACCAACTCGCGGATCGAGCGGCGCGTGCTTAACATCAACCGCTTTCTGAGCCGAATGGGAGATGACCAAACCGGCCAGTATATTGATGCAGCCAAACGCCTGGGGAGATCCAAGCTCGCCAGCAACAGTCAATTTCCAGTCAATTACGACGTTTTGGATGTCCATGCACATTTTGATCGCGGCTCCATCCACAAATCGCGGCCGCTGCGCAAGGCGCCGCCACCCGTTGTCGCCAGAAAGCGCCTTAAAGACCCCGCACTGGTAGCCTATGAGGCAGCCAAACGACATTACATTGATCGCATACGGGTCAATCCCGAGCGCGTTCGAAGCTTTTTGGATACCAAAATGGGGCAGAAGATCTCCATCAGGGCTTCCGACATCGAAATCGTTTCGCTGGATGAGTTCTTCATTTTCGAGCGCTTGATGATCATCAAGACGATCTTCCCTGATGACCTCAATGATGTGGAAATAACGAGGCTTCCGACGTCTCTTGAGAACGAATGGATCAGCTGTTCCGACTTCGAAATCAAAAAACGCGCCGAAACACTGGAGATTTCAAAATGATGATGCTGGACGACTTCGAGCGCGCCTTGGATCGCGAAATCAAATATCGCCAGAACGAAGGCGACAGTGTTTCACGAGATGATGACGACATGATTGTTGATCAGTTCCAGAAAGCTGCCCGTCAACTCATCGAAAAGCAGGTCCTGCACGCTGACGACCGCATGAAAAGTGTCTACCGGCTCATCTGCCGACATGAGCCCTATTTCGACCGGCTGATGCACGGTTTGGGTTATGTTCTGCTGATCGATTCAATCTACGAATACATCATCGTGATGCCCGGCAATATAGATGGCGCCACGCGCCGCGGGAAACTGAAAAAGGATGAGAGCCTTCTTCTTTTGACACTGCGCATCATGTGGGAGGAAAGCTCACGAGATGGCGAAATGGACGACCTAGGTCGTATTTTGATCGATACAGACGCCCTTCTTGATCGTCTGACCGCCCTTGGGGGTGGGGATACACCGAGCAAAAGTCGTTTGAAAGAGATGCTGGATCTCTGGCGGGCTAAGGGGTTTGTCCGAGTTGGCGAGGAAGATCGCGAAGAAGAGATTATTCCCGTCACGATCATGCCGGCAATCAAGCACCTGGTGACACCAGATCTCGTGAAGGAGATCGAAGCTTTCTTGGATGCCGAAGATCCAGAGAGCGACGTGTTCGCCAATATCGAGAAAAACCGTGTTGAAGCTGAAGAGGTTGCCCGACAGCAAGCTCTGGATGCCTCAAGAAAAGAAGACGCTGAAGAAACCAATTTCTTTGACAGTCTGCATGCCGACGTGACTGAAAAAGAAGACCTCAAAGACCCCGTGACGAGCAACTCCAAGGTTGCCGAGGAGCTGCCCGATGTTTGAACTGAAACGCATCAGCGCAATGAACTGGAACCTCCTGGAGCTGGAGGATATCGAAATTGATGGGATCACTGCCATCATCGGGATGATGGGATCCGGAAAATCGACGCTTCTGGACGCCATTCAAACCGTCAAAACGGGCAACCAGGTTTCAAAGTTGAGTCTGAACCGTGCCGCAAGTTCGATCAAATCTACCCGGTCAGTAAAAGAATATTGCCTTGGAGTGACCGAAGACACCATCCGTCTCGGCCTGACGCGGGACGCGTGTCACAGCATACTGGTCCTTAGCTACCGGGACGACACCCTAAATGCCGAATGCGCCGTTGGTCTCACGATCTATGCCGACAAGGATGAGCCCCGGGAACACACGACCTGCCGTTTCATCGCGGAAGGCACTATGTTCTCTTTTGAGGAATTCGCAGATCGGGAGCCTGACGGAACCCTGGTCGTCGGCAGCCCGGAATTCATTTTGGAACGCGTACGGGAGAAATCTGGCCGCGGATATTCGGTTCACAACAACTCCGCCCGCGGGTTTATCGAAAACTACCTCAGAGCGATGCGCCCGAAAGGGGCGACGCCGAACGCAGATGACTACATCCGCCGCTTTCGTAATGCCATCGCCTTCCAGGAAATCAAGGACCCGACCGAGTTCGTTCGAACCTTCGTGCTGGATGAAGATCCCATCCAGACCGACCGACTGCGTGCCAATCTTCAAACTTGGGATGAAATCTCCGCGTCCATTGAAACACTGAAAAAGAAGATCGGAGAGGCGCGCTCCCTTCGTGCAGCCTATGCCAGCCATGCCGAATGGCTTTTTACGGCTCAGGAAAACGCCTACCAGACCGCCTGGTCTAAGGCTCAGATCGCTGCCATCCACAGCGCAGAAGCCAGTGACAAAACTCGCCAAGCTGAGGTTGATTTGGCGGAATTGACCCAGGAGCGGACTCGGGTAGATCAGCAGATCGAACGTGAAGAACGCCTGCGAGAGACCAAGAAAGAACAGCAGATGGCTTCCGGCTATTCTCAGTCGCAAGCCCTCATACAGGAGAAGATTGGCAGCCAGGAGCTGGTTATCAAAACCTCTGCCGGCAAGCTCAACGACATTCTTAAACTGGGATCCTCTCTGCGCCATACGGATGACCTGAAACGCTTCCTTCCGATTTCGACGGGCAACATGAAGATTGCCGCCGAACGCCTGGAGGAGATCCGCCGGGAATTTACCGGTAGCGGCAAATTCCCTGAAGATACTGCCGAAATTTCACGGTTGATTGCGACCGTCAAAGATACTGAAGGCGTCGTTGTCTCACTGAACACCCAGTATGAAGACATGGTTTATCAGCAGCGGCAGGCTGAGGAGAAGCGGACAGAAAAGCTTCGTCAGCTTCGGTCTCGCGAACGGGGTGGCAAAGGCCTGGACGGACAGGTGCAGGACTTCATCGAATACCTGGTCAGTGAAGGTATTTTCGCCGAGGCCCTGCCGATGATGGTTGAGGTCGTCCCCGGCATGGAAGATTGGGTTCGTGCTCTCGAGACCCGCCTGGGCGCCTTTAAGGAGGCGATCTATGTCGATCCGAAAAATTTTGATGAAGCCTACAGAGTGCTTCGAGACCGAAAACAGGCAACAGGTCAGGGCTATGAGCGCGAGCATCGCAACTGGAAAGTTCGACTGATCAACACGCAAAAACTCGCTCGTGGAAAGGGTCTGCGTAATGCAGCACCAAATGCCATCGTGTCGATCCTGGAGACAGACAACGATCTGATCAGAAAGTTCCTGGACTCACAGTTCGGCGGCACGGTCATGGTCGACACCCTTGACGAGCTGAAGCAGCACTCTGACGCAATCATGAAAGATGGCTCACAAAGCCAGGGGTTCTCCGTTCGTGTGAACCGGATGGGATCTCCTATTCTCGGACGGGTCGCTCAGGAGAGCCTTGTCTACGAGCTTCAGACCCAAGTTCAGGATTACACATCAGAGATTGATCGTCGTAAAGCCGACATGAAGAGACTTCAGAACGGCGTGGCACTCTTTCAGGCCGTTGGGCAACTCGATACCCAGGAAGCCAGCGCACGTGTGGCTGAAATCGAAGAATGTCTGAATACCCTCAAAGACCTCGAGCGTCGGCGGGATGAAGAAGTGTCTGATGACGTCCGTGAGCTGATCGCAGATATCAAGGCACATGGCGAGAACATCAACAAGCTGAAGGTCTATCGGGAGGGAGAGCTGGAAGATCGCAAGAACAAGCTGATCAGACAGCAAACCAAAGCCAGTGAGAAGGCAAGAGAAGAGGACGACACGCGCGCTCGCCATCAGGCGGAATGCGATGAAATTGCCGAAATCGACAAGGGCTCAGAGAATATGCGGTGGAGACATGCCCTTTACCACATGGATCACCCTGCGAAGGGACGCTCAATTTCTTCGTTGAAGGCGCGACTCGACAGGATCTCGGAGCAAGACGAAGCCTGGCATATCGACAATGTAGAAAGGCTTCGCAAGGAGAAGCGTAAGGAGCTTGATGCCAACAGTGAAGCCGCTGGGCGCCGGGCTCGCCGGATGCGGGGCATTGCCTCCTACCTGGCGGATTTTGATGAAGATATCGAGCTCGCCAAGAAATCAGAACCAGACATTCTGAACTGGTTGGTGACCCATGTTCTCTACATGGAGGACAACGAGCTTTTGAAATATCAGAAGCAGATCAGCGAATTCCGGGAGGTGACCCGCCTTGAGGTGCGTGAGGTCTTCATGACCAAGCTCAATGATAACCTCAAAGGCGCACTCTCAGAGATGCGCAAACTTAACAAGCGGATCCGGCGCCACAAGTTTGAAGGTATGACCTATGTCTTCGACTGGAAGATCGACCCCACCATGAAACCTCTCTACCAGATGGCCCAACGCGTCTCGGAAGAGGCTGACAAAGCGGAAACCCTTCTGATGGAAGGCGGAGACGAAATCCTGAACCAGGCCGTCGACATTATTCGGGAGATTTTCAAATCCGAAGAAGGTGCCGCCAAGTTCGAGGACTATCGCCAGTATTTCGAGTTCGAACTCGTCATGACCCGGGATGAGGTCACTGACGTTGATATCGACAACCAGGGTGTGGATGGCCTGAAAACAGACATTGCCGTGACCGGAAACCTGACAGACCGGATCGGCAAGGGTTCAGGCGGACAGAAGCAGACCCCCTACTACGTGGCTATCGCTGCCTCCATGGCCGCAGCCTACTACCCAAATGCGCGTCCGGGCGAGAGCATGGGGATGGGTCTCGTATGCTTCGACGAGGCATTCAATAAACTTGATATCCGCAGCACACAGGAACTTATTCGCCTCTATCGTGACCTAAATCTGCAAATCCTGATTGCAGCACCCGAAGAAAAGCGGACCAGCTTCATGGAAGTGGCCGACACCATCGTCACCATTTCCAAGGCCCCGGGCGTTCCGGAACTCTTCATTGACGTGGAGAAGATTGGAAACCGGACCAAGAAGGAACTTCGACAAGCCAATCCCGAGCATCTTGGGATCGATGGTTTCCGCCAGCAGGTGCAGTCCGGACATATCGGTCGCCTTCCCACTCTCAACGCGGCGACAGAGGCAGCTGAATGAGCGCCAGGAAGCGACACCGGGTTGCAGGGGAACTGTTTGCCAAACTGCTCGACCGTCACGAGGCGGCTGAGCGGGATGGCCGACTAGGTCCCAAGATCGGAGAGTTTGTTTTCCAGGCCTTCCGGGACCCCGCCAAGCAGAGGCAGTTTCAAGAGGCTATCCAGCATGCTCAGCGTATAGGGGCTGTCCATGTCGAGATGGACAAGGGTGACCTATCGCACCTGATGAAGCGCGTCGTATTGGCTGACGCGGATGTTCTTTACAATATGACAGGCCGGACACCTAAAGCAGGCAAGCTGGCAGGTGCCAGGAACACTCTGGAGAGATTTCTGAAAACATTGCCCGAAAAACACCGAGGATATGCGTCAGAGGCCATGGAGCGACTATTGGAGCAATGGGAATTGAACAAGCGCCCTCACCGTATGAGTGAAGATGACCTTCAGCCCGTGAAAGAATACCTCAAGGCCTATGGGGCGGCGCTCTCGAAAGATGTGACCGACGGTCGAGACTTACGAACATATTCCCGAGTGGAATGCGGAGACTCGAAACTGATTGAGCGCCATTTGACGAGAATCCTTGCAGAGCTCCGCGCAATCGATCTCTACGGCGTTGATGTCAAAGACGAAATGATCCACTCAGATCTGGGTTTAGAAAAGTTTGCACACCTCGTTCAGTTTACTGCGGATATTCCCTTTGCGCAGTCGCACTTCGACAGAAAGCTGCATTTGGGCATTCACCCTTCAATGATCGACACGCTTGAGGTCAGCCCACTACGCGCGCTCGTGACCATTGAAAACTACGCAAGCTTCAATCGTTATGTCGCAGAAGCCCTCACCCCTAATACAGCAGTACTCTATACGGGCGGCTGGCTGGGATTCGGAGAGAAGCAGCTGATCGCGAAGCTTTCAGAACATGTCACCCAAGGCGTGTTTCATTGGGGGGATATCGACATGGCTGGCGCTGCAATTGCAGATGCTGTTGCACGCTGTTCAAAAGCTCCTGTTTCTCTGCATCAAATGTCACCTGATCTGGCGCGCAAACATGGAAAACCCCGCTCCGCCAAGGCAATCTCAGTTTCCGAGAACTCCCCGGCGCGGGAGCTGATCGCGTGGCTTGCTAGCGAGGATGCCTTCACCTTGGAGCAAGAAGAGCTGGATCCAGTGCCGGTTTGCCACATAGCGACAGTTTCAATTCCTTCAATGGAAGTCAACGAACCCAATATAGGTTTTAGTAAGGCGAGTAGCCTTGGTGTGAACGAGAGGTAGTGGGCCAGCAATGGATGCACGCGAATTTAAAGTGACAGATGTGTTGAGCCGAAATGAACGGTTTGTTGTTCCGCTCTATCAAAGGCAATATCAATGGCACGATCACAAGAACTACGATGGTAGAACCAGCGCATTTTGGTTGGACGTAGTGGCCAAGGCCACTGAGGTCTTGGAGGGACATGCGAGGTTTGACCACTACATGGGAGCGTTGCTGTTAGCACCTGACGCGACGACAAGATCTTTTGGAGCCACGCCAACCGTGCATGTCGTGGATGGTCAACAACGATTGACTACCTTTCTGATTTTGCTCTCTTCAATGCGCGAGGTCGCTCGCAATAAAGGATATGTCGCGCTCATCGATCAAATTGAGAAATACCTTTTCAATCAGACCGGTAGAGCGGATACGGATCCCCTTGCGCGTTTCAAGCTAACACCAACTCCAGTAGATCGTTTGGTCTTTTTGGACATTCTCGAAAAGCCCTACCAGGATGTGAGAAACGAACATCACGGGTATTACTGGGGAGGCAGTGTGCCACAAAATACTCCCGTCCGTGCACTACGGGCTTATGAGTATTTTATCGCGCAAATTGAAGATTTCGCCGGGAGCGGAGCGGGAGATGACTACGAAGTAGACATAGATGTAGAGAACGAGAGTGAAGCTGCCTTTGAAGACGACGAAGCGGGTCCAGAGGAAGAAAAAAGAAGACTCGATGCGCTTCTGGAGGCGCTCGTGTTCCACCTCAAGCTCATTGTGATCACGCTAGGTCCAGAGGACGATGCACAAGTAATCTTCGAAACTTTGAACTCTAAAGGTCAGCCACTCCTGGCCATGGACCTAGTTAGGAACAACATTTTTCACCGGGCTGAGGCTCAAAACCGTGGCAAGGATAACGCACGCGAACTTGCCGAAGCGTTATATGATCAGGTTTGGAGGCCATTTGACGATGGATGGTGGCGAGAGAACGCTCCAAATGCGCGCCCGGCTCGCCCACGCATTGACCACTTCCTCGCAGGGGTTCTAACAGCTGAGACCGGAAACAGGATAACTGTCCGTGAGCTTTACGCCGAGTACAGAGCCTGGGCTGCGCCGAATAGACGACCCCGTTATGAGAGAGTTGAAGAAGAACTGGCCGTCCTACAGAAGCACGTACCAACCTACGAAACTTTGGAGGATCGGTGTGAAGGAGCTGAAGACGTAGCATGGCTCGGTGAGCGGCTACGTCTATGGCAAAACACGACAGCATACCCAATCGCGTTTCAGATCGCCGCTTCTGACCTAGATTCAGTCGAACGTTGGCAGATTGCAAGATGGTTGGACAGTTTTTTGGTTCGTCGGATCTTATGCGACTTGACGGCCAAGAACCTCAATCATCTGTTCGCAAGGTTAGCTGACGCGTTTCATCGGAAAGGAGTCTCAGTTGAGGTCACGCGAGCATTTTTTGCAGATATGACTATGGATACAACGCGGTTCCCAGGTGACGCGGAGCTAATCAGCTGTATTCTTGAGAAACGCGCTTACGGCCGCGTGCCGTCTCGTATTCTTACTGATATTCTTTGGTCACTGGAGCTGGCAAGCCGCACATCAATGACTGAAGAAACAATGCGACCGCAATCGTTGTGGGTCGAACACATCATGCCGCAAACTTGGGAACCGAACTGGCCGTTGGACGGCCATTTCGTCGCTGAGTTGGACAGTGATGTGCCGGGGTATTTTGAGCGTGAAGAGGCTATCCAAACACTTGGGAACTTGACGATCACAACGGACAGACTGAACCAATCGCTCGGCAACCTTGGATTTGAAGAAAAAGCCCTGAAACTTGTAGAGCACTCCAATTTAACGCTTAATCGAAAAGTGGCGGAGAAAGCGTCTTGGGACGAAGAAGAAATTCGCTCGAGAGGTGAGTATCTCGCGAATCTGGCGACTGAAATCTGGCCGGCACCGAACTAGTATTCCAGTCGCTTAACCGCGCTGCGCGCTTCCACTAATGCTCCTGTTTCACTCATGAGGAGGGCAAATGTCTTTTGAAAAGGCGCGGGATATCTTGCGATTGGCGGACATGGCAATGTCCCGACACATGGGTGTTAGCCTGAGGGAGATTGAAGAAGAATTTGGTGTCGCAAAGCGAACGGCGCAGCGAATGACGCAGGCGCTACATGAGATTTTTGGCGATAGCGTATCGGTCAATGACGCCGATCCCGACAGAATAAGACGATGGAAGATAACTTCATCAGCTTTAGCCGGGTTGCACTTGAATGGGGCCGAGGAACTAGAGGCGATTGAAGTCGCTTTGTCGCGGTTAGACGAACCGGGGGACGTAAGGCAAAGGCAGGCTTTGCAAGCGCTGCGAGATCGGTTGTTGGCGGCGTTGCCATCTGCAAAGGCGAGAATAGCGGAGACAGACGCCGAGGCGGCGCTCGAAGCCTTTGGCATGGCTGCCAGGCCGGGGCCTGTTGCATATGCAGATCGTGAGGTTGTCGAAGCGATAGCAAAGGCGATCCGGGGCTTCAACGTGATGCGTATCGTATATGGTGGAGAAGTGCGGTTGGTGGAGCCATACGGCGTTCTTTTGGGAGCGCGCCGATATCTCGTGGCGCGACAACCGGCTAAAGGTAACAATCTACGTCATTTTAGGCTGGACCGGATCGAAGATGCTGAAGTGACGAAGGATTGGTTCGAACGAGCGCCTGATTTCGACCTTTCGAGTTATGCAGAGGCGGCGTTTGGCTCCTATCACAATCCTGATCAGGTTACTGAAGTGGTTTGGATCTTCAGCAAGGCAGCGGCGGACCGAGCAGCAAACTGGCAGTTTCACCCCAAACAAGTCGTAAAACGGCTCGGCGATGGTCGGCTCGAAGTGCGGTTTCGAGCAGGAGGGTGGCTCGAAATGGCGTGGCATCTCTATCAATGGGGGGATGAGGTCGAGGTGGTCTCACCAAAGGCGTTGCGGGATCTGGTCCATGTCGCGCGGCGTTCTGATTTCGAGGCGCTACCGTAAGTTTGTTCCTAATTTGTTCGGCGCGTCAAGTTCTTGGTTTAGGTTCAGTCGCGAGGGCATGACAGCTTTTGACGCCCCTAGGTGTCAAATAAGTTGGGTGTTTGGGGAGAGGCCACGTCAATTCGATTCGATGAGGGTAAGAGATGGTTGGTTTTACATTTGTTCATACGTCCGATCTGCACTTGGGAAGCGGTTTCGGGACGATGCCCGAAGAATTACGAGGCCGGCTGATCGAGGCACGTCACGAGGTGTTGTCGCGTTTGGTGCAAGCGGCGCGGGACCATGAAGCGCGGCATATTCTGGTCGCTGGGGATACATTTGACACAACCGGGCCGAGCGATGGAGTGCGTCGTCAGGCGGCGACAGAGATGTCGGCGGATGGCGATGTGCATTGGTGGATCATTCCTGGCAACCATGACTCGTTAGCCGCCGAAGAACTTTGGCGGCTCTTTGGGGAGGAGGCGGGGCCAAATGTTCATGTCCTCCGTGAGGCCGAACCCGTCGAAGTCGAGGCGGGCGTTTGGTTGCTGCCTTCACCATGGCCGCGGCAATTTCCTGGCCATGACCTGACTGCTTGGATGCCTGCGGCCGAGACCCCCGAGAATGCGCTGCGCATTGGATTGGCGCATGGCGGAATCACTGATTTTGGCGACGATTACGACGCATCCACTTTAGTCCCGCCGAACCGAGCCGAGAGTGCACAGCTGGATTACCTGGCGTTGGGGGATTGGCACGGCGTTGTTGACGTGAACCCGCGCACCCAGTTTTCCGGCACACCGGAACGAGCCTCGTACCGACATGAAGGGCGCGGTTCATGCCATGTCGTGACGATTGCAGGCTCAGGGGCTGTACCGTCGATTAAACGGGTGGAAACAGGACGGTTCTATTGGAGCGCCAAACAATTGAGCCTGACGCCCAACATGGACGTCATGGGAGCTTTTGAAGCATTGCTTGATCCCGAAACGGCACAGCGGCGCGACCAACTATTGCGGATCGAAGCACAAGGCTACTTGCACATGGAAGAGCGTGCAGCGCTGGAGGATGCGGCGGCCAAAGTCGCACCAGATTTCGGGCGATTTGTGTTGTTCGATGACGAACTCGCGACGGAGTACCAAGCCGGTGACTTGGACCTTATTGCAACCGGTGGGGCGCTCCGAGTTGCGGCCGAGGAATTGCAAGTCGAAGCAGAAGCTCAGGGAGTGTCAGAGCACGATGCGCGCGTGGCGCAGGCGGCACTGAACCGGCTGTGGTCTCTGGTTCGGGAGGGCTGAGTTATGATGATTACATCCATATCCTTACGAAATGTGCGCCGCTTTGTTGAACCTGTGACCATCGACAACATTGGACCGGGGCTAAACGTGTTGTCGGCTCCCAACGAGAGCGGAAAATCGACGTTCTTCGATGCGTTACAGGCCGGATTTTTTGAAAGTCACCGGTCGCAAAACCAACGGATCAAGGGGCTGATCCCGAAGGTCGGGGGGGATCCGGAGGTGACGATCTGTTTCGATCTGGATGGCGCCTCTTGGACGCTGTTCAAGCGGTGGAGTTCCTCTGGCAAGCGCAAGCAAGCGAGCCTTACGAAAGACGGGGTCTTGGTTGCGCAGGGCGAGCAGGCTGAGGATACCCTGGCCAGCATGGTCGCTGCGCCGAAAGAGGGTGGTCCGGCAGCCTTGCTTTGGGTCCGCCAGGGCGTGGTTGAAGTGTCGAGCGACAGTGCGGAAAACACCGCCCGTCAGGATATCATGAAGCTGGTCACCGGCGAAGTGGAGTCCATGACGGTCGGGCGGCGAATGGACAGAGCTTCCAAGGCTTGCGAGGAGGTTCTGAAGGCGAATGTGACCGCAACTGGTAAGCCTAAAACCGGCGGGCCGTTGCAAATGGCGTCCGAGACTGTCGCCGACCTTACCAGCCATCGCGATGTTGTGCTGGAGCGGGTAACTGCGTTGGAGGAGGCACTAAAACGCCGTCGTGCTGTAAGAGCGGAGCTGGCGGAGCTTCGGGACGAAGAAGAGACCACAGCACGATTGGGCCGGTTGAAAGAGGCCGAAAAGTGCCTCTCTGAGGCGGAAAAACAGGATGCGGATGTGCAGCTTGCACTAGGCCGATTCGATGCCCTCGAGGCCAAGGAGACCCGAGCGCGAGAGAAGGTCGAAAAGTTGCGGTTGGACGTTGAAGGACTGGCCAAAGCCCAAAGTTCTGTCAAAAGAACCGCCGAGCGAACAGAGAAAGCGCAGGGGGCATTTGACACGGCGCGGGGCCGTCGGGAAAAGGCCAAGACAGCCCAGAGCAAGGCTCAGGCAGCGCACAACACAGCGACAGAACAGCTGAAGTTGGTCATGCAGTCCGAGGCTTCAGCCGGGGCTGTCGCGCGGCGCGAGGAACTGACGCGCCAGATTGCCGGTGCCGAGACGCTGCGCGGTGAGATCGAAACCTTGAAAGCCGAAATTGGTCAGGAGATTTCGACCATGGGGCTGCAACAGCTGGAAGGGCTTGCAACTGCGCTTTCAGTGGCAGAACGGGCGCGAGAAGCTGCGGCGCCGATTTTACGCATCACATACGACGGGGCAGGTGCAGATAAAGTTCTGTGGCGTGGAGAAGTCGTTGAGGGGGACCGCGATCATCCCATCACCGAAGTCACTGACCTTCAGATTTCGGGCGTCGGGCGTATGTCGATAACGCCCAATGACAGCACTGAAGGCGGTGGTGTCGGTGCTGCGCAGAAGGCACTGGATCAAGCTTTGGCCAGCTCCGGATATCCCACCGTCGAAGCGGCGCGCGCATCGGCACAAATCAGGACGGCAAGGGAGGAGCAACTGCGCACGAAGGAGGCCGAGTTCAAAGCGATTGCGCCGAAAGGTGTCGAAAGGTTGCGTGCAGCTCTGGCGGAACTGCCGGATGCCATAGAAACAGATGTTGACTTGCCGGTCCGCGCGGATGCGGAGAAAGCGGAAGCTGAGACCAAAGAGGCGCTGCACGGCGCCGCTGTAGAATTGAGCGCCGCGGAAGAAGCATTCGATACCCTCCGAGATACGCTAGAGGCTGAACAGAGGGAGGCGGCATCGGCCGAAGCGCTCTTGCAGGCGGCACAAACGGCGCTGGGTGGTGTGAAGGACCCGGAGGCTGAGATTGCCAGTCAAGATGAGACGCTACAAAAGCTCGTCGGAGAGCTGACCGAGGCGCGGGATGGTTTGGCCACATTGCGGGAGGCTGTCATCGACCTGGACGCTGCAAAGGTTGCCGTTGATCGCGCCAGAAGCGTTATCGAGAACAGCCGCATCCTTGGCGAGAAATTGGAGCGTGAGCTCGCCGGACTGAGTGAACGTATCCGGCTGTCCAGTTCGGATGCGCCGGAGGAGGAACTCGCCTTCGTCGAGGGCCAGTTGGAAACTGCCGAGGCGCGGTTAGCCGAAATTGAGTTCGAAGTGGAAGTGAACCGGCGCCTCAAGGCGGCGTTAGATGCGGCGCGTAAAGCGGCGTTGGAGGCCCATGTCAAACCGGTGACAGATGAATTGGAGCCGCTGTTAAGGATGCTGTGGCCGGACGCAGAACCCGAGATTGATGCGGAAAGCGGTACAATAATCCGGATCACCCGACGCAGCGTGGAAGAGGACTTTGAGGTGCTTTCGGGCGGTACGCGAGAGCAAATCTCTCTAATGGTGCGACTGGCATTTGCCAATATCCTTGCCAAGCAGGGTCGGCCAGCGCCACTCATCCTCGATGACGCAATAGTTTATACGGATGACGACCGCATTGAGCAGATGTTCAACGCATTGACCCTGCGGTCGAGCAATTTGCAGATCATTGTGTTTTCTTGTCGGCAACGGGCATTCCGCGGATTGGGCGGTGATCTATTGTCGATCAACCGGGCGGACGATGCGGCTTGAAGCGGGACGGAGCGGACATACGGCTGTCGGCCTCGGACCTGATGCGGTTCATGGGCTGCGCGCATGCAAGCGCCTTGGATTTGGCGTATTTGCAGGGCTGGGGGGCCGAGCCAGTTCAAGACAGTGCCGATGCCGCTTTGTTGCAAGCTCATGGCGATGCTCATGAGGCCGCGCATCTGGACCGTTTGCGGTCTCAAGGCCGGTCGATCATTGAGGTCGCAACTGAAGGCGTGCCGTTCAGTCAAGCCGTGGAAGCGACACTTGCAGCCCTGGCCGAAGGGCCTGAGGTTGTGTTTCAAGGTGCCTTGGAAGGCGGGATGTGGGGTGGGTATTCAGACTTTTTGGAACGAGTCGACCTGCCATCCGAGTTGGGATCATTCTCCTATGAAGTGACGGATACCAAGTTGAAGCGCAAACCCGCGCCAGGGCACGTTCTTCAACTGGTTCTTTATTCCGATTTGATAGCAACGGTGCAGGGTCGTGCGCCTGACCGGGCGCATGTGGAACTTGGCACAGGGGAACGGTTCAGTTTTCGGTTGAGTGAGTATGCAGCCTATGCGCGGGCGGCGCGGCGAAGGCTGGAGAGGTTTGTTGCCGAACCGGGTGCGACACGGCCTGTGCCGTGCAGCAGTTGCGGCTTATGTCGGTGGCGTGAGCATTGTGCCGAGGTTTGGGAGACTGAAGACAGTCTGTTCCGAGTGGCAGGGATCTCAAAACAGCAGGTCAAAAGGCTGGAAAGTGCTGGGATCAATACCATGCGGGGCTTGGCCGAAAGCGATGGACATGTGCCGAACATCGCTGTCGAGACGCTGGGTGCGTTGCGGGCGCAGGCGCGATTGCAAGAGGCGCGCAAATTGGGTGAGCCGCGAGCAGAACTGCGTCCACGGGTTGAAGGCAAAGGGTTTGACCTGTTGCCGGAGGCTCAGGAGGGCGATCTATACTATGATATCGAAGGTGACCCGTTCTATCGCGAGGGACAGGCTGATGGTCTAGAGTATCTGCACGGCATCTGGGACGGGCAGGTTTTCACGGCCTTCTGGGCCCATGATCATGCGCAGGAAAGGCAGGCCCTGATAGACCTGTTTGCCTATTTCACTGACCGGCTTGCAGCATATCCGCTGGCGCGGATTTACCACTACGCCCCATATGAGATTACCGCGCTCAGGAAGCTCTGCACGCGCTACGGCGTGGGTGAGGCGCAGTTGGATCAATGGCTACGTGAGGGGCGCTTCGTGGACTTATACGCTGTGGTACGCGGCGGGATCGTAGCGTCGGAGAAAAGCTATTCGATCAAGGACATGGAGGCATTTTACGCCGTGGAACGGAGCGGTGAGGTAACCACGGCCGGCGGGTCAGTGGTAGCTTATGAAGAGTGGCGGGAGAGCAATGATCAGAAAATTCTGGACGAGATTGAGGATTACAACCGCATCGATTGCATCTCGACACAGGAGCTTCGGGATTGGCTTTTGGTGCAACGGCCGGGTGATGCGATATGGAACTCTCTATCTGCGCCCAAATTGGAACAAGAGACAGACCCTTCCGACCCGGAAGAGGAAAGCCTTAAAGCGCAGCTAGCGGCAAGCGACCTGCCGGAGGATCGCCAAAAGGTTCTCTTTGATTTGGGCCGGTTTCATCCACGGGAGAAAAAACCTGCTGCCTGGGCGGTGTATGATTCCGTCAAAAAAACTTTTGACGAACTGGCAGATGATCTGGAGTGTCTTGCTGGTTTACGGGCTCAAGCGCCAAGTCACATTATCAAACAGTCTACTGAACGGCTCTACAAATACCCCTATCAGGCCACGAAACTGCGCAAGGGAAGCAGTGTTTCTGCTGCGCGAGGAGATGGTACGGTAGTTGGCCTTACAATCACTGCGATTGACAAAAAACGGCGTGAAGTCACGGTTAAGGTGTCTTTGAGGCAAGGGTTTGACCTGCCTGAGCAGTTGGACTTGTTGCCAGCCTTCGCACTTCAGACCAAGGCGATTGGAGAGGCAATTGCCGCTGTGATCGATGATCAATGCAGCGATAGGATCAATCACTCAGCAACAGATCTTTTAACCCGTTCAGCGCCACGTTTTCGTGGGGTTTCACCACTGGTTGCATCAGGTGATCCAGTGCATCGGCTTTGTGCTGCCGTTGATGCCATGGATAATACGGTACTGCCGGTGCAAGGGCCACCTGGCACAGGCAAAACCTATGTGACGGCACGCGCGATCTTGCACCTGGTACGAAAGGGCAAGCGGATCGGTGTAGCGTCCAACAGCCACGAGGCAATCAAGAACGTCTTAATGGGGTGTGTCGAGGCGATGGAAGGTAGCAATCTAGACGGCGATGGTGTTGAGATTGTTTATAAGGGGAAGGCTGGGGATGACCCTTTTCCTGAAGGCTATGAGGCTATTCAGGTGTCTTCAAAGGCCGACGACAGTCGCCATAGAGGTGCCAATATCGTTGGCGGGACAGCTTGGTTGTTCTCACGCACGGACTTGGAAAATAGTTTCGACTACCTCTTTGTGGACGAGGCGGGACAGGTCAGCTTAGCCAATGCGCTTGCCATGACGCGAGCAGCAGACAATCTGGTTCTAGTGGGAGACCCCAGACAATTGCCGCAAGTCATCCAAGGGTCGCATCCTTCCCCGGCACACCTGTCTTGCCTCGATTGGATTATCGGGGACCAGGCTGTCGTTTCAGCGGACTGTGGGGTCTATCTCGATACAACGCGACGTATGCATCCAGATCTCTGCAAATACATCTCGGAGCAGATTTACGAAGGTACGCTACAAGCACACGAGGAAACGACGCGGCAAAAGGTCGACGTAGACGGGTTACCGCATGCAGGAGCATTTCTGGTGCCCATCGCACATGAAGGGCGCGCGCAGGAAGCCGAAGAGGAGGTCGCTGCCATCTCCGCTATGGTCGAGCGGCTTCAGGAAGGCAGTTGGACTGACAAGGTTGGGAATACGCGCCAAATCCAGCGTCACGATATCATCGTAGTTGCGCCCTACAACGCACAGGTCAATGCGCTCTCAGAGGCATTGCCCGGTGTCAGGGTGGGCACAGTGGACAAGTTTCAAGGCCAAGAAGCGCCAATTGCGCTTGTATCGATGACCGCCTCGTCCGCCGAGGAAACACAGCGCGGACTAGATTTTCTTCTCTCCAGGGAACGTCTGAATGTTGCCGTGAGCCGGGCAAAAGGCCTGAGCCTTGTCTTTGCCTCCCCAAGACTGGTTGAAACGCCATGTGCAACGTTGGAACAGATGCGGTTGGTCAACACGCTCGCGGGGTTACGTGTGTGGACTTAGAAAGAAATTGAAAAAGAAACTGAATATAAATGCTAAGAACCGATCTTCTCTACATAAAGAAATGCGTTTCAATCTGAGGCGCCTCACGGGTTGCGAAGGAAAGATGCCGATGTGGTGCAGGGTTTCGGGCACAGGTAGCGAAACAAGGGATCAGAGACGGCAATTTCAAGCGCGAAAGCGCGATGGGAATTATGATTGGGAGCACTTCATAGTAAGAACTTGGCCGCCAACGCCGAAGATTCAGCTTCCAAAGCAACTTGAACGGAACCCGCGCATCGATCAACATGTTGAAAAACTAAGGCGACAGTTAGGTCAGCCAAACAATTTTTGGACAGGCGATGCCGTTCAGACAAAAAAGAGCAGGATCAGATGACCGAAAATGCAAAAAAAAATGACGATCCGGAGGATCAGCTTGAAGATCCTTTGCCTGTGCGTCGGTTACGGGCGCTAATCAAAGACCGAAAGTTAACAAAGGAGTTCGCTGAAACCGATGAGTTTCAAGCCTTAGTATCCGAAATCTCGAAGGTTCTTCATAGCCAGATTGCACACACGGTTTGCGCTGGTCTCTCCGTGTCCAGCAGAGCAGCTTCCGTCTCAAAGCCAATGGAGGAAATCTTCAACCCGCACATGGTGGAGTGCCTCAAGACTTCAAAGCCTCCTTTTGTTGCACTTCATGACGGTGAGGATCGTTGGTATCTAGCAAAGGCAATGCAGCTTGCAGATCCCAGTCGAGTTGCCGACATAGCCTTCACTGAGATTGTCCGCGAAGACGTAGGTGAGAAGGCGCGAAAGACTTGGGTCGAGATCGCGTTTGCGGCAGCGAGTTCCCGCGAAGACCTACTAAGGCAAATTAATTCGTCAATAAGTCATGTGTTCGGTGCTCAAAGATCAAGGTCCAACTCTTTGGCACGTCGGATTCGGCGTATTGTCCCGGCGCTAAAAGACGAACTGATCCTGTCTGAGCTGCCAGCCGGGCCAGATTACGGAAACCAGCTTCGTATTTTGCTTTCTGGACACTTCTCTGACGACGGACCGGAAGAAAAGGCCCTACGAGAAGAGTATGTGCAGGATGGTCTTGCTGTCTTGGCTGATGTCGCCCGCCTTTCGCTCTCGATTTCATCCGATCCGCGTACTTACATTGCTGTCAGTGATATGAAAGACTGGTGGCGCCCCGCCTCGGCTCCAGTCGAGGTTGAACGCTTGGGCGTGAAACTGGCCGCTACCGGCGTAGAAACTCTACTAGTATTCGCCCGACAAGGTCACAAGAACGAACCTTTGCGCAAGGGGATTATGGAGGCTGTCGGGCGTTCCGCTTTTCAACGACTTGCTGAAAGGACGGTAAACTTGGATGCCACCTTGTCCGAGGAAATGGGGACTTGGTTGGTTACAGGTGGTTCGGCCAAGAGCAGGCATTCAAGCGAAGTTGTGGACGCTCTTTCAACTGAGCGCACAAACGAAGACGTTTCCAGGCTTGTTATCTATCTGGCTTCGGCCGAATTGGACTCTTCTGAAATCACTAGCCTTTCAAGGGAAATCGAAGACCTTATGCCAGAACAAGGCGATGGTGTTTTGGAGATAGGAAAGCGAATTAAGCAAGTTTCCCAGATCGTTGGGTCAATGGCAAAACGAAGACACCTGGAATTATTCGGTCGCGTCGGCGACACAGTAGAGTTTGACCCAGCTCAACACGAACCAATTGGGGAAATTGCGATTGGAAGCAATTCTATTGTTTCCCGACCTGGCACACGTTTGAAAGAACCGGGTCGCCCTGAACGAATCCTTTTGAAGCCGAGAGTACGCAGCATATGAACAAAGAACTTGCCAATTTGGTCCTAGAGGGTCTTGCGGAAAGAGCGTCCGTAAATCGACAGGCTACATTTCTTTCGGAAGTAGAGCTTGATGCACTACGCGTACTCCTTGGGAAGGACGCTATTGTTAAAGAGCAAAAGAAAGATAACGAGATTGCTGAAGATAGCGAAAATCTGGGCGAAGATGAGCATTTTGTAGTGAAATGGAATCCAGCGCAGGAAATCGCTGACGAAATTCATCTCTGCATCGATTTTGGGACGTCATTTTCTAAAGCTTTTGCGTGTAAAGGTAATGATCCACTTGAGACCCCAGAGTTGATCGACATTGCGCTCTCGCGGGATGCACCGGGAGCCGAAAAGTACCTATTGCCTTCAGAACTTCTAGTTCACGAAGGAAAAGTTCATTTTGGCAGAACGGCTCGCAAACTTTTTGAGGACTTGGCCGCCGAGCAGGACAGATTAATTGACAACCCCAAGCAGTACATGACCTTAACCAAAGAGGTCGCTAACCTTTCAAAGCGAATGCTGTCTGACAAGAAGGACCCAACGGGACTGTTTTCGGAGAGAGATGTTCTTGTCTTATACTTGTCCCATTTTATCAGAATGGTGGATCTTTCACTTGATGAGATGGGTGTTAGTAACTCTCTGTTGACCCGCTATACGCATCCAGCCTGGGACAAACGCGTTGCTGCGGAAAACGCTAAGGCAATGGAAAGGATCGTGTCCGAAGCTATGGCTTTGGCACGGGCTTACGCCAGCGATTTCGAAAGTGAACTAGATGCACACCGAGCAGCCGCTTTGCTCCTTGCAGCCAGGAAAGCTTCCAACGAAAACCTACCGTTCGCTCTTCTTGAAGAACCAGTATTGGAGGCAACCGCCGCAGGCGCAGGCGCTTTGATGGACGCGCGGCCAAATGGGCGCCAACACTTTGTGATCTTGGATATCGGCGCTGGTACAACCGACGTAGGCGGGTGCATTTGCGTAAAACGCGATGAAGATCATGTGAGTGTTTGGGAAATCCAAAGCGCTCGTGATGCGAAAAACTTGGCAGGTAATATGCTCGACAATGCGCTAAGAAAGCACATTTTGGATCAAAGTAGTCTTGCTAAGGGTAGTTCAGAATATGATCAATGTGATCGGGCGCTTCGGAAGAGCATTCGCGCCGAAAAAGAACGGCTTTTTGACGCCGGTGAGATTAGCGTAGATCTCGTGACGGACGAGCTAGTCGATGTTAGCCTCAACCAGTTTCTGGCTGATCCAAATGTACAGAAAATTTTTTCGGCGATAAACGAGATGGTAGTACGTGCAGCTTTTGCCGTTAGTGAAGGAACGGGAAGAGCATTCTTGGTTCCTACTGGCGGTGGAGCGCAACTACCCATCGTCAAAGACCTTACTTCCGAGCCACTGGAAAGGGACGGTAAACGGTTAAAACTTGAACTGGTTGAAGCTATGCCTGAGCTATTGCGAGAAGCATACCCCGAGATTGAACCGTTTTACCCTCAACTCGCTGTATCAATCGGCGGAGCTCATCCCGCTCTGCCTGAGCAAAAAGAAAGTGTCGACCACTTTGATCGCGACCCGGGAAAGAAGACTCTAGCGCCAGTCTATCGATCCTAATCATATTTGCAAAAACACCTGTATGCGAATGCGTATCGCATACAGGTGAATCCAACTTTGTGTGAGCTGGGCTTCGGACTGCATTTTTCACTCAGCAGTTAAAGGCTTAGAACCAAAAAAGAAATCGCCCTGAACGACCGTTTCGCTCGGAAATGGTCGTACGCCAAATCCGCAGCAATGTTGGGGTTTCACGTCGTTGTTGATTGGCCCGGTTTACCTGTTCCGGCTTGATTGTTGTTGCATCTGAAGTGGCATCATTGACTCATTTGCACTGTACAGGCACCAACGCAGGAAACAGCTTTTCTTCGTTTCCAATTTGAAATGACAAAATGACATTGCCTGAAAACACATATGAAGTGGCCGCGAGGGAGGTATTGGAAAAGCATTTTCCCAGCCATCCGCCTTTGCTAGTAGAGTTGCTATCAAAAGTACTTGGCTCGGTGTTGTCGGCAAGCATTAGAGGTCGAATCGGAAGAACGCATGAACAAAGCGTTAGGTCGGCAGCGAACCAGCTTGAGCAACTTCACGGCAGTCTCAATGCTTCATTAAAGGCAATTTCTTCGCTGAGTAATTTAGGCAAAGAGATTTTGTCTCGAGCAATGATAGGTCTCCTTGATGGCGATGATATGAATCTCGGTGCTTACTATTATCCAGATGTGCGAATGGGCTATGTGCACAAAGTCGCCGAAGCGGAATGCCAAATCAAAAGCTTGCGCAACCAGGCTGCTCTGGCACTTAACGTTGCTAGAGCTGCCGAGAAAAAAAGAGGCCGCGGACGGCCAACCAAAGATGATGCCTTAAGCATAGCACAACATTGTGCACTGGCATTTCAGGTGCTCGGGGAGATTCCTGCAAAACCTTCTTGGGATGCATACGAATCTGAAACCTACGGAAAGTTTTACTTGTTTGTAAAAGATATGCTCGCTGCAGGGTCTGTGGAAGCAAACCCAGAAGAGTATTCAAGGCAAGCCGTTGAATTTTTTTTGAAAATTAAATGATCTGATTTTTTTATTTTCCTCCCTTTTCTCTTTCTTCGGGTTTCCGTCACGGTTCGGTCATGTTCGACCCCAACCGAGAGGATCCGATATGCAGAACAAACTAATTCGTCGTCCAGAGGTAGAAACGCTGACAGGCCTTTCCCGCTCAACCATTTATGAGTGGATCAATTCTGGACGTTTCCCTAAGCCATTAAAGTTGGGTCCTAGGACAGTTGCTTGGCGAGAAGCTGATGTCTTAGAGTGGATTGAAAGTCGCCCAGTTGCTGGAGAGGTGCTGCAGTGACTTACGCTAAGAAATTCCCACCGCAACTAAATGGTCGTTGGTTCGAGAGCTATTGGCGCGCGCTTTGTCCGGTGTGCCAACCTGAAGGACGAGGGGATCAAAGTGCATTTACGATGTCTAAAGGATCAGGAGGGCGGTTCCTAGTCCATTGCAAGAAGATCGCTTATGGGTTTCGTGAAATCCTTGGCCAAGTCATTGCATCTACCGAACACTTTGCTCCGCTGGCTTCTGCCTCCTGAAACGATGCACGCCGCCGCGCTCAGCGCCACTGTGGCGTGTGCTGGTCAAACTAACGGGAGGCAATACCGTGAGCGGATTTCTAAAAGTACAGCGAAACAGGTTTAACCATCACCTTTTTGTCAATGAAAAGTTCTGCCGTGGTTACGCCTGGGACTGGTTGGTTGCACAGGCCACTTGGAAGAACATCACTGTTGACGTTTCGGGAAAGTCAATTCACCTGAAGCGAGGTCAACTCTGCCATTCTATCCGTTTCATTGCTACCAAATGGAATTGGTCGAAAAGCGCAGTCGACCGTTTTCTTACCCGGCTAAGAAACGAGACAATGATCGAGACAGCAGCCGGGACAGGTTGCCTTATCATAACCATTTGCAACTATGACAAATATCAAGGCAGCACAGCAAAGACGGGACAGAAAGCGGACCAGTTGCCGGGACAGGAGCGGGACAGGAGCGGGACAAAGAAAAAGAAAGAAAAGAAGATAGAAGAAGATATAGCGGCAATTCTAGCCGAATGCTGTTCGCTACAAGTGGCCTCAGGTTTTATTGAGTTTCGGCAGGAACTTAATGCGCCACTAACTCAGCATGCAGCGAAGATTATAGTGGCGAAGCTGGCTGGGCATCCGAACCCGGACGAAGTTTTAAACTTGTCCATTCAGAACGGGTGGAAAGGCATTTTCCCAGAAAACGTAAAACCCAAACTTCACATAGTCGGGGAAACCGAGCAATTCGGTGCGTTTGGGCGCATTCCGGTTAGGGGGTAACTATGATTTTTGATCAAGACGCCTTCGAGGAACGAGCAGCAATCATGGAATACCTGGGTGGGCTGTCCCGCTTCCGCGCGGAAACCTTAGCTGCAGTTGCCCAAGGGGTAACACGATGGGAGGCACTAAGCCATGTCGCTAACCGAGTTGTTGAGCAAGCACGAGATCCGAGTTCAGCGCTGGCACAACAGACGAGCCAGGACGCAATGCCCGAAGTGCAGCCCTCACCGGCGGAAGAAGTTTGACCCATGTTTGAGCGTTTCGGAAACGGAAAACGGTGTCGTTTGGTTTTGTTGGCACTGTGGTTGGAGCGGGGGTGGGTTTGATGGACGTGATGAAATGGCTACAGGACGTTCGCAAACTAGACGGCGCGCTCTTAGCGGATATGAAGGTCAAGCCGATCGATCATCCTCAACTCGGAAGGGCAGTTGTGTTCCCGTACTCGCGAGACGGCGAGCCATACGCTAATAAGTTTCGGACGGCAGAGTGCAAGGGTTGGCGGAGTACCCAAGGCGTCAGCCGGGGTCTGTACAATGAGGATGCGTTAAAAGACAAAGGCCCTATTGTAATCACCGAGGGTGAAATTGATTGTCTTTCGGTAATGCAGGCCGGGTTTCTGCGAGCGGTGTCGCTACCGGATGGCTGGACCCAAGACGGTGGCAAACGAGATTGTCTGCTGGTTGAAGAAGCCAGATTGCGCAATTCGCCCTATGTGATTGTGGCGGGTGACAATGACGAGGCTGGGGCCAGTCTCCCCAAGACTGTGGCAAACATTCTTACTGGTCACGATGTACGCTTTGTTACGTGGCCGGAAGAATGCAAAGATGCCAACGACGTCTTGATGTCTTTTGGAGAGAGCGAGCTTTCCCGGTGCCTTGTGGAGGCCAAACCAGTGGACCCGGAAGGTGGATTTATTACTGGGATATCAGACCTACCTCGATTGCCACCGCGTCGAGTTCTTCGGATTGGAACGGCCCCCTTCGACTACGGTCTGGGCTTCGAGGTGGGTGCTATGTCGGTGGGAACCGGAACGCCGGGATCGGGCAAGTCTACGTTCACCACTTTCGCCGCCTATCAGATTGCGCGAAACGAAAACATCAAGGTCGGGATGTTGTCCTTCGAAACCCACCCTTACCGAACCCGAGATCATCTTGCCAGATTGCACACCGGCAAAACCTGGGACGCCCTCTCCAACGCCGAGCAGGCGCTCTGTGGACAAGACCTGGATTGCTTGTTTCGCATCGTTCATCGGAAATTTGATGAAACTCAGCACCATCTGGGTTGGCTTAAGTCGATGATTTACACATTGGCGATACGCGATAATTGCAAGTTCATCATCGTGGACCCGTGGAACGAGTTAGAACACTTGCCGGAGCCGGGCGAGAGCGTCACTAACTACATTAATTTTGCGCTGCAACAGATCCGCACCTGGGCGGAACAGTTCGACACACATGTCTGCGTAATTGCCCATCCGCGGAAAATGCCGACTGATGGGAGACCAAAGCCTCCGACTGGCTATGACATTGCAGATAGTGCGGCCTTTGCCAACAAGCCAAGTCTAGGCTTCACTGTCCATCAAGATGAGGACGCAAGCGGCGAACAATTTGTCAGTATCATTACCTGGAAAGTCCGGGACACACAGCTGTATGGCTTCGAAAAAGGTCAAATTCGTTTGACATATGATCAGGCGAGCATGCGCTACCAGAAATTGGACAGTGCCTCAGGGCTCAGCAAATAGCGGTAAGAGAGCGTCACGGATGTAAGCTGCTCTCAAGGCAAGTTTTGAAGATCAAAAATGAGAAATCCAACGAACTGGGGAGCCGAAAAACCCAGAGGGTTTCGCGCATCATGGGGTTTGCAGACTATGCTAATAAATGTTGGTGTTTTCTGATGGGACGCCCGACCAATTTTGAGAAAAAATTCCGTGCGCGCTGTCAAGGCGACCCCATAGACTGGCGCGCGCTTCTTTTACGTTGGCGGCCGTGCCCAGCAGAGGCGCACAAGCACCCAAACTATCGGAGGGATTGCTCACAGTGCCGCGGCGTAAACTGCAAGCGCATGGCGGAACTGGGCTTAAATGATTGTAGAGAACCATTGCCTAAGTCAGAGCGCCCAATGTGCGGTGCAAAAACCCGAGCAGGAGGCCAATGTCAGGCCCGGGTAGTACCTAGTAAGCGGCGTTGCAGGTTGCATGGTGGCCTCAGTACCGGCCCAAAGGGGAAGCGAAGAGTTAAGGCCAATTTTGAGCCAGAGAGCGACTGAAAGGACGCGGCACGATGCCTCTGGAGCGATATCTGTAGAGTACGCAATTGGTAATAGGCATGCCCTCGCGAGAATGACTTGCTAAACAAAGGGGTTCTCGGCAAAGGAGAAGAACTAGTAGGGCCATAGTAGGATCCAGGAAGCCGGTGTAGCTCAGCTGGTAGAGCACGTCATTCGTAATGATGGGGTCGGGGGTTCGAGTCCCTTCACCGGCACCATCCTTCTCACGGCAAAACTTGGGAAAGGCTTTTTTGGGCTTCCGGCCCTCAAAGATTGCCCTCTAGGTTGGTATAAAGATATCAACCTTGGTTTCCAGACACGGCCGCAGAGAAAAATCATTTGCGCCAATCGTGAACCATCCTTCTGGTCTCTGGTAGAAATCCAGACCTCGTCCGATCTTGATGATCCAGCGGTCGTCGATTCTGATCTCCCGGTCATGAATCTTGCTGTCAATCTCCACTGAAAGGACGACATCTCGCTCAAGAAGGCTCTGTTTGAGTTCTTCAATCTTGCTCTCAACCCCCGCGAGATCGGTATTTTCATCATATCCGGTTAGAAGGTGGATTTCTCGTACGGTCGGGCTCTTAACAACCGTTTCGCAGAAGCGGACAAAATTCGCGATCTGATGCGGTGCACGAATGTATGGGTCTTCGATCGATACCTTCTTAGCCTTCGCCAGGTATGGTCCTATGATCGTGTCGTAGGTATGCCCAACATCCCCATAGGCGATCGTATAGTGCCGATCTTCAGGGATCTCAGCTTCGGCGGTCTGCGCAACGTCAGATGAATCCTCGCTATTATGGGTCTCCGCTTCTGGTTCTTTGGTCTCGGCCATTTTCGGTCTAGAGGCCTTTTCAGAAAGCGTGCGACGGGCAGGTTCAAGAGTAGCAGCAATACCTTTTGTCTCGGGGCAGTGCACCACCACCTCGCGGCCATCTGGCGCGAAGTAGGAAAGGTTGATCAATGCAAACTCATCATCTGGTTTGCGCTTGTTCATCTGCTCCTTGACCCTACGACGACATTCAATCGCGTACTCCACATACTCGAAGAACTGATCGTCGCTTGGAGCCCCGTCGGGATGGAGGATTTTCAAGAGCGCGCAGAGTGTCTTATTAATGCCCTTCTCGTCGCGACCTTCGACATCGCTCCCGAGCTTTACGCGGCTTGAGACTTCTTCGTACCGGTTGTTGTGCTTAAGCTGATAGTGAAACGCTTCGGCCAAGTAGTCCGTGATTAGCCCAAACCGGTCGGTCAAGTACGCACTACTCGTCTTGGGCATCTCCCAGCCAGGCAAGTAGCAGGCAAAGCGGTCCATCACAGCCAGATCGAACTCAGCAGGGAGCGGTAGGAAGAGGTCGTGCTCAGATGAACGAACGATTTGTTCCACCGACTGATCGATATTTCCCACGAAGGCCATGCTCGCATTGGCAATGATCTCAACACCCCTCGAGAACCGACCATTGGCCATGAAGTCCTTCATGATTTGAATGGTATCTGGGTCTTTGATCTTGATCCCGCCAACCTCGTCGAAAGCAACGGTATCCCAAAAGCCAACAAGTCCGATCTTGTTGCGGGCATTGTTGTAAAACAGCGTTGCTTTTGTCGCTTGGCCGCCGCTGATCAGCGTCGAGTACGGGGAAAATTCACTAAAAAAATACGACTTCCCGGTGCCGCGCGGACCGAGCTCGACAAAGTTGAAATTGGCCTCGACGAGGGGCGCGAGCCTAGAGATAAAGTGCAGCTTTTCCCTATGTGACAGCGTGCCTGGTTCGAGGCCGACCGACCTCAAGACCACGTCCAGCCATTCATCTCTGGTCAGATTTGAACGGCCTTCCTTGTAGGCATCGAAGTCGAAGCGGCTCAACTGGATGGGACGCAAGTCTTCTACGTAGAAAGCATAGTTGTCTTCGTCGATATCGTTGTGTGCGATTGTCACTTCTGCCCAGATACCGCCTTCAAGAAGTCGATCGATGTCGCGGTAGAACTTTTCTGCGATGGCGACTTTTTGGGATGCAAAGTTCTCAAGCGCTGCCCAATGCCGCTTGTCCTTCTCGACGTAGCGCACATGCACCTTGTCGATGAACTTGTGCTTGCCCTTTACCGCAACCCGAGATTGGGCAGCGTTTGCCTCATCCGGGCGAACGTAGTTCTCATCAAGCGTCGCAAGCACCGCTTCCATACCGGCTTGGATTTCAGCAGGTTCATTGCTCGCGCAGTACCTCGCCAGTAGGAACTCCAGAACGAACGTTGGTACGTTTGTTCCCTTCTTGATGCGATGTAGCAGGTCCTTCCTTACAACCTTGCCGTCGAAGACCTCGTTGAGCTTCTTGTCTAGCTCATCCATTTCCATTTCAAACTGCATAGTCAGTCTCCAGGTCTAGGCTGGCATAGGCGGCCATTGTCACCGGATCGAGGGCCTTCAGCTTAAACTTTCCTTCAAACTCAGGCTCCATTCGAATGGTGATCTGTTTGCTCTCGCCTGGCCGCAACGTCACGGTCCGTGTCGCCGGGTTCACGTCCCCGCCTGGACGCGGTTCACCTACGACTTCGCCGTTCGAAGTCTGCGCCTCAATCAAGACTTCAATATCTTTGTCTTGCGTGAACATATCTTCCGAAGATGCACTGACTTCGACAACCGGGACGCGCGTCGTAATCCGCTTCGCCCCACGTTTGTAATTAAGATTAACTTCGAAGCTTCCAGTGCCACTCTGATCTTTGGTGTCCAGTCTTGCAGCTAATACCGGTACCACCGCCTCTGGCAAAGATACCCCACCATGGAAGTAAAGGTGCCCAGCTCTGTACGGAGCCATACTCTTAGGCAAGGCGATTTGCTGATAATCTCCACGCACCCCCAACTTGGCCGCATCGATTACAACACTATGATTGTCCGCGTTGCCCGTTCCCAGGAACGCACGGTCGTGTGCGTTTACGAGCCAATTGCCTTGTGGCTTCGAACAGATGTCGCCGTCAGATGCATGCCCATTCAAGAAGAACCCGTGATCTGTGGCGATAACTGCGTCGTGGAAACCAAGCTCGCGCAGCTTGTGAAGTGCCACGCGAACAAGTTTCAGCGTGTTCGGAATAAGCCCGAGGGTGCTCTCCGGATTGTTCTCAAGCTGACTGTCGATCTCAGTCGAGCGCAGCACGATAAGATCAACAGTCTTCGAAAGGCGCGGTTTCGCTTTTACGAAATCGCTTAGGGTCATTTCGTGGAAGCGGTCACCCAACCGCTTCCTTAGAACATCCATACGATGACTGACATTCGCGACTTTGGCATCACCAAGCCTGGGAACGAGCCTACCGGCCTCGTCTGTCAACCTGAGGTCTTCGCGCGCCCCAGGGAGGAGGCTTGCCATTCCAACTGGCGTGATGGTCGGAAGCTGCGCGTACGCCGCTTGAAGTTCAACGGGGCCATCATCCGCGAGCCTTTTTTCAAGCGCTACACCGAGTTCGTAGCGCAGGGCATCTACGAGGATATAGCCGACCTTTCGACCGCTTTCCTTCAGCTTGCTCGCCACATGCTTGTCGTAGACGTCAAGATTGCTCAGGCGTCCTTGCGGGGGCCAACCCGATGTTTCCAGATGCTTCACAAAGGCGCTCTGCACCTTCTCTGCGAGGCGTCTGTATTTTGATCTCGAATACTCGACCACGTCAGACAGGAGGTCTTTATGATCCAAGAAATCGGAGAGCGCCTGCTCGAACTCCCTCTGAAGTCGATCAGTTTCTCTCAAGCTTGAAATGTAAAACTCAATCAGGGCGCTCTGTGACTTTGCGTGATCCGGGAGTTGTCGCTCGTTGTCGTCGCAACTCTCAACCAAGGCGAAGCTAGCCTTGATCAGCTCCCACTGTGCTTGGCTTTCGCCATGACCGATCCACACCGATTGCCCATGGGCTGCGATGGTGGCCCTCGCAGCGTTGAGGTCGTTTTCAAGCAAGCCTTTGATGGCTCGCTTTAGGAAGGTCCGCTCTTCGAAGGGGAAAGTATCCCTGCTGCCCAGGTCTTCGATACTTGCGCAAATCCGGTCCAGCGAGAGCTCTTGCTCGATCTGCTCGGCGCGTTCGATGTAGACATCTCGGCTCGCCGGACTGGTTCTCAACCTCTCGCAGACATCCTCGATAATTGGTTTCGCTTCAGCAACAGTATGCGGAACGCCCTGGAGCTGCTCCGGTAGGTCCGCTGGCAAGTCGAAGACAAATTCGCTGAAGAGCACAAACCGCCACAGCTCGTCAGAGATGGAACTCCAGGTTTTGCCTCTCGTCTTAACGCTCATACCAAGCGTTGCGGATAGGAACTCCCGCGCTTCCTCGCTCCATCCATCTTGAGCTTTGAGCGCCGCCGCTTGCTTCTCGCTTGGGGCTAGCAAGGCTTCAAGGATTTCGCGTCCAGATTCGACCTTCAGCGCGGCGCGCAGTTGCGGCCAACTCGCACCGCCACCTACGGCGTCGACCACTGAAAACGTTGGGCCTCCCGGAGAGTTGGTAAAAACGCGCCTGATCTCCGTGGAGTGGTCCGGCTTGGCTCGGAGGCAAAGACTTAGGTAGTCATCCCCGTCATCACGGGGGAAAACCGCACCGGCCTGAGCGTAAATCGAAAACGGATCGATCTGTTTCTCTTCGTCAGTCTCTGGCCGTCGCTTAGGGACATAGACCAGCACGGCATCCAGCGTGCCTTTTGGCCGTCCAATATCCTGCAGGGCTTCAATGGCGGCCAGGCGGCTCTTGATGCTGCTGCTACTCGCATCTACGACACGAACACTTTCGTCGTCGAGGCTTGTGCAGACGCTCTGGTATCGCCCGTCTGGATCGTAGACGACCATACACCCTGCCTCGATCAGTCGAGGGCGCAAAATGGTGTCACGGATGAAGGCGGCAATACTCATGCCCTATCCTCGGGTTCGACGTAGAGATGTTCCAGGTCGTGCGCGATGGCGAGGGATTTGTCTGTCGCGCACTTCTCGCGCACGCGGTCTGGCCAGTACGCCACCGCAAGGTGCGCCCAGTCGTAGTCACCTTTCTCCAACTTGGCCCAAGTATCCTTAAGAACCTTCTGCCACGGCTTGTGACGGAAAAGCTGCCAGAGCGGTGCGGCGCTGATCTGAACGCCGTCATCGTGGTTGGGGCGATAGGTTGGAGCGATCTCGAGGAGCGCGTCACGAAACTCGATAAGTTCCAGCTCCAGGCCCTGCAGTTTCTCCAACGCTTTCTCATCCGTGCTAGAGCGAGAGCCGCCCTTGTCGCGCAATGTCGCCAGGTCGCTTCGGACTTCTTTCAGCTTTGGCTCCACGAAGTCATTGACGGCTGTGTAGAGCGTTTGGCTGGTGAGATCGGGGTAGTAGAGCCAGAGCGTGTAGTTGCCCGAGCTTGTCGAGATCGGCCAGTAGATCGGGGCCTTGCGGCGGCTCTTGCTGTATTGCCCGAGGTGGAATTTGAAGAAATCGCGTTGTAGCCAGCGGCGCACATCGGCGGTCACTGGGGCTTTGACGCGGGCAAGCACTTCCTCGATCAGGCGAGCGAGGTCATTCGGATGCCCCTGGTCATCCACCAAGATGCCGGAGTGGGCATAGAATGGATCTGCGCCATCGGGCAGCATGCCGGGGCTTTTTGCGGGCAGCGGGTCAAAGGGGTCCGGCTCGGGCGGGGCGTCGCGTTCGCCCGTGGCCAAGCGCCAATCGAAACGCCCGAAAGCGACGCCAGCGGCCCAAGATAGGCATTCATCATTCAGGTCTTCTTCTGAGTGGTTGGCTCGCAACAGGGAAAACTGGCCTACCAGATCGCTTCGCCTGTCCGCCAACATGTCAGGACTAGAAACCTCCGCGATACGATCGCACATATCGTCCAGCGCGGTGTAGAGTTCGACCGCGTCTCGTTTCAGCGACGCGCGACCTGCCTGACCCAATAAAGACTGCGCGATCTTTTCCGGAACAAGGAAGCAAGGAGAAGTCTCGTCGAAAGAAGAAAGTTGGCGCGAAATTGAGATTCCCTTGGCTGCTCTATCTGCCAAAGTGTCCTGAAAAGCACTAAGTCTCGAGAAGGAGATCGGAATTCCTGAGACAGCTCGGTTCTCGATCTTCCTGAAGCGACCAAATACATAAACCAGTTCCTGGGCCACGGCCGAAGAGAGGAACCCGAGAAGGCCCAAGTATTTTTTGCGAACTGCTTCCTTTTCCCGATTGTGATCAGCCTGAAGAAATATGGAAATTGACTCAGAGGAAAAAATTGTGCCTTCGGGCAGAACTCTCGGCGAGAAACCAACACTGCTCACGTGATTGAAGCAGAGACCGAATTTACCCCAATGCTTGCTGCTCTGCATTACTTGAGCGTCACTACCATATTTTTCGGTATTGAGCGCTCTTAGCTGTGCGCCAGATCCCGACCAACGAAGGAATATGCTAGACGGGCTAAAGAAGGGTTGAAATTCGCCGCCCTTTTCATACTGAACCCAATCATCTACTTCCGCCACCATCTCCGGAAAGATGCGAATGAACCGTTCGTCGTCGAAAGTATGGTTTCCCGTGGCAACGGTTGCTGTTTCGGGATCAAGCGGCGTGTCCAACCTCCACTGATGGAGAATCCGCGGTGACGCATGCAGGCACATCGGCCGTCCTGGAATTGCTGCAATATCTTTCAGGGGAAGGTATTGCATGGAATCGCATTCAATCTGTCGAAGAAGCTCGCTGTCTTTTTCTTCAATCTCGAAAAGGTCGGCATAAGCCATCATTTCATTGCTCCGAGGATCGCCTAGAACTGTAAGTGCTGTTTGGACTGCAGCGTCGTCCAAAACATCCTTGCCTAGATCAATGATCGAAAGCGGCAGCTCTCTTATGATCATGTTTTCTCGAAGCTTTTTCATCTGTCGCGTATGAAAGAACTGAGAGGACGTGATGGCGCCGATCAGGCCACCTTTTCTCTTTACGGTGACCGCACGCTCGAAGAAGCCAGCATAAATATCTTTCCAGCCGTCACTCGATTTAGACTTCAGATATTCACGTGCACCATCTGTAGGTTGACCAAACGGTGGATTCATTACCACCACGTCATAGTCTTCGCGGCAGTGGTCGATCATCCGAAGGCCCTGAAGCGCATCCTCTGCAAACAACCGCCCCTGATATGTGGAGCGCGCCGCGCGCGCGAACTCGGTGAGGGCCTCCTGCAAACGGGCCTCAGCCTTCCGCCATTGCGCCATGTCCTCTTCTCGGAAGAGGTCGCCATGCTCACCAAATACCGCGCGTACCAGGGCGGGCAATTCCTTCTCTACCTGCAGTAGAACCCCAAGCTCTGGCAGACCCTTGAGCAGGAACAGCGTCTTTTCGAACAGCTCTGCATCGAGGGGACCAAGCTGTTCCATAAACTGCTTGCGCAACTCGACTTCTGCTGGGGGTGCGACCGCTGCCACCACATTGCCATGCCCGACCTGAGGTCGACCCTTGGCTTTCACGCCTGCCTCATGCCAAGCTCGCTGCGCTCTGAGCCATAGAGCAAGGGATGCGATCTGCGCCGCGCGTGGGTCAATATCAACGCCGTAGATGTTGTGTTCGATGATCAGTCGCGGCACGTCGTGCAAGAACGCGTCTTGATTTGCGTAGGTCTGACTGAGGGGCCTTAGCTCGGCAATGCCACCAGTCTCAGTATCGAGGCAGCCGGGGCCATGGGCCTGCTCCCATTCCCAGGCCTCACGGTAGATTTCCTGGAACAGATCGAAGGCATAAAGCCCGAAGTGCATAGAGCCGCATGCAGGGTCGAGAAGCTTGATCGTGCGTGGATCGCGCAGACGCTTCGCAGGTTCGGGATGTTCATCCGGTTTCACAAGAAGGTATTGGCACCTGTCGCGCAGGCTGGTCTCGCCGCCTGTCCACTCAAACCAAAGCCTGCCAAGCGTGTTGTCGACCAAGAACTCCACCACATAGCGGGGCGTGAAGAACTGATTGCGGACTGCCAGTTCGCGGCTGTTGCGCGGGGCTTGAGACGCATCGCGCATCGCTTTGCGCTCTTCCTTCGAGTTGAAGTACTGGTAAATCCAACCAATCGTCTCGTCCTCACCCCATAGCGGCTCGATCTCACCATGGTTGATGAGATCGATCACTTCGAGGAGCGCGGTCTCGCGAGGGAACAGGCGGCCCTGTGGCGAAAACCGGTCAAAGAGCCCCGGCAAGTCCTGCGCCAACTCATCGAACACGCTTTGTAAGAAGACCCGATAGGCATCACCAGTCTCCCCGAGACCAGTCCCAGCAAGGCGTGAGTAGAGTTGGAAACCCTGAGACTGATAGCCGTTGCCAACAGTCTCGATGAGCAGCCCGCGCGCCTCGGCCATACGCAAAGCCGCTAGACGGTTAAAGATCGTAAAGGCCTGCTCTCGGACGATCCGATCCAGGCCTGCTTTCGCGTCTGTGTCCGAACCAGCGCAATAGTGTTCGAGCGTAGCCCGGAGAATACGCGCCGTCTCGCGCTGTTGGTCGGTTATGTGGCGTAGGCTTTCGAGCGAAGAGACAGAGCCCGAGTCAGGGTCCAACCCATAGTCGTTCTGAAGGTGTCGCGTGAACTCCTCTTCCAGGATTCCACGAGCTTCGCTCACAAAGCGCTGAAGCCTGTTGCGTGTGGACTGATCAAACGCCATCGATCAGGCCTCATCCGTCTTCAGAGAAATGGAGACGTCGATCTCCTCGTAGAGCCGAGCTTGCGTTTTAAGCTCTTCCAGATCCGAGATTACCGCTTCAAGCTCCGATGCCGAGCTCACCTTGGCAGGGATGGACACCGACGTTTCGAGGCGCGAAGGACCGTCCTTTCCATTCTTGGCCTGCTCATCAGCAATGCGCTGGCGTATGCGTTCCTGTCCTGTGATCTCCACAGAACGCTTCAGTTCGTCCAGCGTGGTGCTGATATCATAATTCCGAGCAAGCAGTGCGTTCAGTCCGGCTAGGTCTTCAGTCGCGGTGAACTCCAAGGCATCCAATCGGCTTAGGGTCGTACCACGCTCGTCCTGAGTAAGTTCTCGCCATTCAGGCAGCTCTTGGAGGCTTTCGCCGCCGTCCTTGAGCCGTTGCTTTTGTTGGTTCGATAACTCAATGACAGTGTCACGAACGCGGCCCTTGATGTGGGTTAGGGTCGAAGCCAAGTCCGCAGAATGCCTGAAGAAGTCGTCCTTGGCTGTCCAATCGGAAATTGATGAGAGTTCATCCTTGAGCTGCGTGCGCAGCGCACCGGGTGCGCCGGTATCCGGCAATGCCTCGATATCACGCTTATGAGATTGAAGCTGCCGAAGTGTGTGTTCCAGCCCATTCTCAAGTGCTCGCCGAACCTCTGCAGCCCATTTCAGATTGTCGTAAAGCGCTGACTCCTCCGCTCCTAGAAGCTGGGGCGCATCCGAAGCGTCAGAAGAAAGCAGGTCCGACAGAGACTGGTTCAACGCTTGTGCCCGATCATTTCCGTCAACACCAAGAGAGCCAAGTTTTTCGGGCAAGGAACCATATTCGTTCTGAAACCGAGGGAAGTTCTTCAGCGTCGCTTTGCTGATCTCTTGTTCAAGCGGGATGACGGTGTCGCCCAGCAACTCGGTCAGACGTTCCGAAGCGCGCGACAAGGCTTCATTGGAAGGACGCTCGTCCCTCAGAGACACGCCAATCTGCTTGAAGCTGTTGTTTGTCTTAAGAGCGTCAATCGCAAGCGGCCCAGCAGTTGTAACCTCGCGCCCTGAGACTGTGAGTTTGATCTCGCCAGCCAGCAACATAACGGCGAGAATGTACCGGGTTGTGTCCTGCGACCACCCGAACGGGTCGGCGTTGAAATGCTCAAGAAGCCGCTTCCCGACCGCGCTTCCATGCCGATCAATGTAGTCACGGATGCTCACGAGAGCCTTTTCGTCAGTCTTGAACGACGGACGACCAGCTTTCACCTGAACAAGCCCGAGCGGGTCTAGGGCACTTGTGATCGCCGCTGGATTAGCAAGCTTAAGAACCTTCTCAGCATTATCTGTGTTGGCTCGAACAGGTGCTTCGCCATAACGATCGAACACTTGGGCTGCTGCGCTGGAGAGTATCTTCTTTGACGCCTCTAAGAGGTCGGCATGCAGCGCCGATACAGCAGTGCGCTGTCCCCTGAAGATGAAAGACCCCCCCTGGAGAGCAGTCTTAAGTTTCGACTTGAGTTCTGCCGCCAGCCTTGCAGCGCGATCTTGTTGTGCTCTGCAATAGTCCCTGATCTCCTGATCGGCGTCGTTTCGATGAAGTTCAGTTATCCTCTGACAGCGGAAGACCTCGTTGCAGAGGTCGTCCAGTTCGGGCGTTGTCCTCGTCATTAGACCGATGACAGTTCGGGACGCATGGCTTCGTGAGTCGTCAACCAGGCGGGTCTGGGCCGTTTCGTAGTCGTCGGATGCAACAAACTCGACGACTGTCTGAATGGCGTTTTGCTCTCCAGCAAGGCTCGTCACTAAGCCTCCACTCTGAACCTTGATGCCCGAAGCAACAGCAAGAGTTCCGTGAAAGTTGACCCTCGGTAGAGGATCGAAGACTTCACGGACACCATCGTTGAAGATACGCCGAACATCGACAGAACGAAGCGCAAGTCCGCTACGCTCTTGCTCGATATCGCGAAGCTTCTCGCTCAAGAAGACAAGCGTGCCATCCTTATCGCCGAGCGGCACCAACGGGTCCCGCACCATCTCTTCCACGGCTGCTTTGACTTCCTCGAACTTTGACGGAGCCATGACCGAGGAGTGCATCAAACTGGCAACGTTCTGAAGCGTGACTGGTAGGTTCCCCAGTATCTGCAATACGGCAATAGATTTGGCGATATCTTGGTGAAAAGGTTGATCGGGAAACCGAATTTGAACTTTGCCGACCGCTTGATGAACCGGAGCGAAGGCTCTTCGAATATCCTTCTCGAGCTCGTCATACAGCGTGACCGTCGTGGCGAGCGACCCTACGGGTTGATCCGCAAGTGCAGTTGTTCCCCCCTCACCACGAAGGATGTCTTGGACAACTTTGATGGCTGAACGCAGCCCAACACCACCTGTCGACTTGGCTAGCGCTCCAAGTAGGTGAAGAAGGATTTCAAAGTGAGCAGGTAGGAAAGGATAGAGTTGAACGAAAGTGTCGCGGGTGAAGTCCGCGTCGTAGTACTTCGCATTCTCTAGCCGGGTATTCTGCCGCAGCGCTTGCCCTTGTTGGTCAAAGAGTTTGGCAAGTCGCCTTTCTCCGTCGTTTGACTTACCAAGTAGCCGTCGATAGCAGATTTCCTTGATATCGCTGGACTCTAGATCGATCTGGATTGGAAACCGATCCTTTAGTTTGAAGAGCTGAGGTGAGTTGAGACTAGCTCGGGGGTCATCCTCAGTAAGGGTTTGTTGCGCCGTCGAAATGATCCAAACCTTACCGTCGCCCAGCCTCTTGAAGTTCTTCGCAAGCCCGTCGAGATTTAGGATCAAGTTGTCCCGCGAAGCAACATATTGACCAACTTCGTCGACGATGAAAATGATATTTTTCTTGCCGCTCTTTTGGCGCACAATATCAATCATCTCTTGGACACGCTGATCCTCGAACTGAAGGAAGTCTTCAATGTTGGAGCTAAAAGAAGATGCCTCAGGGAAGAGCTCTTGGTACATCTCGTGCGCAATGCGCGGAATTAGCGCGTCAATAGCAAGCGGATCATTTTGTATCCGCTTCCAAGTGGCACCCGGCATCACCTCGGAAACCTTTTTATGAAGCTCTTCGGTCCGATTGTCCGCTTCAACTTTCCGCTCTAAAGCGGCAACCTTCAGGTTCCGCGAGTAACCTGCCCACTGAAGAACTTTGTAGTAGAGGACGCTCGAAACATCCTCCATCGTCGCCCCAGCTAGCATCTCACTAGCTAGGTCTAGCATCACGACAGCTGCCGGAAATCTCTGCGCGACGGTGCTGAGCTGAGCTTTGGTCTGTGGCTTGTGAAGGCGATCTTGCAGGTGAGTTAGGAATGGGACTCCGTCAATTGTCTTCTTATTGTCGAAGGCAAGACCCAGGTACTTTGTAAAAGAGCTTTTGCCCGATCCGTAGAAGCCAGAGACCCATACGCCAACTTCGTTTTCGCCGCCCGCTTCCATCGCACGTTGCATTTGATCGAGCAGTTTTTGGAACTGCTCCTCAATACTTTCAGTTACAACGTATTCAGATATTTCAGCCTTCAGGCGCCTCTCTTCGTCAGCGCCGTAGCTGATGACTTTCTCAATCGTCCGATTGATGTCGCGAGATGGGTCGAACAGACTGCGAATGCTCATGCTTTGTGCTCTCAATAATATTTATCCGCCCACGTGCACGGAGCGATAGTTGCCGTCCTCTGGGTAAAACCCGAGAAACCTAAGCCTTGTTTTTCCTGTACGCGTTCCCGGATAGAGAAAGATCGTCGGCACATAAAAACTACCCTGCAATTTACTTTCAATTGAGCCGATACGCAGGAACGGATGCAGTGCTTCTAGATCTGTTACAATTAGCAGCGCGTTTTCGTTTCCCTCAAGCTCACTGAGCTTATTCTCAAGTCGCTGGAGAAGACCGTCTTCCGCGGTAGCACGTGCGGCAAGAGCATCATTGGTCTTCCTCCAATCAGTCGGGGATTTCTCGTCCTGTGCCACCCAGAGGGGCCAAAACGGGTCTTGCTTCAGCAAGTCCCAAAGCTGCTCCGAGATTGAGAACAGCTGAATGTCCCAACCCTCTTGATGTAGCTTCGCTTCCCAGGCAGGCGTTTGCCGCTTTACCTCAAGTATGCTTTCAGGAGGAAAGACGAGGTAATAGACGGGTTCAAAGCTCGCGTGACCGAGCTCACGCCCATGGCGAATCCTTTCACGAAGCTCATCAAAATCTGCTCTAAGTGAGGCCATCGCAAAGCGTCTCCATGTCCGGGAACGTCCAACTGACACGCACAATGTCGCTCGCGCTCTGAATGACTAGGTTGCCCTGGAGTGATGAACGTTTCAGCTCCTGGGCTACATCTTCACGAGACAGGCCAAAAAGCCCCCAGTCCTCATGTGCGAGTACGGTGTTGTCGCCCATCCCAAGAAAATGAAGATCATACGCCAGATAGGCAGTGACAGGTTCCGCTATTCGAAAAGGAAGAATTTGCCGGGTTGATTTCAACCCAGATTGGAGAAGTCCAAAGTCTGCGCAACACCCGGTAAGGTAAGCTGCGACACGACGGATAGTGCTTTCGGACCAGCGCTTTGAAGTCTTACCGTCGTCTATGCCGCGCTCGACAAAACGCCGAGCGTCATTGCTTTCGATCGTGTCGTAACCGCCTTCATAACGCGCCCAGTAAACATCGCGGACAAAATCTGCGAGGATTGGATTGGCGCGGCAGGTGTACAGAAAGAGTAGCTGTAGGAACGCGTCACTCGGAAGCTGATGACGCAGAGTCTTAAGAAGTCGCGCCGCTTGCCCGTCGCCCCTCAGGTAGCGCGGCGCAAAACACTCTGCCACGATGTTTCGCAGGCGCCGCGCCGTCACGTTTGGAAACCGACCTGAAGAAAGCGCGGTCTCGTACAACGCTGCTGTGCGCATTCCAGGTTCCCAGATTTCGAGTAGCTCTTTGGTTTCCTCAACCAATCCGAGGCCAGCCTGGAGCTGCGTTGTGTATGGAGCACTTTCCATTACGAGCTCACCCCGAAATATGGATAGGCGTTCGTGCCTCGTTCAAATGCTCCATGATAGATTGACGCTAATTTCGATAGCGCTGATCCAGATAGAACGTCCTCGACGTTACCACAGAGAAATGGCCCCTCAGCAATTTCGGTTTGAGCGTCGAAAAAGGCCCTAAGAGACTCTAAACGAGCTTCTCGATCATCAGCTAGGATACCCTCAATCTCATCCGGCGACAGAGATGCGATGGTGTTTTGGATATCTTGCTCGACTTCTTCAGGAAGCCGAAAAGTGTGAAAGCTACCCGCACTCAGATGTTCATCATGGGAGCGTCGAGCCGCCTCCAAGACACCGTGATACTGCGCTAAGATAGAAGTTCTCGGAAAGACTGGCTCCAAAAACATTTTTGCTGACTGTGAAAAGAATGAAGTGGGCCACCAGCCGTAATTATCACGCTCTCCCAAAGCGCCAACTAGCATCCGTAGCTCAGCAATTTGCCTGTAGTAAGACGCAGTGCTCAATGTCTTATCCTTGGTCAAAACCGTTAGCGTGGAACTCACCTCGCGGGATCGCTGGTCAGAGGGGAAGCTGGGAGTAGGTATCTCCGTTCTTCAACGCTATGGAATCAAGCCCCTTTTTTCAAGAGCTCGGCGGTTCAATCAGAACGATAATTGCTGACTTTTCGACTTGAAGGTCTTTCAGACAGCCGCTGCGGCTCATCTGTGAAGCGTTGCGAAAGATTTTATCTACACAGGCGAGTTTCGGTAGGATGCATGCATGTCGTACGTCTTTTATGACACTGAAACCACCGGCACGGACACCACGTTCGACCAGATCTTGCAGTTCGCAGCGATCCGGACGGATGACGACCTGAACAAGCTTGATCGCTTCGAAATCCGGTGCCGCTTACAGCCGCATGTGGTGCCGGCGCTCGGAGCTCTGCTAGCCACGCGAGTTACGCCGGCTATGCTGACGGATCCGAGCCTCCCCACGCACTACGAAGCAATTCAGGCCATCGCAAGAAGGCTGCGAGAATGGTCGCCGGCGATCTTCTCCGGGTACAATACACTCGCATTCGATGAACCTCTGCTGCGGCAGAAGTTCTATCAGACCCTGCAGCCAATCTACCTGACCAACACGAACGGCGATCAGCGGGCGGATGTGCTGTGCCTGGCACAGGCAACGGCAGCGTTGGCGCCTAATGCCATCACGGTGCCGATCAACCACAATGAAAGGCCGACTCTGCGACTGGACATGCTGGCCCCAGCCAAACGGTTCGCCCACGAGAACGCCCATGACGCTCTGGCGGACGTTGAGGTAACCATCTACATGGCCCAGCTGATCCGCGACCGCGCACCGGCTGTCTGGGAAGCACTGATGCCGCTGGTCGATAAGTCGTAAGTGCAGTCGCTGGTGCTTTCGGGCCGGCCTCTTTGTGTCGTTCAGTATTACATGGTTCGACCGACCGTATTGCCAGTTGTGGGCTGCGGTCAGAGCTGAGACAACCCGACCATACTTGGGGTTTTCGATCTGAGCAAAGACCCGGCGCCTTGTTCTGCAAATGGATGTCAACGAACTAGTAAAGGCCATGCAAGGGCCCGACAGGGCCATTCGGATTGTCACATCCAACAAGATGCCGGCTGTAGCCGATATCGGTCTTGGAACTGATTTTGGTGTGCCTGACGGGGAGATCACCCGTAGAGCCTCTGAAATCGCCCAGGATGGTCCCATTGCAGCGCGTGTGGGTGCAAAGCCCTGGCCCAGCGCTACCCACCCTGGCCGGCCGCAGAGGTGGTCGAGGCGCGGATGTATGAAGGGTTTCCTAGCCGTGCAGACGAAGGGCGCATGCAGACGTTTCAATCGGCGCCCTGGTCAGAGCGAGCGGAACTGTTTGAAAGCTTCGAAGGCGATAGGTTTCGAGAGCTTGGGCGCCGCTTAGTATTTGAGAACGCCCCCGAAGCCTTCCCCGATGGCCGCAGACATGCATTGGTGACGTGGCCAAAGAATAGACGCTTTGGGTTAGAAGGTGTTGAAACTGGACGGACAGTTGAGTACCCGGTGTAGAGCCTCTAAGTAACGGAGCGAGAGAAGTTGGCGGTCACCAGAGAAAGAAACGGATACCAGGTGACCTTTGTTCGGGATCTGGATAGGGCGCGGAAGAGCTACGAAGGACAGATCCAAATTTCCCCGAGCTCAGACAAATGGAATGACTTTGGTTTTCGAATTCGTGCTGATGTAATCTTGAGACCTCGAAGGCCCAGTCAGAGTGCCGAAGAACTCAATTTCGAGTGCTTTTTTGGAATCGCGGACCGTTCCTGTGAGTATGGAGATATTCGAGATCTCGAAGGAACACTCGACACCACAAGCCAAAGCGCTGTTAATTCTGAAGAATTGCCAAACTTCTTTACCATGCTCCCAGATATGCAGGCATACAGAAGGTTGGTCGACCAACTGGGCGCTGATGAGGCGAATGCTGCTCTAGAAGCGATGCATGACATGGTTGCCGCGGAGGAAAGTTCAAAACACCCAGACTGGCTAGGCGTCGCTAGAGAGACGGAAGTATTCCTGACCGGGTTCTTGCGATTTTCGGAATCCTACTTTGCTTGGAAGAATGCAGGTTCGATTCTCCTAGGGGAGGACTTCGAGGAACTGGGTTCAATTTCTGACGCGATACGAGTTCGTTTTCGTCTTTCGGGCCGCCCAAACGAGCATGATCTAATTTTTCGCTTCTCACAGCGTGAACCTATTCTGCCAAAGCGAATATCAGTTCTTATAGGTAAGAATGGGGTGGGAAAGAGCCAAACGCTAAACAGAATTGCGAGCTTTGCGCTCAAGGGTGAAAGAGGCTTGACCAATGAACAGGGTGAGCGCCCCCTAATTAGCCGAATATTGGCTTACTATCCAACGTATGCTTCGTACTCTGGTTTCCCAGCTAAACCACGCAGGGCCTCAAGCGTTTGGTATCGCAGGTTTTCGCTTAGCAGCCCTGGTTTTGGACGTAATAGAACAACAACATCAGATTTGATCGTACAACTCATGAGATCTGATGAACGAATCCGAACTGAGAATAGATATCAACTTTTTATGAGAGCCATTCGTGCGATTGAAGGCTATGAAGAACTTGCACTTCCTGAAAGAAACGCAAACTCCGGATTTATATTATTATCTGATTTCTTTAGCGGTTCGGAAAGCCGTCGTTTAGAAAGATACTCATCTGTGGACCTTGGCAAAGAGCCTGTTCGATATAGTGAAGGACAAGGATTCAGATTGAGCAGCGGCGAGGCCGCCTTCGTTCGGTTTGCGGCATTGACCAGCTTGTATATCGAAAATGGTACCCTACTGCTAATAGACGAACCGGAAACCCACCTTCATCCGAACTTTATCGGTCAGTTTGTTGCGCTATTGGATGAATTACTCGAACAAACTGGGTCTGTTGCAGTTATTTCCACCCACTCGGTCTACTTCGTTAGAGAAACATTCGAAGACCAGGTAATCGTGCTTCGTTCAGGGCCAGATCGTGAGATCATTTCTGAGCAACCCAGACTTAAAACATTTGGCGCTGACGTCGGAGCAATATCTTACTTTGTGTTCGGTGAGGATATGCCCTCGCGTTTGGCAAAAGACGTGGAAGCAAGAATTACTGACGGAGCAATCTCATTTGAAAATGTTTTTGATGAATACAAAGATGATATCTCGCTCGACCTACTATCTGAGATTCGGTCCAGAATCGAGGACACCCAGTCAGGCGAGGGTGAGACTTGAACAGAGTTGAGAGGCCAGACTGGTTCGATGACTGGCAAGCAATCGAGGACCTTTCCAACAATAACCTTGTTGGAAGCTTCCCCAGTTTACAGCCATATGTAGGAGCTATTCGCAACGGGTATACAGAATACGTCACCGCCAACGGTGACGCGACTGTCGTAAGTGATGTTGCTGTTCCTGACTATGTTCGCGAACATTTACGACGTCATTATGCGAAACCTCCATCTAACATTAGCTACATCAATGAGATTAGAGAAGGCGGCGGCGCGAGTACTTGTCCAATGTGCGGGTCGAGATACGCGGGAACACTGGATCATATTTTTCCCAAAGAGGACTTTGCCTGTTTCGCGGTATTTGGACTGAATTTGGTTCCTGCCTGCAAATGTAATTCGTTGCGCGGAAGGTCTTTAGTTGGACACCATCCTGGTGAACGCATCCTACATCCGTACTTCGACGATCTTCTGGGCGATAGGCTGATCGTGGCACATTTTGAGGATCTTGGCGCCGTACCGAGCGTATCACTGAAGGTGGTTTTGGATGAGGGAGACGCAAATTATGCTGCCGTATCATTTCACGTACGGAAAGTGGTAGAGCGAACTCAGGTTGTAGATTGGCTGCATCGGCAGTGGACGAAGTTCGTTCTCAAGCCAGGAAATGTAATTAGAGACCTGCGATCTGTACCCGGTGATCACGACGAGCTTTTGGAAATTCTGCAGGGCGAACTTGACACTTTGGACGAATACAATGGCAGTAAGAACAACTGGGACTCAATGTTTGTCGCTGGTATTCTGGAAACCGCAAACATGTCAAACTGGGTTTATGGTCAACTTAGTCGTGTTGGCAGGCAGCCAGGTGGTCCGCTCATTGAAATCTGAGAGAACTCGGTCCCACAACGTCGCTGAAATTTTGGTTTGATATGCCGATCGAATTCCTGGAGTTAGGCCCTGAAGCAGCGACCGTAACCATGCTGCTGGCGCACGGAGCGGGTACACCGATGGACTCCCAAGCAATGACAGCAATCGCGGATGCATTAGCCCAACAGGGCTTAAGAGCCGTTCGGTTTGAGTTCGCCTACATGGCCAATCGCCGAACAGAAGACACCAGGAAGCCCCCGCCGCGCGCCGAAAAACTTAAATCAGAGTACCTAGCCGCAATCGAAGCGCTGCCAATTAAGGGCCAACTGATCATAGGCGGAAAGTCCATGGGCGGGCGTGTTGCTAGCATGATTGCGGATGGGTTGTTTGAAACGGATCGCATCGCTGGGTTGCTCTGCGTTGGCTACCCGTTTCACCCGATTGGGAAACCCGAGAAGCTTCGTACTGAGCACCTAAAAGATTTGCGAACGCCAACCCTTATCTGTCAGGGAACGCGCGACCAATTTGGTTCGAAAGTTGAGGTCAGCGAGTACGAGCTTTCCTCGTCAATCCAGCTGAGTTGGTTCGAAGACGGCGATCACGATCTTAAGCCGCGCAAGCGCCTCTCAGGTTTCACGCATGCGGATCACATTACATCAATGGGCGTAGCGGTTTCAGCATGGGTAGAAGGTTTCGTTAGCTAGAGATACCTCAGTCCGCCGGGTTTACCGTTTTTGGTGCGCCATGGTACCAATCGACCATCGAGCGTGACTTCCATGAAGTTGCAACCTCCAGAGGTTAGAGTCTCCTCTGGTGTGGACAGCTGTGAGTCGTTAGGGGGTATACCAAATTGGAGATGCATATGCTCGCTCTTGATGAGTGCGAGCAGCTTCGCCAGGTACTTCTGAACCAAGACGAAATTCATCATATACGTACCAAGGTGGTGTTGGAATCTCTATGGCGCGTACGTAGTAGAAGGCATGTTCTGATGGGTCAAAATCAGGGTCAGACCAAACAGTCACCAATTCTCTAGCACCTATCGAGTTCGTCCAACTGGCCGACCCCGGCTCCACGGTGTTACCGACGGATTCGAGCTTCCCATCTGCGTCTATACTGCGTTCAGCTGACCAAGCGACGTCGTATATTTTCTCGGATGTTTGCCCTTCATCATCTAACCAACCCTTTACCACCTGCACACGGTCCAAGTTCGCGCCTTGCGGATCACTCTGCGCAAAAATCAGAAATGAGGGCGTCGCCAGATCATCGGGCAAAGGCGGTAGGTCGGCTCCCATCGGAACCCCCTTCTCATAGCCTACGAGATGAAGCTCGCCGATCCTCAAGTCCTGTTCTCCGAAATCCCAGCCTCCAAAGAAACGAAGTGTTATTCGCGATCCGGTGGTAGAGTAGAACTCTCTACGTGCTAGCGCGTCCCAAATTGCACCACGCGTGTTCTCAGGAGCGTATATAGCTGTCATTCCTCCAGAAATCTGAGTCCAACCAGGCATTGATGCGAGCTCGCTTCTTGCTAAATTGCGGGTCAGCCTTCCGGAGGATGGTTCTAGGGTCGGTACCAGGCCAAAAAAATTCTCTTCTTCTGCCGATGCTAAAGATGTGTAGCTACTCGTCGCACCCAAAAACCCAAACTTATAAGGATTTGTGCCAAAACGGTTTTCAAGCTTTAAGCCTAGTTTCAACGCTTCGCGCGCGTATTCGTTTTCCAGCATTTCTTCAGTTTTGAGCTCACTTAGATTAGAGTTTGCTAAATCCAACGTGCCATAGTCCGCAAAATCGTCGTCTGGCGAAAGAAATGGATGCGTTTCGCTATCGCCAAAGATCTCAGTCACTATGTAACCAGGTTCCCATCTGGCCCTGAGCCGAACGTAATCTTGATCGATTGGGCTGCCATCAAACCGCAGCTCAGAAGGAAACATAAACCCGTTGGATCGGTTTCCGCCATGAGAAATAGCTAGTACAGAGCCACCAGTGAGTTGCTCGTAGGCCTCCATAAACTCGAAAAGACTTAATGGATCATTTGAACCTGCGGGTGGCTGTGAAGTAAAAGGAACAATCCTTCGAACAAGATCCGGCCCATCTCGGAAAATGACGTTTCGGTATAGAGTGTTCCCACTTTGCTGTGCGGCCCATCCAAAGCCTAAAACCGTGCTAAATACTCCAGGTTCATTGTAGGATTCAGCGATGTCCAGCGCATCGCTCCAAATTGCACGATATCGATCTCCAGCTGGGGTATAAGCCCCCAAAGCCAGCGCATTTGTATTATTAGTTCCCCCAGAAGTTATAAGATCAAATAGTGTTGTCTCTTCTGCCTCCCCGCCCGCTTGAAGGCTCTCATACAAATTTCTAACGATCGGGTCTGCCAATAGGTTCGGCGAACCAGACTGTAGATCATACCCGAAACCCAAGAGGTCGGAAACATCGGCAACCACAACCCAGTCAAGGGGCCGCGAAAGGCGAAATTGCTGACCTGTAGAAGTCGTAATTTGCTCGCCTCGCGCAGCACGAAACGCTTCTTTAGGCCCTAAACGATTACCCCAAAGGGCGGCTGCGAGCGACAATCTAGTGCGTACATTAACGTCGCCCCAAAGTGGCTGTTCCGGAACTTCGCGATCCCTTTCTGGGTGCGATGATGGCGCAAGTGACTGCGCAAAACCGATCAGCTGAAGAACTTCGTTTGCACTTGATGACACCGTGTTGACTAAGGCGGCACCTATCGCATCTTGCAATTCTACCGAAGGAAACCCCTGCCACGTAAGATTTTCGATTGACCTTTCCTCAACGGACAAAACTAAGCGATCTGTTTGGGCATGCAGAGCCTCAGCCGCCGCCAGTTCCGCTTCATCAAGTGCCTCGAGGATCGAGCGTTGCTCGGCTGCTGTCAGTGCTCGCCACCACTCTGCAGAAACCATGGCCACAGCAAGCCGCACACTGTAATCTTGAACAATTACTCCCCCAGACAAAAATTCGAGCCACTGGGGCTGATTGGCTAAATCTTGATCGAGCGTAACGGCATCTACGCTACCCGCTTGAACCGAAGGATAGAGATCGGAGGTTGAGACAACTACTGGTGAAGCACCTAAACTTGCTAAAAAACTCTCAGACACATTGCCAAGTGTTGCAATGCGTTCGCCTTGGAGATCTTCTAAGGCATTGATAGGTTTTCCGCTCGCGAACGCTTCAACTGCGAGCGGCCAAATCTGTAAAGCAAACGTTTCTGTGTCGGCGATTTCTTCGCGTGCTAGACTACCAATTACCCCCCTGATTGCTGTTCTACGGTGATCGAGGTTTTGAAAAGCAGCAGGCGTAGAGAGGAATGTGCTGGCAGCTCCGCGTTGAGAAAGATCTGGAGTAAAAGGTATGAAACCAATAGCTGGCGCGCCGAGCGCGACCGTTGCGCGTATCTGGCCTGGTGATAAAGAGAGCGCTTCGGAAGCTTCGATCCCCTTCTCTTCTAAAGCAGATATTAACCTCTCTTCGTACGCCATTCGCGCAGCAGAGGGTTCTGTACCAAATAGTATCCGTATTCGTTCATTCTGGCTCTGAGCTACTGCACCGGTCTTAATACCAATGAGCAATAGAATGATAGAGCTCAGAAGTCCGATAGCTTGCTTAAGCCTAACGCTTCTCATCAATATAATTCCAAAAACACTCATGGTATTGGAAAACCTGTTTTTCTGGGGGAGATAAAATAGTACTCCAACCCAGTGCTTTGAACATATAACGGCTTCAATCCTCGGTCTTCAGCATGCCAGCTTCCTGATAATAGAGTCGAAAGATCAGAAATTACTTCCGGAACGAAGAAAGCGTGGGAATGGTTCCAGTGCTGCAACCATATCGCACTCCACATTTCGTCGAACGCACTGAGGTCAATTGTATCCATTCCCGAGACCAACATAAGCGGGTTCGCTTTGCCTGCTCGCTGCCGCTGATTGATCTTCTGCGAAGCAATAAGAGCCATGTCCAGATTCGTCGCCAACAAGGTAGGAACTGCCGTATTTGCATTGGCAAGGGCTTGTCTCAAAATGGGGCGGGCAACATCCGCGGCATACAAAACAACTGCGGAAGGTTGGCCTGGCCAATGATCACGCATTAGGTCCGCCACTAGCCTTGCTCCCATGCTATGAGCGAAGAAATCGATTCTACTTACTTGCTCTGAGGCAAGCAGATCATAAACAAACGCGGCAAAGTTTGGTTTTGACCACTCGATACTCTCTGTATCGAAGCTATAACTGGTGGCTTGCCCCGCAGAAGGCCACGACCAAATAACAACAACTCCGCCAAGGCCGGCATCTCGCACGAAGGCAAGCGCTCTTTTGGTGGCATCTTGAAAACTTTTTCTGTAGCCATGAACGAACAGCAGGAGCTCTCCACCGGCCTCGCCAACAGCGCTCGATAGATTGTCGATGCAGTCTTGCTTCGAGCTTAGTGTAGTGCCCGTGACAAGCTCGACGTCGCCTCTAAACTCTCCGATGGAGCTCTCGTCGGCTGGAGCTAGCTCACCACACCAGACATCAGATGTTGGGCTTTCGGCATTTGCAAAGCGGTCAGTAAAACGAGACGCTTCGTCCAATCGACGGTCAGTTGCGAAAAATACTCGGGCGGAAGCAGGTGGAGTGTCCTCCGCATGCGGCGAGTAGCCGCGAGCGGGCGATGGTAGACGCAAATCGCTGGCTTCAAATGGAACCTGCGCCTGAACTAGGCTAGGAATCAGAACGGTTATCAGGCAAGAAACGATCAGACGTATCAGTTTGATACAGAAAGGCGGGTGCTCCCATCTGCTTAGATCCAGGTAACGTCCGGGAACTGCATCAATAAGCACTTCAAACAATCCAATCAAACTTTGCTGCAGTGAGCTTGGGACAAATGGCGGACACGGCGCAAGAAAAAAGCGAGATTCAAGCTGGAAGCCTCGCTAACGCCTCCCAAAAAAAAGTCATCCAGTTTTCTGAGCGCTCGGAGGTCCGGAGGAATAGTAGGGGATTAGTAGGAAATGTACATCAAACGTTCTCTTGCTTGGTTCGGCGCCGTCTAAGAACTGTACTTGAAATAATGACTTGATCGTAATGGGTTATGCGGCTTTGGGCGGCTTCATCCGGTCACGTCAAATTCATGGACGGCAAAATTCGTAAATGGAAGGTCTCTGCAAGAATGGTTCGCGAAACTGAATATTGTCCTTTACAGATTGGGGGTATCATTGGGGGTATTAAGTAAGTTTAGGAACAAAAAAATGAATAATTACATAAAGTAGTGTGACCTATGATACTCCGCCCCCGGCACCATTTTATTTCCTAAGCAAACCCATCTGACTGGTCCATTTTGGATGTTAGTGAATCGTTGTCCCGCGATCCTCCGGGATAAAGGTTTCAAGTTCCGCGAAGCATTTGCAAGCACCGGAGCGATAATACCTTGTATCAGGTCACATTGCGGTCCTTTCCATGCCGAGACGCAGACGATGACTTCCTAAGTCATTTGATATGTTTGTCCCAACAAGCATCGCGCCTGTTAGCGTGCGCAAGCTTCGAATTTCGTACAAACTGGTACACTTAAAGGTACAAACTTCGAACCAGCTCTTCAAAGAATTTGAGCGTTGGGAAGGTGAACTCCAGCACCACAATCGACCGATATTACCATTTCGCGCCACCCGACAATAACAATGAGGATATTGGCTTGCGTCAGGCCATATGGAATGTCTTCAACTTTAACGTCAGCTTCCTTCCAAAGTGCGGACGTAGAGCGAAATCGGTGCAACGACCGACTTGCGGACAAAGCCGCCTTATGCTCATCGCTTTCTGGTAACTGGTCTCACACCGAAGCGGACCTTCCTTTCGAGCTTTACATCCTCCGAGATGCGTACGAAGCGGGCATTGTTCAAGGCGACTAACGCACAGTATCTGCCATCCGTCGCTTGCGACTACTTAACTGTTCTACCAGAGATTAATTCGCAGTCGTCTGACAGCCTCTGGCCGAAACACAAGGGGCTAGACACCAGAGCTGAAGCGTGGCTGGATTGCTTAGAGATTGTCTAGTCGGACGGAGATCCCCAAAATTGAAAAGAAATGCAAACAAGATGTTAGTGACTTCCGCTATTGCTATCGCTCTTTTGGCCTCCGGTGCGGTATTTACTGCTTCTACAAAGCCAGCAAGCGCAGAGGCTGGTTATTTCTGGGATGAAACCGTTGGGTCTGTAGATAGAAGCCCTTGGATATTTGAAGGCACAAATGTTTTTGGCGAATTAGCACGAGTTCCACCGTCAGATTGGGTACGTACTTTGGAAAAAGCGGCATACCCAACGGAGCTTGAGACTTTTGTTTTCACAGCTAGCAATAATGAAGAACAGAACATCAACGATTGGTTGCATCAAACGCATACCGATAGCTTTTTGATTTATCACGATGGCAAATTGGTCGCTGAAAAGTACTTCAATGGCATGAAAGCTGATACGCCTCACCGCATTCACTCGATCACCAAGACAGTGTTGGGTATGGTAGCAGGGCTGGCGGTTGAGGCGGGAGAATTAGATCCTAAAAAGCTGATCACAGAATACCTGCCAGAGTTGGAAGGCCCAGCATTCAAAAATACAACGGTTAGACACCTACTTGATATGACCGCTGCTGTAGATTGGAAAGATGCTTCTAGCGGCTACTTAGACGATGCCGGTGATCTGTTCTGTGCGTTTGGTCAGGACCTCTCTGAAAAAGTTGAAATTTGTGATACAGAGTCTGGCGTTAAGGAGTACATGATCTCTCTTAGTGATCGCGAGACCTTGGTAGATGACGGTGAAGTTTATAGTTACCGTTCAGTGCTATCTGCGCTGCTGGGTATGGTTATCGAGTCGGCAACTGGAGAAAGCTATCTGGATGTACTGGCCGAGTTGTGGCAGGACATCGGTGCTCAGGACCCTGCATACAGCGAACTAGGGCCCAAAAGGATTGTGCAAACGAGTGGTGGGTTATTTACCAGCTCTCGTGACCTATTGCGATTTGGCATAATGATGCTGGACAACGGAAAAGTTAACGACACTCAAGTTATTCCTCCAGATTGGATTGCTGACACGATTCAAGCAAATGATGATGTAGTCGCAGCTTATGAGAAGAGTGCATACGCAGAGGTGTTTGAAGGCTTCCACTACCGGAATCAAGTTTGGGTGAAAGATAGAGAAAAAGGTGCGTTTTACGGTATCGGTGTCTACGGACAGCTATTGTATGTGAACCAGAAAGCCAATGTGGTTATGGTGAAGCTATCAAGCCAGCCAGACGTTCAAAATACACCTATGTACCTGGACTCTATGGTTGCGATGAAAGGTATTGCAGAGACTTTGAGTAAATGAATTTCAGATTATCTTAATCTAGTAAGCTGAGCCAAATGGCTCGGCTTATACTGCGGAAAGACTTGACAGTGTCGTCGGGTTAGTACCGGGTGACCTCGACTGCGACCGCAGCAAACACCACACCAATCAACAGAGCTTTTGTATTCACTGCCGAAAGGCTGGGTAGTTTAACCCGAAGAGACAGGGCTATTATCACACCCCCTGTTAACCCAGTCGCAATTGAATAGATCATGCTACTTTTGTCTGCGTTGAGACCGATCAATATGCCGACTGCAAGCGACGCGACAAAGTATGCGCGTAGCCATCCAGACATGTGTCCGGGGTGGGTCTTATAGAGAAAGATATTCACCCCAAACAAATGCAATGAATAGGCCAACGTTCCAACAGCGTACAGCTCAGGTGATGTTCCCGTCGTTTGCATGACGGTAATGGCAAGCAAGCAGTTATAGGTTCCGAGTGCCACTGTGTCCAAGCCAAGCGACAACCTGTTATCGGCCCCCGTGTCGCGACTGGCTTCCAGCAAGTAGTAAAGGAGAAATCCTAGGAGCGAGTAACCGAACAGCGAGTTTTCCCATTTCCCATTTGCAGCCAAATCGGCCGACAATTCACCGATTTTTGGCAGTAAGAAAAGGAAAGCATAGCCAAGTCCGATCCCAGAAGAAAAATCAGAAAGCCAGCCTGCTAGGCCGGGGAATCTCTGGTAAAAAGACACGCAGAAGACGTGAACAGTGCCGATGACTGCAATCGATGTTATCGCGAGGTATGTCGAAGCGTCGAACACGGCTAAGATCCAATGATCACATTACAATTTGTATGAGACACCCCTTGGGAGCGTTTGCACAGCCCAAAAAGTGAAGAAGGTGCGGTTTGAATAGAACACTCAACGACAGCTTTTTCTGAACTTCCGGCATTGATGCACGGTGCAGAAATTTGAACTTAGGGCTCAGAGCGGACATCGATCTATTTGTTCTGATGACCGATTCTACATGTTGAGCGCTCAACATGGTGGCAGTTTACCACCCTGATTCGCAGCTATTTTCGCCAGTTCTGGCGACCAACAAGTTAGCCAATAGACCAAATTTCAGATTTTTTTGTCACTCTACGTGACACCTCAATGGCTCAACTTCAGATTCAATGAATGAAAACAATCCGGGGATGTCACGCAAACTAACATGTGCTTTTTTCCGGGGAAAAAGTCACATAAAAACAAATACTTGACTACACATTGCGTTCATTAAATGCTCGAACCTTAGAAAGCGATATTTCACCGCTGTCACAACGATTAAGGGAGGTTCGAACTTGATACAGACACCCACAATTTTCACCCCTCCATCGCTAGCGAGGACCCACAAGAGAAGAAGAGTTGAAGTTGATGTGGAGAGCTATCAGCAGTTCCTAAAATCTTCGGTTATGACCGATCAACAAAAGCATGAATTTCTTACGGCACTCTGGTCAATTGTCGTTGCTTTCATCGACCTAGGCTATTGCGTGCACCCTACTCAGCGGAACCTGCCTGAAGACGTCGCAATGAACGAAGTGCATTCGCTCGCTGAGAGTTTTCTCTTTTCGCAGAAGCTTCAAGGTACTGGGGTCACCCATGAATAACCAATCCGCCGAGCGCAAGAAAGCCGTTATATACTGCCGTGTTTCTTCAAAGAAACAGGAAACAGATGGATCCGGACTGTCTGGTCAGGAAGCAAGTTGCCGCGACTACGCGGAGAAAAATGGCTACGAAGTGGTCGAAGTATTCCACGACGTTATTTCCGGAAAGCACTTCGACCGCCCCGGCATGCAATCTCTCATTGAGTTTTTGCAAAGCCGCGACGCGAATGAGTTTGTCGTGATCGTCGATGACGGTAGTAGGTTGGCTCGTGGAATTCTGGCTCATACAAGGTTGCGAGCAAGAATTAGCTCTCTAGGTGCGATCCTTGTTAGCCCTAAGCAGAGCTTTGGAGACAAGGCCGCTGACAGGTTGCAGGAGAACGTTGTAGCCGTAGTGTCTGGATACGAACGCGAGAACATCGTCGAACGTGCGCACAGCCGCAGCCTTGAACGGCTCCGAGCCGGGTATTGGATTTTCCATGCGCCGAATGGGTACAAATACGAAAAATCCCCACTCGGTGGAAAGGTCCTCGTTCGAAACGAACCAGTGGCTTCCATCCTATCTGAAGCACTAAACGGTTTCGCAGAAGGCCGTTTTCAGTCTCCCATGGAGGTCCTTCGGTTTCTGGAGGGCAAGCCGCAGTACCTTGAAGGTCTCAGAGCGAGGGCGCTCAGGATCGACAGCGTAACGAAAATGCTACGCAACGTACATTATGCTGGTTACCTAGAATATCCCAATTGGGCCATTCCTCTAACAAAGGCTCAGCACCCTTCATTGATCACTTATGACACATATCTCATTATCCAAGATCGGCTGCAGGGACGCAGTGTAGCTCCGGCCAGAAAGGACATCGACAAGGAATTTCCTTTGAGAGGCTTCTTGGAATGTGAGGCTTGCGGTCGACGCATTACATCTTGTTGGTCGCAAAGCCGAACTGGCCGTAGATACCCTTACTATCTATGCCAGTATCGAAAGTGCGCTGAAAAGGGTCTCTCCACACCGAGAGAAAAAGTAGAAAACGAATTCGAACAACTCTTGAAAAGCGTGGTACCTGATCGCGAAACCTTTCAGATCGCAGAACAGATGTTTCGAGATGCATGGGAACAGCGCAACTGCACAAATCAATCCGAGCTTGCCAGCCTGAGGGCGCAATCTCGTGAAATCGAGAAAAAGGTAAGAAAAAATCTCGACCGCGCAGTGCGGTCGGAAGAGGAAGAAACGGCCCAAGCATACGAAAATCACGCGTTATTGCTTCGCAAGGAGCAAGCCGCGATCGACGCCGAAATTGAGAAAATGGCAGTTCCGGCATTGGACTACGACAGTATGTTCGAACTCTCCATGCGTTTTTTGTCAAACCCTTATGAAATATGGAAAAAAGGGAGCATTTCCCTGAAGAGGACCGTGCTCAGGCTAGTGTTTTCCCAACCCCTTGTCTTCAGTCGTTCTGAGGGTGTTCGAACCCCAGATACCACCTTTCCTTTCAAGGCCTTACGCTTCCTGTCAGGAACAGAAAACGGTTTGGTACCCGCGGCCGGACTCGAACCGGCACGGCCTTCCGGCCCAGAGATTTTAAGTCTCTTGTGTCTACCATTCCACCACGCGGGCATGCGTGTCGAGCCTAATTCGGGCCTGAAAATCTCAATACGGCCACAAGGCCATGAATACAATGCGCTTCCGCCTCAAATTGTGCCTTGGTCAAATCCAGCACGCCCTCAAGCCCAAGTTGCCGGAGCTAGTCGTGTGATTGGAACAACACCCGCCAATTCGCCAAGCATGCAGTTAGGGTGGATGCTGCTTGCAGCTCAAGTGTAAAAGTGTCCGGTCCTGATGATTGGGGTGGCCCGGACTTCCTCTTTTCGTGTTTGTAGATGCAGCAAGGCGAACAAAATTGCCGCCATTCGAAGTCACAGTTAGAACGGGGTAATATCCCCGCTCGCGATTTACCGCTATTGTACCTTTACACAGAAAACGTATTCCTTATTTTGCATGTTAAATGCTGGAGTTCCAAGGACAGGAGAACCGGAATGCCACTGACAGTCAGGGACATGATGGAGGCCGCCAACGCTGTGGTCGCGCGTATCGATTTTGCCCAAGCTTCGGAACTGCTGCGCGAGGGCGGGTTGCTGCTGGACGTTCGGGATACGCCGGAACTGGAGAGGGCGGGCCGGGCGGTCGGGTCTCATCACATTCCACGCGGGATGCTGGAGTTTAGGGCCGATAGCGGGCTGCCAACTCATGATCCTGAATTGCGCATCGACCGGCCAATCGTCCTGCACTGTGCGTCGGGCGGGCGCGCGGCGCTGGCAGGCAAATTGTTGAAGGACATGGGCTATTCCCGGGTTTACAACCTTGGGGGCCTTACTGATTGGGTCGAAGGGGGCGGCCAGACAGTCGAGCCTGTTGACCCTGGAATGACCTGACCTGAATCAAAGCCAAACACATCCTGAGAAACCAATATGTGGTCAGATTCCAAAATAGGACCACACCCAATGATGCGTCTTGCTTCGATGTTGTATTCACTGATTGGAACTGCCCTGGCTGGCTCGGCCGTCATAGCTGTATTGTCTGTTGGCCTGGTTACCACGGGCGCTATTCTGGGGGCCGCTGGCGCAGGATTTGTTGCCGCCATACCGGTTTCATGGCTTGTCGCCAAACGGTTGTATCAGGGTTCGATCTGATCAGGCGTTCAAAAAGGTTCTGACGGCCGCTTCAAATTCGCGCGGTTTTTCGGCGTGCAGCCAGTGGCCTGCGCCCGGAATCTTTGCGAATTTCGCGGCGGGGAAAAGGGCGCGTATCTTGTCGCGGTGCTGCGGCAGAACATAGTCCGAGGCGCCACCGGACAAAAACAGGGCGGGCCCGTTCCAAGTGGCATCGAGTACCGGAAACCCCATGATTTTTGCCATCTCGTTTGCCAGACCGTCCAGGTTCAACAGCCACCGCTGCCCGCTGACATCCAGTGACTGAGTGAAGAAGCTCTGCAACGCTTTTTCGACACCCAGTTCTGCCAGTTGCTGCTCGGCATCCGAGCGCCGGGTCACGCAGGACAGATCGACCGCACGCATGGCTTCGATGAACTGAATCTGACTGTGGCTGTAGGTCACCGGCGCAATGTCGGCCACTACCAGTTTACGCACTTGGGCACCATGCATCAGCGCCAGGGTCATTGCTGCCTTGCCGCCCATGGAGTGGCCGACAACGTCCACGGGACCGCCGACCTGCGCAATGACCTCGGCCAGATCATCGGCCAGGTCCGGATAACCATGCGAGGCGTCCCACTTGCTGTAGGCATGGTTGCGCATGTCCACTGCAATGACCTGTCTTTCGTCCGAAAGCCGCCGCGCAATGACGCCCCAATTACGGGCCGAGCCATAAAGCCCGTGCGCGATCAGAAGAGGAGGGTTCGCGGTCGGTTCGCCATGTACGATCGTGTTCAACATGAGTGCGTGATACCCGGCAGTGAATGAAACGACCAGTCCCATTGTAGCCTGCCTCTGGCCGCGCTACATTTCCCGGTCAGGAGGCACCAATGTCGCAGGACACTGATATTCAGACCCGGATTGCAGGCACGATTGCGTTGCTGCGCGAAAAGCTGGGTGTGCGGGACAAAACCCTGTTGGCCTCGGTCAAAAGAGCCAAACGCCGACTGCCTCGCCGGATCTACAAACAGGCGCTTCTGCTGGCGAATGCGGAACAGATGGCGGCGCATCCTAGGTTGCGGCGGGTTCTGGACACTCCAAAACTTGTCAGCGCGTCCGACGAGGTGCAGGCGTATCTCGGCAGTATTGATCTGGCGGACAGAAGATGGGGCTGGTTTCTGGGGATGCTGGGCGGACTGGCGTTCAACATTCTGGCGCTGAGCGCGCTGCTGCTGCTGTTTCTGTGGTGGCGCGGCCTGATCTGAAGGTAGGTTCTGAGGCAGGATTACCTTGCCAATGTTGAACTAAGTCTTTGGTGTGAAATGACAATGCGCCCAAAACAGATGCGGCGCCACCGGGGCGCCGCTGTCTTGATTGTTCCGAGCCGATCACAGGTTCGGGTAGATCGGGAATCGTGCGCAGAGGTCTGCGACTTCGGCTTTAACCTTGGCCTCGACCGCGCCGTTGCCGTCTTCGCCATTGGCGGCCAGACCGTCGACGACCTCGATGATCCAGTCCGCGATCTGGCGGAATT
>NZ_JBQFPJ010000019.1:0-91894 GCF_056534475.1 Ruegeria sp. D4
CCACATCATGCTCTGAACATGCGCCCACCTGTGCCTGAAACCTTATTAGAGAAACCTCAATTTAGTGGTGCCGAACGAGGGGGCTAGACAAGAAATGAGAGGTTCATCCTGACATCGATCAGAAGCCCTAGGACCTCAATGGCAGCTTGGATGTCTTTAATGATGGGCTTCTTTCGTGGCGGCTTACGAGGTTTGGTTTCAGGCAGCGCGCCTTCAAAATTTAGGGCTCGCGCCAAGACAAAGCGCGCATACGCAGTTGCGGAGATACCCTCCGCTTCCGCTCCATCTGTCAACAAATCATGCAGATCTTCAGATACCCGCATTCCCACCATTTTTGTTTGTTTTTTTGTTTTGTTTTTAGCCATCTTCGTTCTCCAATTTTGATAGCTGCACGACTTGCTATTAGCGTGCGCAACATGGAGTTGTGCGGAGGGTTGCAAGGGGCAAGCGGACGTGACTGATCGGCCCACGGCTACCAGGGGCGGTTCCGGCCCAAAGCCGACATCCAGCCGTCTACAGGGATGCTGTACCGCGGCTCAGCAATGCTGCCGTTCGCCGCATATGCACGATACCATGCCGGATCGACAGTACGTAAGTGATCAAAATGGTAGTGCCTGCAATGGTCAGTAGGGCGCCGTCTACAAGTTGCGGGTGAGATCGAGAAAGACCGGGCCGTTCGGTTTGAAACTTCGATCTCCCGCCGTAAGTATAGGCCGTTTTGCTACAACAAAACTGATGTTGTTCAAGCACTGCGATTAATTAGGCAGGTGCAACGGTGTGATGCGCTTTATCAGGTTGCCAAAGATGTAGAGCCAGATCCTGCGTCCATTTTGTTGAAAAATTGATTTGACGCTCGTTGTGGTCTTTTGCCAACCTCCAAACAGTCAGCATTTAGGGAAACACTTGAAAATGAAATCAGGATACAGCGCGCTCGCGCTAGCTATTTTGCTCGCAGGCTCGCCGCTACTTGCTCAGCAAGCCGACACCGTTTTCCTGAGTGAAAACATCATCACGTCAAACCCCGAGTTGCCACTGGCGCAATCCGTGGCGGTTGCGGGAAACACGATCATTTGTGTACGCACTGATGACAGTTGCCGCGAGTTGGCAGGCGATGGCACCCAGATCGTGGATGCGGGCACAAATACCGTTATGGCTGGTATCATCGACACTCACTTGCACACACGCATCTTTGGGCAGACGCATTTCGTCATGCTCAACCTGTTCGGTTACAACGATGCGTCGCGTGAGGAGGTTGTCGAAGTAATCCGGGAGTACGCGGCGACGCTCGGGCCAGATGAGTGGGTGATCGGCGGCGGTTGGTCCGACGCGCATTTTCAGAATCCCACCAAGGAAGAACTGGACGAAATCGTTGGTGGACGCCCTGCATTGATCTCCGACAATACGCAACATAACGGCTGGTATTCGACGAAAGCTCTGGAATACCTCGGGATCACTGCCGATTGGGAGCCACCGAAAGGCGGCTACATGCCTTTGAATGACGCTGGCGATGAACCTTCCGGACTTTTGCAGGAGAAAGCTCACCTTTCGACAGGGTTTGTCGAACAGCACAAACTCTATTCTTTTGAGAAACAGGAGGAAGCGATTATTGGTGCCGCTCGCGTGCTCAACGCGGTCGGGGTCACCGGTGCAACGGAAGCTGCCGCCGGGTCCAAGGAGGGGGCAGATGACGTCTACGTCCGTTTGGCGCAAAAAGGAGAACTAACACTCAGGCACGAATTAGCCATGGTGTTCTGGGGCACCGGCACGCCAGAGGGCGATACCGCAATGATCGAACAATTAGAGATACGGCGGGCCGCAGTCGAGGATGCGGGCGTTGATCCCAGTATTCTCCATGCGAACACTGTGAAGTTCGCTATTGATGGAACACCGGGGCGTTTTGCCTATATGGAAGGCCCGTATCTGGACGGCACACGGCCGGATATGAACTTTCGACCAGACAACCTTGCAGAGATTTTCGACGCACTAACAGAGCGTGATTTTACCTTGATGCTGCACGTTGAAGGGAACGCGGGGATCCGCCGCTCGCTCGACGCGCTGGAATTTGCACATGAAACCGGCGAGCCCCTTCGCGACGACATCCCTCAGATTTTCACGCATGTTGACCATTTGTCTATCGACAACGCTCGTCGCATGTCTCGGCTCGGGGTTTCCGGGCAGCTTCAACTTCACTGGGCTGATCCCACCGAGGAGTACTTTCGTAATGTGACCAGTCAGAACCTGCCAAAAGAGGTGCTGGAGCGTATGTACCAGTTCAAACTCGTGACCGAGTTCATGGAGTATGGATTTGGACCTGACGCGCCGACGTCTCCTGTGTTTTCGCCGTGGGAAGGAATGGAGATCGGCATGACACGACAGGCTATGGGAACACCCGGCGGTCTTGTCATGCCCGGTGAACCATTGACCTTTGAAGAGGTTATCCATGGCTCGACCCTGGGTAGTGCACGCCTTCAGGATCGGGGCGATGTGTTGGGGAGTCTCGAGGAAGGCAAGATTGCAGACATCATCGTGCTCGACCGAGATATTCGCAGACAGGCCGAAGAGAACGTTTTTGAATTTCACAAGACTGAAGTGCTGCAAACCTATTTTGGCGGCGAACTGGTCTACGATATTGATCGCGACGGCGAACCGGACAAACTATTGACCGAGCCGGAGTGGGAAGAAGGCGACGACGAGAAACTGCGCCGAGGCGTCGCAGTTACTAGCGTGAGAGTGTCTGAGGGATGACGAGTCCGCTGTCAGCTTTTGCGATTGGCGCTCTGTTTGGTCTGATATCTCTCCCGGTTGCGGCACAAAGCATTGAGAGCGCATGGCAGCGCGCGATTGCGGGCCAGCAACCCGGTGGTATGCCGTTTGATCCGCTTGCAGCTCCGCTTGATTTGACCCGAACGCCAGTCAGTGTAGCGCCGCAAAACATGTCGACAGGTACGCGTGTGATTGGCTGGCAGGATCTGCTACCAGTGCATGTCTCCAGCGAAACGCCCTTTGCCGACATGCGACCGTTTCTGCGCGACGCCATGCGCATCCACGTCGAATGGCGCACGTCGACACCGCGCGAACGGGAAGATATGGCACTATTTGAACGCCACGAAGCTGCTCTTACACTCCTCTCAATGCATCAAGTTGACGTAGACGGCCTGATGAGAGAGCGGCGGAACATCATCGCTCAGAATGGCAAAGCAAGGCGCGCACCCAACCAGAACATTCTCGGACAATCTATACGGCTTGCCGGTTACGTTGTCCCGCTCGCCTTCGAAGAGAAAAAGGTGACAGAATTCCTGTTTGTGCCAGTTGCAGGTGCCTGCGTTCACACGCCAACACCGCCTCCAAACCAGATTGTCCATGTGGACTATCCAAAGGGTGTTGCCTTCAGCTCAATCTTCGAAGCTTTCTGGATCGAAGGAGAATTGAACGCCGAGGATACACGGCGCGACGTCGTCTTTTTTGATGGCGCTGCAAACATTGAGGCGCAATATAGCCTGAAAGCAAAGACCGTAGAGGTCTACAATTCTTGGTGAAATCAATCGTCAGCCATGATTGATGCTTGAGCCATTTGATAGAGAGAATGTCCAAACGAACTTATGGATCCGTTGCCCCTTACCGGACATTTGAGCTCGAATAGACAGAAGGGCGCAATCTGCGGACGGCCTATTGGGGCCAAGCCGCACGCAGCTATTCTCCACTTGTGAGACAAGCAACAGACGATTTATTGGCTATTCTGAAACGGCCCGAGCTCCTCTGGCCCAGGCTTTCAGGCAAAGAAGTTCTGCGGCGATCATTGCGGCTGCGTTGGAGGTCATCTCCGCATGATCAAACGGGGGGGAGACTTCGACCACATCCATGCCGACTGGATCGAGCCCCTTCATGGCCCGGATTATGGCGAGCGCTTGGTAGCTGGTAAGCCCGCCCGGGACCGGTGTGCCCGTCCCGGGAGCAGTGGACGGATCGAGGCAGTCTATGTCGAAGGTCAGGTAGGTCGGACCATCCCCAGCGGTGGACAAAATGGTTGCGGCAATCTCTTCAGCTGGAGCAGCATGTACGGCGTCTGCATGCAAGATTTTCATGCCATAGGTCTCTTCGCCCTCGAAACAGGTGCGGATGCCCACCTGAACGGTCCGTTGCGGATCTATGATGCCCTCGCGAACCGCTAGGTTGAACATACTGCCGTGATCCATGCGTCCACCCTCGTCGGGCTCGACGTCCCGATGGGCATCAAACTGGATGAGACCGATTGGGCCGTACTTCTCAGCATAGGACTTAAGTACCGGATAGGTGATGAAATGATCGCCGCCCAGAACAAGGCTGGCCGTTCCTCCCGAGATTATCTCCGATATGTGGCGCTCTATGGCCAACGGGACGTCTTGGGGCACGCCCCAGTCGAAAACGCAATCACCGTAATCGATTGCTGCAAGCGTATCGAATGGATCAAACCGCCAGGGCCAAATTGGGCCCCAGGCATGTTGAGCGCTTGCCTTGCGAATTGCCTCTGGGCCAAAGCGGGTTCCAGGACGGTTACTCACAGAAAGATCAAAGGGAACTCCGGTGATCGCTACATCCGCCCCCTCAAGATCCTTTGTGTATTTGCGGCGCATAAAACTCAGAGCGCCGGAATAACTGGGCTCAATCTGTGAACCTTTGAGTGCGCCACGGGTAAAGGCGGCATCGATGCCATAGGATTTAAGGTCTGTAGCCATGGTGTTTTGGTCAGTTTCTTGTGATAGGTTTCATGGCTTTTTCTATTCTCATTATCGGCTGGATGCTATCTGGTGATCTTGATCTTGCAGCCGATTTTCGGCGGCGCAGTGATTATCTTAGTTGCAAAATCAATCGAATGTCAGCTTTCGGCAGAGGTCCTTGCCTATTATGCGGACACAACGAAAGTCAGCTTTCCGCCCATTTTGTCGAACACTGAATTACCCAACCTAGGAAACTTTGGGCTTGTAGTCACTAACAGCGTCAAAGGCGAAGCGTTGAGTTGAGTTGAGCCATTTGCTTCTCAATTCTTTCCTTGAGAACCAATTGCTGCCGATGCCTTCCGCAGGCATCTCTTCCCCAGAAATCCAAATCCATTATCCTTAAATCTTTCCTAAACCTTGTTCTGGCAATCTATCGGAAGCAATTTCTTAAGGAGAATTCGATTGCCAACACTTTCATTTTGCTCACCAAAAGGGGGCTGTGGGAAATCCACAACATGCATTTTAATGGCCCTCGAAACATCCCGGGCTGGGATGTCTGTTTGTATCTTGGACTCGGATCCCAAACGGTGGCTGTCTGAATGGGCTAGCGCGAAGCCGCTTCCCGAGAATCTCACTGTTCGTCAGGTCGAACAGCGAAACCTGACCGAGGCGGCTTTCGCGGCGGCCGAACGTTTCGACTACGTATTGATCGACGTCGAGGGATCAGACGATGCATCTTTGATTGATGCCATTCTCGTAAGCGACCTTGTCATCGTTCCCACCCAGACATCTCGTTTGGATGCGCTGGCGGTGGTCCAAGTTCTAAAACAGGTGCGCCAGAAAAGCCTCGTATTGAGGCGCGATATTGCGGCTCGTGTCTTGCTGACCAAGACAGAACCAGGGGCGGTCGAATATCGGATCACCGCAGAAATCAAAGCAGTCTTACAGCAAGCAAACGCGCCCGTTTTTGCAACTCAGCTTGCAAATCGCCCTATTTTTCAAGCGATGGTGAGCTTCGGTGGGGATTATCTGGACTTACCAAAAGCGTTCCAAGGATCCTCCCCAAAATCAGCGCACGCAAACGTTGCCGCTTTGGCGCAGGAAATCTCAACGACCCTCTCAGAAATTCTCCAAGCTGCATAAGGAAAAACAATGATGGATAAAACAAAACACAATCATATGCCCAGTCTCGGCGACATTAACAAAGTCGAGCAAGGTGACATGGGCTTCCCACTCGGATCGACCAGTAAGCCGAGCCTCGCACTCCAACCAGAGATGAGCCCTTCAAAGCGCAGGGCGGCCGCGCGTACGCAAAAGCTTTCCGTAAGTGTAAATCCAGATCTCTATGCTGCTTGGAACGCAATCCGAGAGGACAAAGAGCAAGCGGTTGTGCGAGCCGTCGAGCTGTCTCTGATCGCATATTTGGAAAAGCACGGACAAACGTTCGATCTGTAAGACCAGCCCTAAAAAGCCCGGCTCCCTGCCTTCGTTATGTGGGGAGTCGTGCCGTTTTCTGGGTCTCTTATTTTTCCCGTGGCCCCCTCTTATTTTTGGTGCTGACCTCTTATTTTTCCAAAAGATTAGGAAACCGATTTTGAGCGGCGTGGAATTGGTGGAATTATTGACTTTATTGTTTTTTATCAAATATTTATATGTTGACTCGGTCGCACTTACGCGATAGAAAATGCGCATTCAAAACGGGAGGGAACAACATGTTCCATTTCATCAAAGAGGCTTACCACCAGTTGCACATTGCAGCTGTCATCATTCATGTTTCGCTGGTTATCGGCGAAGTCTATGATTTGATCCCACACGCGTGACCAGGAGCAAATCATGGAATTTTTGGTCTATCAGATAAGTGAAAGAGCCCTGTTCTGAGCGCCGGTATCATGAGCCTGCGTTGCGGCTCACATTGCAGCTCTTGAAAGCGCCGCCTTCAGAATGGGCGGCTTTTTTGTTTTCAGCAGTGTCAGATGAAGATACTTGGCGTTCTCGTCATCTCGGCACATCCAGGCCGCCGCCGCATACATTTCCTCGAGAACCTTCAGATAGCCAAATAAGTGGGGATCAGTGTCCTTTCTTCGATGCCGGAGGACATCCAGTTTGCCACGGTTGCTCTTGCCGATCTCTGCACCTATTTGGCTGATTTCCAGCCATAGCGCACCTTCGGATTTCGAGTACGTCTCGATTTGTCCTAGAAGAAGAAATCGGCCTTCAGAAATCTTGCCGACGGCGCTCCAAACCGGTTGGCCGGGCTCGCTGAGAATGATGTCTCTGTACAATCTGAAGCTAATTTTTCCAGGCATTTGGCGCCCCCTTGCACAGGTAAGTGTGCGAGCAGATGCAATGGGCAAGTTGGGGGGCTATTTCGGTAGATTGGGCGGGAAGCAGTCGTTCGCTGCGATTGCGATGCGTTCTAGAAGGTTTCGGCAAAGCGGGCGTTCGATCTCCGCAGTTTGAACGTCGGCCATGCGGACAAAGCCGCCATTCAAAACTATTGAACAGATGTCTACTTGTGAGCGTCAGTGATCTCGACCAAACAGGTCATGGTCCGCAAGCGAAGCCAAGACGTAACAGTCTTCTGCTATCCCACGACCGTCGCATCCCCGTGCGATACGCTTCAGTTCACGCTCCAGCGCCTTGAGGCGTCTTATCTTCGCTCGCACTTCGGACAACTGGCCTTCGGCGATCTTGGTGGCGGCTTCGCACGACCGGTCTGGATGGTTTTGTAACTCGATCAGTGAAGAAATCGCTTCGATTGAGAAGCCCAGATCGCGCGCATGACGGATGAAGCTCAGGCGTTCCAGACCCTCATTTGTGTAACGTCTCTGGTTGCCTGCCGTACGTTCCGGTGCTGCCAGAAGACCCATTTCTTCGTAATAACGGATGGTGGGCACTTTGACCTTCGTCCGCTTGGAAAGCTCGCCAATTGAGAACATGCGAAAAAACCTCTTGAACCTCTAGTCACTAGAGACACTATATTAGAACCGAGGCGATTCTGAAGAGGTTTCAAGATGGCAGGATGCTGCGGTAACGACATGAAATTCGACGGGATGTCGAACGAATACAAGCGTCGGCTTTGGATCGTCATCGGGTTGAATGCGACGATGTTCGTGGTCGAGATGACCGCCGGACACTACGCGATGTCTCAGGCACTTCAGGCCGACGCGCTCGACTTCCTTGGTGACGCAATGACCTATGGTATTTCCCTCGCCGTGATCGGTGCGTCTATCCGCGCTCGAACGAATGCAGCTTTGGCGAAGGGGGTCAGCCTCTTCCTGATGGGAGCCTGGGTGTTTGGTTCCACCCTATACCGTGTTTTCTACGTTGGTGTTCCAGCGGCCGAAATCATGGGGATCATCGGCGCATTGGCTCTCGCAACAAACCTTGCGAGCGTGTTCTTGCTCGTCGGCTACAAGGATGGAGACGCCAACGTGCGATCAGTTTGGCTATGCTCGCGTAACGACGCCATCGGCAACGTAGCTGTGATGATCGCCGCGTTAGGCGTCTGGGGCACGGCAACGGGTTGGCCTGACCTCATTGTGGCAGCGATCATGGCAATCCTCTTCTTGTCATCTTCGTTCCAGATCATTCGACAGGCAATTGAGGAACGGCGCGAGGAAGCTGCACATGAGCATCGAACAGCCCGTACAAGCCGACATTAGCTGTGCGGCGCGTACATTTTAAGTCGGGACTATCCTTGCATGGTTTCTCATTTTGAAGGGGTAAGGGCTATGGCAATGAAGACAAACGAGGTAGTTCTTCAATCAGTAATCACCTGTCCGAAATGCGGGCATCTCGCAGAAGAGACGATGCCCACGGATGCGTGTCAGTGGTTCTATGAATGCACCTCTTGCCACACGGTTCTGAAACCCCTCGAAGGGGACTGCTGTGTCTACTGCTCCTACGCCACTGTGCCATGCCCGCCGATACAGGAAGGTAAGTCCTGCTGCGCATAGCTGACGTTCGTCCCTTCGCAGAAACACGTAGGTTTGGGCTCTTTACCGTCAATCGCTGCGATTTGGATGAATGGCTGCTTGAGGTAAGCCGCGGTGCGGCAACCGCCAATTGGTCGAGCGGCCACTATGGGCCGCTCGTGTCTGGCTTAGTTCTTGAATGGAATGACGTTTGACTCGCCATTGACAAATGCCACTGCACCTTCTCGGCGAATTGTGGTGACTGCTTCCTCTAGCGCATCCTGGTCGTCGTCAAAGAGATCGTCCCAGACGATGGATGTCCCGTCTTCAGTCACAACCTCCAGCGACCACCCGTCTCCGCCTTCGAGTTTGTAGATGTCCACCTTGAATGGCACCCCATCCTCAACGATGCGCTGCGAAGCGCTAGAAATGACAAGATTAGGTTCGCGTTCCATCTGAATACCTCGTTGGCCTGCCGCAGAAGATAGAAAAACTGATCAAGGAAGCCAATGTCCGTAAAGCGGTTTGCGGACGCAGCATTTTGACCTGACTACGAAAGACAGGAATGGGCCGTGAGTGACGGAAGATTGGCTACCTATGTTTAAGAACGCCGCGCTGCGTCCGAAGTCTGCTAGGAGCCCAAAGCGGTCGAGGTCAGTCGCTAAATCATAGCATCATTTTGCTTGGGAAACTTGGCGCTCAATTCGATATCGGCAGCAGTTTTCCTTTCCACCTAAGATCATCTCGATGCTAGGCTCAGGCAAATTTCGCCTTACTGAGCATTAAGAGCCATGACCAAACTGAACGTTACCCGCCGCACCGCAATGACCATCCTCGGCAGCGCGTCAATGATCGCGATTTCTCATGCCACCTCAACTCATGCGGCCTCGTCATTGCAGGATTTTGGAAGCCAGCTTCAGACGCTGCCCGAAATCACTGTTTACACAGCGCAGCGCGTCATCACCATGGAGGACAACGACCCAGCAATCAACGCGGTCGCCGTGGTCGGAGACCGTATTCTGGCCGCGGGATCGCGCGATGCAATCGTTAATCGGATTGGTTCGCAGCCGTTTCGGCTGGACGAACGGTTTTTTGACAAGGTGATCATTGCCGGTTTGATCGACCAGCATGTGCACCCTTTCCTCGCCGGATTGACCCTGACCTCCGAGATCATATCGATTGAGGATTGGAATATTCCGACTGGCTTTTCGAAGGCCGCCGAGGATGAAGCGGATTATAAGTCTCGCTTGCAAGCCGCTGAAGCGGCAATGGATGATCCCGACGCCTTGTTACTGACATGGGGATACCACCACTTTTTTCATGGCGAGATCAGGCGTGCACAACTCGACGAGATCAGCAGCACACGCCCAATCATCATAGTCCACCGATCTGCACACGAACTTATCTTGAACACGCCCGCATTGGAGTTTCTGGGCATCACCGAAGACTTCGTAAATGGCTTTGCGGGGCTTGCGCTTGAGCAGTCGAGCTTTGAAGACGGGTATTTCTTCGAGGCGGGCATGTTTGCCGTTCTTCCCGCAGTTGCACCGGTGCTTTCAACACCAGAGCGTCTGGGCGCTGGTCTCAGGCTGGCGCGCGAGTATATGCACCGTGCAGGCGTCACGGTTGCTGCGGAACCGGGAGGCGTGCTGTCGCGCCCTCTGCAAGAAGCAACCAACGCCGTCTTTTCCGGGCCTGACGCACCGCTCAGGACCTATTTCATACCCGACGGGAAATCTCTGGCTGCCTTGCACCTCCAAAACGGCACGATGATCGAAGAGACGGAAAAACTACTCGAATGGGGTGAAGGCAAGACGGCTTTCATGCCGAAGCAGGTGAAACTCTTCGCCGATGGCGCTGTTTACAGTTTGGCCATGCAGGTCTCGGAGCCCTATGTCGGCGGCGATTTCCACGGCGAGTGGATTATGCAACCGGATGAGTTCAATCCTGTTTTCGATGCCTACTGGGAGGCAGGCTACCAGTTGCATGTTCATCAAACCGGCGACCTTGCCGTGGACTTGATCTTGGACGCTGTTGAGCGAAACATGCGCCGGATGCCGCGCGCCGATCACCGCACGACACTGGTCCACTTCGGTTATGCAAGAGAAGATCAAGCAATGCGGATCGCTGAACTGGGCTGCATCGTCAGCGGCAATCCATACTACGTAACCGCGCTGTCAGATCGATATAGCGAGCTTGGGCTTGGCCCGGACCGTGCGGATGACATCGTGCCCCTTGGCCCAATCAAGGCCAGTGGAACCCCGATTTCTTTCCACTCAGACGTACCAATGGCTCCGGGTGAACCGCTGTTTCTCGTGTGGGCTGGTGTGAACCGGACGACAGTATCTGGCCGCGTGGCTGGTCCCGAACACCGCTTATCTGTAGAAGACGCTTTGCGGGCTGTAACCATCGATGCAGCCCAATCCCTTCGATTGGAGGATGAGATTGGCTCGATCACTCCCGGCAAGTTCGCGAACTTCACCATCCTTGAAGAAGACCCATTCGAGGTAGAGGCGGAAAAGATCAAAGACATCGGCATCTGGGGGACCGTGCTTGAGGGCGACATTTTCCCTGTATCAGACGACTTCGATCTAGACCGCGCGTCACTATCTCCACCACGGGATACGACAAATCCACCAACAAAGCCGCTGTACGCGCTTGCTGATGTGTCAGGCATCGCGCAGAAGGGCATGCTTGCCGGATGCTCGTGTTGCGCTTCACCCGTATCGCAGTCGTGCACGACATCTGCGGCAGGGCAAATCTCGGCAGTTAGCTGTTGTGGGACCAATGCGTTGGGGTGGGCCGTCGTGTCCGAATGGGCCTCCATAGTTTAGATTGGAGCCAAGCAGAGATTGGATAATCAAGTGTCCGGAATGTCCGCACTCCGGACCTTAGTCGCTGCACAGATTTTGCGTTCGCAGCGAATGGCGGGTTCAGAGAAGCTGCCCTGCGGCGTGAACTGGGCTGATGAATGTCCGGTCAGGGCCGTTCTAGACAGATCGAAGATCCGGCACCGCAGGGACTTACCCCCCCTATTTCTGTTTAACGGAAATAGGGGGGGGTAAGTCAGGGTATGTCCCTCTCCCAAAACCCATTTCTTAATCTTTCGTTAACCTTTGATCCTAGAAATCCAGTTCCTTCGCTCTGAATCCGCCCGAATTTCAGCCGGTCCCAGGAAACCTCCCAGCTTTAATTCTGGCGAAACCCAGATGTCCGAGTGTGCGCGTGCCGGCAATCCCGCCGGCCAACAGCAAGAGCCGCCGGGCCGGAGAATGTGCAGTGACCAACGAAAGACCTATTTCAGCACCAATTCATTTTGATCGCTTTCCGTCCTGCGGATCCAAGAGCAGTCAATTTGAAACAGAAAACACATTCCGAAGAATACCAGCCTGCCAAATTCACAATATTGGAAGCCCGGCCAGGACGTATTCAAACAAAACGATTTCATGAAGGTGGCGTAGACAACTCGAGCCGGGCACGAAACTTCACATTTGAAGAGCGAGAAGTTTCGGATTTTGAAGACCTTCTTGCCCTAATCTCCGAACTCTCTCAATCAGTGCAAAAGGTTGCGGTGTCTGGATCTGTGAAGGAAGAGGTCCGCCATCACAAAAAAATCCGCCGTTTGGCCAAACCACGAAATGGCGCGAATCCAACTCTCGAAGACCTTGGCTGCTCCTGGCTACATTTCGACATCGATGATGTTGAACGCCCAGATCACCTGGACTGGGGAGATCCGCAGGCCCTGGCCGAATGGACCTGGCGCAATATCTGCCATGGATTGCCTGCGCTCAAGGATCTCTCGGTTGTCTGGCAAGCATCCTCGAGTGCTGCGACTGCCGGCAAAGACCATCTGGCCAAATTCCATTTCTACTGCCTTGCGGATCGCCCCCTCTTTGCCCATGAGCGGCATCACCTTTTTGAACAGGTTAGCAGCGACGAAAGTCTGGCTCGAATAGCTCAACCCAACTACATCGCAGCCCCGGTATTTGACGGGGTTCCCGATCCATTGGAAGGCCTTCCTAGGATTGGGATCATAAGGAAAGACAAAGAAAGGCTGCACACCGCTTCGATAGCATTCCCAAAAGAAGCGAAGAGAAGCAAAGGGAAGGCCAAACAAGGAAAGCCTTCCAAATCCTTGCGCTTGGAAGCCAATTCTTCTTCAGCAAAGGCAATCACTTCAAAGAAAGGAGAAGCCCAACTTTCGAAATCCTGTGCAAAGCTTGCCAGAGGAACGCATCGGAACACATCCATCTATAATGAATCCCAACTCATCGGAGGGTTTATCAGCGCTGGCGAAATCTGTGAGGCCGAAGCGCTTGAAAGGCTTCTAACGGCGGCCAGCCAATCTGGATACGAGAGATATCAGGAAGCCGTAAGAAACGGGCTTCGGGATGGCCTGGCGCGACCAATCGGTGCCTCAGATGCGGATGAACCTGTCCCCTATTATCCGCACAGCGCGATCCCACGTGACCAAGCCATTGCAATGCATTCCAAAACTATTGAGGCTTGGGGAAATGAAGCTTTGGCATTTCTTCGCAAGCAAAGCCAAGGCAACCCGTCGCAAGGCAAAGACAGCCCACCTCGTGTTTTGTTGTCCGGCGCACAAGGGGTTGGCAAAACGGCAGCCTTGGTTGGGCGCAATGGGCAGCCTGGCTTTCTACACGGCACGGAAGGTCTGGTGTCATTGATGCTCTTGCCAGATCACGAGAAAGTGGCCGAGGCCTTCAATGACTATCAGAGAAATGCACCCGCATCGGCTCCGCCGGCCATAGCCCTCAGGGGGCGCAATCGACCCGATCCAGAGGTCGACAATGACACCGTCAAAATGTGTAGGATCTATCCAACGGCGAGGAAGTTGTCAGATCTTGGCTTTTCGATACGATCCACTCTCTGCAAGAAGTGCCCATTTCAAATGGAATGCGGCTATCTGCGTCAGGAAGCTGAAATCAAGGCACATCTGAAAGCCAAGTCTGGCTTGATAATCTTTGCCCCCCATGAATACGGCCATCTTCCTTTGCCAGCCGAAACTTTGCCAGATCTCACTATCTTTGATGAGCGGCCGCGCGATTTTGGGAAGGAAGAGATCCATGTATCAATTCTGGAGCTGACCGAAACTCTTCTGCCGCCTGCCAAAAACCAAAACCAACGAGGCGTTGAAATCGGGGATGCCATCGTCCTGCAAGATCAAGCGATCTCTCCGGTGAAGTCAGCCCTGTTGGCCATGGCTGGAACCGGAGCGGGTGTTCAAATAGAACGCTTGCGCGACATGGGCGTCACACCGGAATTGTTGCGAACCGCAATCAGACATTTGGACGAGTTGAAAACCGGCAATACGAACCGGGCTCTAAAGCCCCTTTTTGCATGTAAGGATGACACCCTCAGCGAGGCCCAGCTTGGTGTCATCGGCAGTCGGCTCAAAAGTAGCAAGGCCAGCCACGCAAGGCGTCTTCAGATGCTTTGCGAGTGCCTTCTGGCCGATTGGGAAAGCGGTTTGGCCACCTCAAGTGCCGTATTTACGGATGTCGACAGAGCGCGTCCGGCGCAGCATCAGGCAGGCTTTACGGCAGCTCGCTTGCGCAATCTGAAGAATGTCACCGGACGCCCGTTTTTGTATTTGGATGGCACGGCAAATGCTGATTTGTCTCGCCTGCTGTTCGGCTCGGATCTGGAAACCCATCACTACCCAGTCGAGCGAAACGCGAAGGTCACGCAAATCTTGGGGTGCAATTTTTCCAAGCGCAGGTTGAGCCTGACAGCACAGGAGAAACAGCGCACTTACGGAAGTATTAGAACGCAAAACGATACACTGCGTGACTTTGTAAATGGCGTGGTTGCGCGATACCCGAGTGCCGCTGTGTTCGGGACAAAAGACGTGATTGCTTCCTTGGATTTTGACCGCCCCGGACGGGCTGGCCACTTCGGCAAGCTCAGGGGTCAGAACAAGTGGGAAGCGTTTAACCAGGCTATCGTCATTGGTCGCGAACAACCTGGGCATTTGGATGTCGAACGCATTGCCAGAGCCTATGCCTCCGCAGCGGGAGAAGAATTCCAGCCGGGTGACTACGTCAAGCAACGCCGCGGCATCAGAGTGAAAAAAGGCAGCCATTCAATAGATGTATTTGCACATCGTGACCCTTGGGGAGACCGCATTCTGCAACAGATACGCGAAGCCGAGATCGAGCAGGCAATGGATCGTGTCAGACTAATCCACAATACCCAGCCAAAGGAGGTCTTCTTGATGTCACCCGTGGTGGCGAACGTAACCGTAGGTAGGATCGTAGAATGGCTGGATTTCAAGAAGGGAGGCAGCAAGGTTGACAAGGCCATTGCGAAATACGGGCTGATTTTCCAGTCACCGGCCGATTGCAACCGGTACATGCCTGAGTTCTGGCGGTCCAGACAAGTTGCCGCCACCGACAAAAACCGCGCGAAGCTTCTGTCAAAAGATCCATGTAGTATAGAACCATATGGGGGATTTGACGGTGAGAGCCTCCCTCTCCGTATCGAGTTCTGGCCAACGGTTGAGGCGGGCAAGAAGCCACCAAGCAAAGAGGCCTTGGTGTTTGCCCCGGAAAGTCAGGTGCGGGAAAAACTGGAGCGGTTCCTGAAGATCTCAGAGTTCCGCGTTCTCAACTTGTAGGACTCCAAAGAAACCGCCATCGTTGCCGAGAGGACCGTTCTCAAACGGTTAGCCTGCGGGAGAAAATAGAATGATCAAATATGTTTTAGGCGACGATGTCGGTCCTCTTGAGCACTGGCCTTTCGACAATCCCGCAAGCGGATATCAGATCAAAGAAGGCTCCCCGCAGGCATCAGGCCGCATGGATGCTGGCGGGCCAGGCCATACGACGCGCACGGGCATCTGGCGCTGCACCAAGGGCGTTTTTGAATGCACCGAGCAAGGCGATGAACTGATGACCATCCTGTCCGGTCGATGCCGGATGACCAACCTGACCAGTGGCGAGGTTCAAGAGTTGGGCCCGGGCGACAGTCTCTTTGTGCGTGATGGCAGCCGGGTGGTCTGGGACATCATCGAAGACGTGACAAAGGTGTTTTTCGGCCATAAAGCGGACGGGTTTTGACGGTGCACCGGCCACATGATTGAGTTTCGCCCGCTTTTCTAGGGCGTCCAGATTTGGAGCCAACGCACAAATTCTTTAACGTCAGATAAATCGAAAGATCTTAAAAATCGGGCAAACAAAAACAGAGGCATAGCCCGATGCATGTAGAATTTCACGAGGCAAATAGTTTCCCTGCCAGCCGCAGTTTTTCGGATCTCAAGGCAATTAATAAATACACCAACAGAGCTCGCGACGGTCAAAAGTTTGGTCCTCAAAAAAGAAAGGCAGAAAGAACGTTAGTTCGCGAAATCGCTCGTGTGACGTCCGCGCTCGAAAAGGCTGCGCTTCTTGTGATCAAGGACCCAACTTATGTTCCTATAATGGAGCGGCTTGAACATGAACTTTGTCAGATGCAGGAACAGCTTGCCAACTGCCCGGTGGAAAGGGCGTTGGCCATTGTTCAAAAGAAGGAAATTTCTTGAAGGATGCGGGCTTTGTGCTCAAGCGAAGCACCATCACCATATCGTTGTTCTTGAAGAGCATGGCCGAAGAGATCGCGTCTAATCCGGTTATCAACTTCAGCCGCGATCATTCGATCCTCAAATGCATGACGGAGTGAGTACATAACATGTCTATCGGACTCCATCAGACCATTGGATCTCAAATACTTGTTAACTGTGTTAGAAAGTGACGCTTTGCCTTTGTAGCTGGGAAAACCGTTCGGACATTCTTGGAACGCTTCAAGGCTAACGCCAACAAGAGGAATAGTTCGCTTGGAGGCATTGTTCTTCAAGTGTCGCCCGACCGGTGCGATTTCAATGTAGGGAACAGAACCCTCAAGATGGATGCGAGCCCTGTCCAGATTTGCGGCTTCGCTAGGTCGATACCCTGTATTGATCATACCCAACAAAATGCACCGCGCCTCGGTGTTTAATCCACTCAAAGCACCTTCAGACAAAATACGATTACGAATCCAATCGTCGGAGAATGATGGTCGAGATCGCCTCTCTGGTTCCTTCAAACTCAGACCAGACAGAGGCAAATCAATCTTAAGTCGCTTTTTTTCGTTAACTGTTTTTAGAATATCACCTAGGTGCGTGAAGTCCTTGTTAGCAGAGTTCTGTGTAACTTCGCCCATTTCAATTCGCTCAATCCACATCTCCCGGAAATCCAACAAATCATCCCGAGTGATCTCGGAAATTGCCACGTCTCCGGCGACCGCGATGAAATTCTTCACCGCTTTCTTCCGTGGGTTCTTCCACCTGCGAATCTGATCAGCGTCTTTACCTAGTGTCCTATCCCTGGCGAGGGACCAATACATTTCCAACGCTTGGGAAACCGAAATCTCCGGTGCAGCAACGGCGCCCAACAGAGCCTTCGCTTCGAACGTGTCTGGGCTGCCTTGCACAACTGGAATCGCCTCAACTCGTTTCAGCAATTCTTCGAGAGGAAGCTCAGCAACCTTCGGCATTTCCAAGTACCGAAACCCCCTCGATCTAGCCAAGTTTTGTGCTGCGCTAAACTGCTTTTCAGCTTCTACGGTGTCGCCGGCAAGGCGAGCTTCCCAGCTATCCAACATCTTCGCCCAAACAGATGGCGCTTTCTCCATTGCCAAACTCAGTGAATCGGTTTTCAGGCTGATCCAGACGGTTTTTCGTTCTTCGACGCTGGCGAAACGGCGTGGAACGCGCCTAACGATACAGTAAATAGAGCCTCTGAGTTTAACATTCACAGTTCAACAGCCTCCAAGCATGAAGAGATTTGTGCAGCAAAATGTGCAGCAAAAAACATCCAGCCTCAAGCGGGGAGTCAGTCAATCCAGCTGAAAATCAACTATTTACAGTGATTTAGAGGCAGGCTCTTGCTGGATAATGGCGGAGACGAAGGGATTCGAACCCTCGAGACCCTTCCGGGCCTACTCCCTTAGCAGGGGAGCGCCTTCGACCACTCGGCCACGTCTCCGCCGACGGGTATATCCGTGCCTGTCACCAAGATACAAGGCGATTTTCCTGCTAAATGGCAAAATTCTGCAAACGGCTGCAAATCGGAATTCCGGGGGGCCGTACATGTGACAGTCTTCGTCGAATAACAGCTGTTTTCTTGGCAGGGAGTGCCGGACAAAAACGACGGTTCAACACGAGGTGGCCGTCACCTGACCACAGTCGTTTTTTGGGGCGGTGATATTAAACTTGCCAAAAACATAAGCATTACTGCATATTTGCCTGTATTTAGTCTGCAGATTTATTCTGTTTGTTGTGAGGCATCAATCGGGCTTGGGGTGGTGTGTACCCGGCAGGAACCTTTGGGGGAAAGGGGCTTGGATTGGCTTGGTTAAAAGTGTGTTTGGCAGTTTGCCTTATTGTGATTCTGCCGTCGCAGGTCGTCGCAAATATCGGAAAAGTCGTTAGTGCCAAGCAAGGCGCTCAGGTGACGCGTGCCGGAGAAACACAAGCGTTGCGGACGGGGATGGAGGTCGACTCGGGTGATGCGATCGCGACTGACGGATCAGGCGTGGTTCAGCTTGTGTTTGTCGATGACACGAAAATAGCCATCGGCCCAAATGCGCGTATGGTCATTGATGTCAAAATGCTGCGGAACAACCGCAAGGCCAAGTCCTTTGCGGTACAGGCACTGGGTGGCAGCTTCCGGTTCATTTCCGGAAAAAGCAGAAAGCGGGCTTACTCCATTTCGACGCCATCAGCGACCATGGCGGTGCGCGGAACGACTTTCGATCTCTGGATTGCCTCCGGCGACCAAAGCGCGATGCTGGTTCTGGAAGGCACTGTTCGAATGTGCAGCCTAAGCGGGTCGTGCCGATCCACCGGGAGACAATGCAGCCTTTTTGCGAACAGTAAGGGTGGCGGCGTCGGACGGCCGGTGGATCGCGAGCAATACAGGAAGGCGCTGGAAAGCGGTTTCCCGTTCGCGCGGTCGCAGGAAGGGCTGCTTCCGCCGCTTCAGGTCGAATTTGGCGGCTGTTCCGAAAACGCCAGGCCGGTTCGCTTCTTTGCATCACCCGGTCGGTCTGAACCCCGCCCTGCGCCGCCCGGTGAAACGAGTACCAATGAGGCGCGTGCTGTGTCAGATCCCACCCCGCCAGACAACCGCCCGGATCCGCCATCCCAACCGGACCGTGACCCGGAGCCTGAACCCGAGCCGGAGCCTGAACCCGAGTACGATCCTGAACCTGAGTACGATCCTGAGCCTGAACCAGAACCCGAGCGTGATCCTGAAGTCGAATAGGGTCTCCCGGGAAAACGACTCGGACCGTATTGTCGGAACAACGTGACCCCCTTGCGCCCGGAGGCAGAGGTGACAGCAAGAACAAGGGATAAAAACAGCCGAAAATGGGCATTCCGTCTATTCGGAATTGTTTTGATCCTGTTCGGTTGCTTGGTTCGTTCGATGGACCCCTATCCGGTTCAGATGTCCCGTCTGATCTACTTCGACATCCTGCAAAGACTGTCTCCACGCGAATACCTTCCCGACTTGCCGGTGCGCGTGGTCGATATCGATGAAACTTCCCTGGCCAATTGGGGGCAATGGCCCTGGCCACGCACGTTATTGGCGCAAATGGTGGAAAACCTGGGTGAATATGGCGCGGCGGTCATCGCCTTCGACATGCTTTTTGTCGAGCCGGATCGGTTTTCGCCTTCCCGTCTTCTCAATGACCCGGCGCTTGAAGGGTTGGTTGATATCGAACCAGGTGCAAAAGCACTGGATAACGATGTCTTGTTCGGGTTCGAAATGGCCCATTGGCCAGTCGTGCTGGGCGTCGCGGCGCGCCTGACAGGTGGCGACCGCGAGGTGCCACCCAAAACGGGCATTGTCGAAATTGGCGACTCGCCGACGACCGGTTTGATCTCGGTTCCACACTGGGCGCCCCCCGCCGAGCCGCTGGATCGCGCCGCGGCTGGCATCGGAGGGGTCAATGTCTCGCCATTGGGCGGAACCGGGGTGGTCCGGCGCGTTCCGGCACTTTGGCGCGGACCTGATGGAGTGATGCCGGGGCTGGGAATCGAGGCGCTGCGGATTGCACTGGATGAACCCATCATTCTGGCAGAGGGGTCTCAGGACGAACCCGGAATAATGCTGGGCATCGATGTTGGGGGCTACGCGGTGCCTACAACGGAACACGGTGAGATCTGGGTGAAATACCGGCGCGACAATCCAGACCTTTATCTGTCGGCAGACCGCGTCATGCGTTCGGCCGACGATCCGGATCTGCAGGAAAAAATCGAAGGACGCATCATTCTTGTCGGCACCTCGGCAGCTGGCCTGTTCGACATTCACCAGACGTCCCTTGGGGAATCGGTGCCCGGGGTATCCATTCATGCGCAGATTCTGGAACAGATCCTGACAGGCGATATGTTGAACCGGTCAGATGTCATCGCGGCGCTGGAATTGATCGCCTTTGTCATTCTTGGGCTGGTGGTCACGGCAGTCATGTCGAGCTTTGGAGCCGTTGCGTCATTTGTTGCCGGCGGCATTGCGGCAGCGGTTGTGATGGCGGTTGGCTGGCTGGTCTTCCAGAACCAGCAGATCCTTTTTGATGTGACGTTCCCGATGATTGGCGGAATGGCCAATTTCGGGTTGTTGGCGGGCTACATGTTCATTTCGACAGAACGCGAAAAACGCGCCATTCGAAAGGTGTTCTCGCACTACGTCGCGCCCGAAATTCTGGATGAGATGGAAGCAACCGGCCATCAGTTGCATCTGGGCGGTGAAATTCAGGAAATAACCGTTATGTTTTCGGATATCCGCGGGTTCACGCCGCTGTCCGAAGGGGTGACCGCCACCGACCTTGTCGCCCTTCTGAATGAGCTGTTCTCTGAAATCGGGGACCAGATCCTTCTCGAGCGTGGGACGATCGACAAATTCATCGGTGACGCCGTCATGGCATTCTGGAATGCGCCCCTGCCGGTCAAGGATCACCCGCATCGCGCCGCGTTGGCGACATTGAACATGCGCAAAGCACTGGCTGAATTCAACAGATCTGACATCATGAAAGATCGTCCTCCGCTTGCCCTGGCAACCGGATGTGCGACGGGTTGGGCTTGTGTCGGCAATATCGGGTCGCGCAGCCGGTTCAATTACACCGTCATTGGCGATGTGGTGAACGTTGCGGCGCGCATCGAACAGAGTTGCCGCAATGTCGACTATGATATTCTGGTCTCGAACTCGGTACAGGAAGCGACTGAAACGACCCTTGCCACTCTGCGGGCCGGGTTTGTCGATCTGAAAGGCAAATCCCAACCGGAACCCGTATTTGCGCTGGTAGGCGATCAGGAGCTGCTAGAAAGCGAACAGTTTCAGAAACTCAGCGCAGAGCATTCGAACCTGCTGGAAGCCATTCGCAACCGGCAGCCGCATCTCAGGATCATGGAAATGTGCGATAAATGCGCGACGCTCGCGAAACCCGTTGAGCCAGGATTGCTGAGTTTCTACCGCGCGCTTCCAAGGCGTGCAGCAGACTTCCGGCTTGATTTCCCTACCGACAAGATCCTGTTCTCGCACAAAGACCGCGCCTGATTACCAGACGCGCCCATTGTCTGCCAGGTGCTTGTACCCCGGTGACAATTTTCTGATGATATGGGAAAGAACGAAAACGAAGCAGTCAGACAGGCTCGCGGAGGGGTGATACTTCGACCCGGTCCGCAACCCTTCTCTGAAGACAGTAACGGGGTAAATCGGATGCCATTCAAACTGGTTTCCTGCGACGGTGGCGGAATTCGTGGATATCTGACGTGCCGTATTCTGCAGAGTCTGCACGAGGAAACTCAGCTTCTGGACAAGGCGGACGGTTTTGCGGGCACATCGACCGGTGGACTGATCGCGGTGGCATTGGCCGACGGCCGGACCCAGGGCAAGGATATGGCCACGCTGATCGAAAAGCTGGCCACACACTACCGGGACGACGCCGCCACGATTTTTCGCGAAAACGAACGCAGTCTGCTGGACAAGGTGGCGGACAGGGTTCTGCAGAAATTCAAGCTGGGCGGCGGGCCAGGCATTACGGCAGCGCAGTACAATGCCTCGGGTCTGGCGGAAATCGGGCTGTCGCTTGTCGGCGACCGGACCATATCTTCGCTGTCACGTGATCTGGTTCTGGCGGTCAACACTGTGTGCCTCCATCGCAGTGACAAGGTAGGCTGGGCGCCGTTCACCATCACAAACCATGACGTCGAGCGCGACGCCTGGCTGGACATGAGTGCGGTCAAACTGCTGGACGTGGCCATGGCCAGTTCCGCAGCGCCATCCTATTTTCCGCCGCACCTGATCAGGGCAGAGGGGGTTGATTACGGCTACTTTGCCGATGGCGGCGCTTTTGCCAACAACCCGGTGATGAACGGAATTAACGTTGCCATCGCTGCGGGCCGGGCGCCGGGGCTAGACCAGATCGAGGCCCTGTCGATCGGCACCGGGCAACAGCCCACCGACATCTCGGAACAGATGATCCGGGATCCCGACGACTGGGGTCTGCTCAAGTGGTTTGGTGTCACTTCCAACGCGCCCAAGGGTGCCTTGATCGAATTGCTGCTGACAACATCGGCCGAGAACCTGTACTGGATGGCCCACCTGGTTTTGAAAGACCGTCTGGTCCGCATAAACCCGCCTCTGCCGAAAATGGTCGGGTTGGCGACGCACAAACCGTCGTCTTACACCCTGATGGACCAGGCATTCGAGGCCAGCAAACAAGGCAGGGATTGGGCCAAGGCCGTCGAGATGGCGCGCCGCTGGTAAGGATTGCATCACGTTCCTGATGTCGGGGAACCGCGACCCAAGCGCGTGTACATGCGACGTTTTTATTGCCTTTGGGGCCGCAGCCGTTAAGGTTAACACATAGGTATTAGTGATTAATTAACGCTCAGGGGGGAAAATATGAGCGCTCCCGGCATTGCCGAGCAGCTGGTTCATGTATTGCATCGACCGGATGGCGATCCCAAGCTGCGACCGGTTCATACAATAGGCATCAGCGCGACAGGTTTCTTCAAGCCCTCTCCGATTGCCCGGAACTTCTGCGCCGCCGACCATTTCCGTTCCGACAAGACGGATGTCATCGTTCGGTTCTCGAACGGCTCGGGATGTGCCGCCGTACATGACGGCTGGTCCGACGTGCGCGGTATGGCTGTCCGGTTTCACCTTTCGGATGGCACCGACACCGACTTGATCGCCATGACGCTGCCCGAGTTCTTTTCGTCGACGCCCGAGAACTTTCTGGATTTCGCCGAGGCGGCGAAACCCAAAATGTACTATGGCGAGTCGCCGTGGCGGAAGATCATCAACCTGCTGCAATTGATCCTGCCAAAACGGGATCCCTACCCGAACGAAACCATCAGCCCGGATGACGGTGCCATCAAGTTCGCGGACGAGAATGCCGAGGCACAATTGGGCGTTCTGCAGGCGGCAGCCATCGGCGCGCCCGTCAGCTATGTTCGCGCGGCTTATCATGCGGTTCATACATTTATTGTCACCGGCGAGGATGACGTGAAGCGCTGGGTCCGTTTTTCATGGCAACCGATCGCCGGTGTTCTCAAAACCGATCCCGCGGAAACCCCGGACGATGACTATTTGCGGCAGGAGCTGAAAGACCGGCTGGCCGTCGAACCCGCACGGTTTTCACTGATGATGGCCATTGGTGAGGTGGGCGACGATTTCGAAAATTCGGCCCGGCCATGGCCGCCGCACCGCAAACGCATCATGATGGGCACACTGACGCTGGACGCGGTGCCCGAGGATCAGATCGAGAATGCGGAAAAGCTCAGCTTCAATCCGGGCCTATTGACGCCCGGGATCGAGGTTTCAGAGGATCCGGTTCTCAAGATCCGCATCGAATCCTACGAATTCTCCAGCCAGCTGCGGGACGCAACCCCCTGCCCATTCCCCAAGAGGCCATCCGATGACACGTAAGGACAGCTGGTTCAATCGCTACGTCAACAGCCTGCCCGAGCGGGGATGGTTCCAGTTCCTGTCGCGCTATGTCGTGGTGCCGTTCTGGATCTGGAAAGAACCCAAGCCTAAGCTTCCGGGCGGGCCCAGACCTTCGCCACAGCCCAGTGAAAACGTCCAGCGCATGATGAACCTGATCATGCCACTCAAGGACCCTTCGCCGGCCGGACGTGCGCATGCGACGCTGGCGATTGCACAGAATGTGGACGAGATCTTTGCCGGGCTGGACAATGTCGGAACCGTTCATTTCGCGCGTTTCCTGCTGATCGAAGACAAGATTTGCATGATCTCGGTCTATGACGGTGATTTCAGCAACTACATCCGCGATTTCATCACCACCATCGGCAGTGTTTTCAACGATGTTATTTCGCTGGTGGACGGTGCCGAACACCTGATCCCGACGGAACACAACGTCGAGGAGTTCATCGACTGGGTGCAGGAACATGACCTGTTCCAGGCCGCCGATTTCCCGACTGATCTGTTCGGGCTGCAGGACGCCGCAAAAGGGCTGCCGCCGAACCAGCCGCCGCACAAACTGGCGACGTTGCCGCGTGAGTTCGTTCTGCAATTGCACGCGAACCGCAATCTTTCGTTGGGAGGAGGCTATCGCGCCTATCCCGGAGTTTCCGCCGCGCAGGTGCGCCAGAAGTTTGGACAGGGCTGGTGAAAACAAGATTCAACCTCGCAGACATTCAGGGCAATATCCTGCGTGGATATCGCCGCAATCTTGTACGTCATCTGGTTCTTGAGGTCAGCGACCGCGCAGCGGCCCGGCAGTTTCTGGCAGCAGCAGTGGATGACAGCCACGGCGACGTTCCGGCGATTACCCGCGATGTCACCTGGACCGTCAGACCGCCGTTCTGCTTCAACATCGGAATTACCTTCGAAGGGCTGCGCGCTCTGGGCACGCCGGCTGAGCATCTTAAGACCTTCCCGACGGAATTCGTTCAAGGGATGACCAAACGGGCGATCAAGATCGGGGACTTCGGCAAAAGCGCGCCCGAGAACTGGCCTGCTCCGTTTGACAAGCCCGAGCGGATACACCTGATTGCATCGGTTCATTCCGACACCGAAGACCATCTTGATCAGGTCGAGGCGCAAGTTGCCAAGGCCTTCACCATTCTCGGTGTGCGCAATGGGCGGAATCTGCCCGAAGGGAAAGTGTTCTTCGGGTATGTCGACGGCATCTCGCAGCCGCGCTTCAGGCATGTCACCGATCCAGATCAGGTGGGTGTGGATGAACCTATGGATCCGCTTGGCACGGCGCTGCTGGGATATCCCACCAAACAAGAAGGCGTGCTGTTCCGCGTTCCGTCCCCGCACGAGCTGGGATTCAACGGGTCTTTCAATGCCTTCCGGGTGCTGCAACAGGACGCCGCCGGATTCGAGGCCTATCTGGACAAGGCCGCTACGAAACTGATGAGCCATCCCAAAAGGGACCTTTTGGCGGACCCGAAGAAACTGCATCTCATCGTCAAAGACCCGGATGTGCATGGCGCCCTTCGCGAAGTGGTCGCGGCGCAGATGTGCGGGCGCTGGCGCAACGGGACCCCATACGAATTGTCGCCAAACGCCCAATTTCCCGAGGAAGAAGTCTCGCTAACCAATTTCGACTATTCGCACGGCTCACGCTGCCCGGCCGGATCGCATTTGCGGCGCGGCAACCCGCGGGGCGGGCCGATCGTCCAGCGCATTGCGAACTACACGCGGCGACTGGTCCGACGCGGCATGTCTTATGGCCCGGACTTTGACCCCCAAAATCCCGATGCCGCGGAACGCGGTCTGTTGGGCAGCTTCATTGGTGCCAATATTGGCGCGCAATTCGAGGCCGTCATGTGCGACTGGATCAATCTCGGCCTACAGGACCCGAACATTACCGGCGCAAACGATCCGCTGCTGGGTGCGAATACGCCCGAAACCAGTTGGTTCGATATGACCCTGCCGGATGGTGACACGATCCGCCTGCGCGGTTTTCCGCGCCTGATTTTTGCACGGGGCGGTGCCTACACGTTCCTGCCAAGCCTCGCGGCGATCAAGTACCTGTCCGAGTTGAACACCTGAACCGTCTTAACCAAGATCCGCCAACGCCGCGTCTATTCGGGCCAGCATTGGCGTCTGCCCGGCCGTTTCAACAATGACGCGGGCTTTGGTCAGGTGTTCGAAGGCCAGTTGACGCTTTTTCCGGGCCTTGTACAGAAGCCCCATGATCATGTCGCAACGGGCGATGTAGTGGCCCTTGTCGTCAAACTGAGGGTTTTTGCGAATTTCCGCGATCATCTGGATCAGCTTCTTCTCGCCAAAAATCATGACCCAGACAACCGAGCGGAAGTTCTTCATGAACACGCCAAGCGAGCTTTCGCCTTCGCCGGTGAGTATGGCCAGATACAATTCGCATAAGAACAGCCGGGCCCAGTCGGCAGACACCTGCGTTCCTTCATCCGTGCGCTTCCGGATCGCATTCTCGACCTGTTGCAGCCCGGCAGCCACCTGGCCGTTCAATGCGTAGGCCACGCCCAGCATTGTCGCCGGGCCCATCGTGAACAGGGTCCATCCCTTTTCGGCGCAGTTGTCTATGTGTTTCTGAACAATCTCGATGGCCCCGGGCTTTTGCAGCGGCACCATGGCTGCGACCCGCGCCGCCTCGGCAATGGCGAGTTCAAATTCCACCTGTGAAGCCTTGCGCGCCTCTTCGGCCATTCGAAGCGCCAGTTCGTGGTCGTCCGTGACCATCGCAATCAGCGCCTTCATCGCGGTTCCGTAACCCAGCGAACGTGGGTCATTCTTGGATGTCCCGATCGCAATCATCCTGTCCGATGCCGCATGCGCACGCGCAACACGGCCCCGGGTCAGTTCGTTCCAGCCCATCGTTGCCAGAAAGAAGTTCTGGATATACGCGTCATCGATCTTGCTGAGAATCTCCTCCACCTCGCGCGAGCGGGCGTCGAATTCCGTGTTTTCGATGGGGGCAAAATATATGGAAACCGAAAGCTCGTTCACCATGGCATAAGCCTGCGAGGCCGGGTCTCCCAGTCGTTTCGCCATGGCGGTCAGCTCCTGCTGAACCCAATGCGCTTCGCGGTATTTGCCGTTGCACACCAGGCAGGACACATAGTGGTGCAGGAACAGCGCGTGATGAGAGTTGTCACCAACCTGCGCAAGAATGGGCCGCACTGTCCCGGCCAGTTCGATAATCGTCTTGACCCGCAACGAGATGTTCGAACAAAGCGCGAAACTGGACAGAAAGCGGGCAAAATGCTCTTTCGTGGCTATATCGGGGTCGCGCTGATACAGTTCCAGCGCGGAATCGAAATACCGGTTGGCTTCGTCCAGTGAATAAACGCCAAGGCTCTTGTCACCTGCCATCACGTTGTAGCGGAAGGCCTGATCTGTCCGATCGGTTTGCCCGTAGTGAAAGGCCAGCGTGTCCGCCGCTTCCTGCAACCTGTTCGCGTTTCGTAACGCCAGATTATCGGCAATCGCAAGATGCAGTTCAGACCGGCGCGAAGAGACAAGGCTCTGGTAAACCGAATCCCGCAACATCACATGTTTGAAAATGTAGTCCGACGAATTAGGTTCGCGATACAGCACATCTTGTGCCTGCAAACGCTTCAGTGCAGCCCCCGTTTCTTCCGAGTTCTCGACGAGTTGCGACAACAGCCCCGGATCAAACCGCCGTCCAATGACGGCTGCGGCCTGCAATACCGGTCGGTCCTCAGCCAAAACCCGCTCCATTCTGGCGGTCAAAAGGCTGCGCATTGTGACGGGCAATCCGCTTTTGCTGATGTCAGCATCAAAACTGGCTTTGCGCCCCTCGACACGCAACGAACCCTGATCCAGCAGAAAGCCCAGAATCTCTTCGCCAAACAACGGGTTTCCTCCGGCCCGTTCCACCAGTTGCGCGGCAAAGCCGTCCGGCAGAACATCGACACCTAGCCGGTGTCGCGCCAGTTGAGCGAAATCTTCGGTATCCAGAGGTTTCAGGGCAACAGTCGTAACGGACACTTCGTCCAGCCATGGCGGCGTGTATTCCGGCCTGCGGGTCTGGATGAGCAGTAGATTCTTCAGGTCGTCCCGAAGGATCAGAGCACGCAGCAGATCCTCGGTCGCGCTGTCCATCCAATGGGTGTCTTCGATCAGAAGGATCACCTGCTCCTTTTCGCAGCGTGCCTTCAACAACAGTGGCAGCAGTTCTCGCGTGCGCAATCCGATCAGAACGCCGTCCAGTCCATCCAGCGATCCGGCAGGCGGCGTGAGGCCCAACAGGTTCAGAAGAAGTCCCAGGTGTTCATCGCTATACTGATCCCAGATCCTGAGACCCGACTCCACTTTGTTGGCAACTTTGACGGGATCATCGCCGTCGCTGATTAGGAAAGCCTTTCGGACAATTTCCAGAATTGGCAGAAACGGAACATGTTGGCCGTCGGCAAAGCAGTATCCCGTCAGAACCGTCGCACCCTCGCTGCCGATCCGTTGCAGGAACTCGAACACAAGGCGGGTTTTGCCAAGCCCCGGCTCGGCAACCAGATCGATCGCCTGAAGCCTGCCTTCCGTCCGCGCCAGCGCCGCTGACATCACATTCAACTCGTTGGTGCGACCGACATAGCTACTGAGACCCTTGGCCATTGAGGCGTCGAACCGGGTGGCATCATCGTGAATGCCCTGCAGTTCCCAGAGCTTTTGCGGAGCCGAGAACCCCTTGACCTCTTGTTCGCCGAAAAAGCTTAGCTCTGTCACCCATTCGACCAGCCCCCGCGTTGTATCGCACAGCAAGGTGCCGCCGGGCGGGGCGAGGTTTTCCAACCGTGCCGCCAGATTTACCGTACTGCCCACCGCGGTTGTTGGGCCATCGTCGCCCTGAACGGCCGCCATCAGGACGTTGCCGGAACTGATACCAACGCGCATGTGGGGGCGAACGCCGAACCGGGCCTCGATACTGTCGGCCTCGGCATGAAACGAGGCATGGATCGTTTTGGCCGCCCGACAGGCCCGCAGCGCTGGATCTTCCAGCGCGTCAGGGATTCCGAACAGGGCCATGATGCTGTCGCCCGCGAATTCGCGCGCTGTGCCGCCATGCTCTTCGACGCCTTTCACCAGCATGTCGTAAACCAGCCGAACAAACTCCAGCGCTTTTTCTTCGCCCAGTTCAGCAACGATTTGGGTATAGCCGACCATGTCCGCGAACAGTACGCAGACCTGGCGCCGTTCCCCCAGATCAACCGGTCGACGCGTTCTTATGTTGCTGACATCCCCCATTTTGACAGAATGTTTACAACACCTTGGCATCTCTCGCCAGCATTAGGCATCACCTTGCCGTTAAGGCAAGCGTGGCTGGCAGCCAAAATGTCACGGGAAATGCCACCGTGGGTTGTGCTCGGCACGCGTAGGTCAGATTTCGTGCGAAACCTTCAGGCAGTGAAGGCCAGTTTCAGCCCTGGGCGCGGCCATCTGGTTTTGTAGATCTTGCCGGTGCTGGACGCCGTGATCCACAGATCACGCATATCCGACCCCCCAAAGCACATGTTGGTTGTAAACAGATCCGGCACCGGGACATGCTCGGTTGTCCCGTCAAGGTTGAACACCGTAATGCCACCATTGAAAATCGTGCCGACGCAAACGCGCCCGTCTTCTTCCACCCTCAGACTGTCCAGCCACTGATATCCGGGCAAGGTTTGCACGACATTGCCGGGCATGCCGGGAATCGGTCCCGCTTTGACTTGCCCCGGTCCAGTGATTTCCATCGCCCAAAGCCTGCCGAATACGGTGTCCGAGACATAGACCGTCTTGCCGTCTGGCGACAGTCCGACCCCGTTTGGCATTGGGATTGTCGCCGCTTTGATCAGGGTTTTTCCGTCGATTGAGGCATAGTACAGTCCGCCATAACGCGTCGACTCTTCATCCTCGATCCCGGTATCGGTGAACCAGAAGCCGCCAGAATCATCAAAGACGATGTCGTCCGGGGCGATCAGCCGCTTTCCTTCGTAGGAATCGAACAATTGCGTGACGGCACCGGTTTCCAGATCAACGCGGTGAACCGACCCGCCCTGATAGTGCGGACGAATGGGAGCGGGAACCGTGATCTGGTCAGGACCAAATGGAACGAAACTGTATACGCCTCCGTTGTTGCAGACATATGCGGCCCCATCAGGTCCGATCGCAACGCCGTTTGGTCCGCCTGGAATTTCGGCAACCTTGGCAACTTTGCCATCCGTGCCCAGTCGAACCAACGTCTGTTCCTTGATGTCGACGAACAGAACCGATCCGTCGTTCATTGCCACGGGACCTTCCGGAAACCCCAGTCCGCTGCATACTTCTTCCAGTTTCAATGACATTCTCAAACCCCCTGTTCGCGCCAGTTCTGTCGACTGTCATAAATTGTATGACGATGAAATATCGTTACTTTTCAATCTACGAGCCCAGCACGTCAAGACAAACCGTACACAAGGATGGTCCTTCCTGACGGGTCCGTGACGTAAGGTAGCCGTGCCAGATGGGTAGGACATTCTCGCAAGACAGGCCTGTACCGCTCACAACCGCAGGACGACCTTGTTCGGGGTCTTGGCGATCGGGGAGAGGTCCAATGCGTCGGCTTGCATCAGGCGCGGAATTCCAAAGCGGGGTTTCCAGTGGCACAAGTCGGGCGAAATGGCTCGCCAGACAGGCAGGTTGAATTCCGGCCTGGTCAGGTCGACAAACGCAACGCGGATCCCCGCGGCAGACAGCCTGTTTCCAATGCTTCGTGGTTCGTTAGGCAAGGGCGACGGGGCCGGCGATGCAGATGATATAGGGGGCGTGTCGATAGAAACCTCGGATAACCAGCGCGCCAATCCCGGTCGTCTGTGCGCTTCCTGTGCGCCGTTCTTTATCACCAGAAACATTTGCGCCATCTCGCACAGCGCGCTGAGCGCAGCATGTCGATACGTTGGTGCCGAAGCAAAACCAAATGCGATATGCCCCCGGGCGCTGACACCCGTCGCGGCCACGCTGGGAACTTCCAAGTCTGTGGTTATGTTCACAAGCGTCGGAACCATGTCGTGGCTTTTACAGCGCTCGATAAATGCTTCAACTTCACTTCCCAGCAGGCGCGCTTCTATTGTGGGCCGCGACCGGCAACCGTACCACCATCGCCCGGTCGCATCGCGTTCTATCAATTCGAACAAGGCAGCACTTCTTGCTTGGTCGTCGGTTTGTCCTGCCGCACAACCGTTTGTGTCTGTTCTGGAAAACACCTGTGTGGACTCGTCATTGATGAAAACCGAGTCTGCCGGAAGCCAGATTGGTTGGCCTTGCAATCCCACGCCCTGTATCCAATCAATTTCCTCGGATTGGGCATCAAGGATTTCATCGACACCGGAATAGTTCGCGTTGAATTTGTCAGGGCGCGACAACTGAGTTTCAGAAAACCCGCAAAGCATGCGGGGATTCCAAACCTCGTCGGAAAGCTGATCTTCCCTGGCATGCGCAGTTACCAGATCAGGCCACCGGCATGCGCTTGCCAGTTCGATTGCCGACCCGACCCCGCTTTCTATTGAAAGTCCGTGCGTCAATCCCCTGCCAGAGCCCACGCGCCCGGCACCCAGTAACGCGGATTCAGGCCAAAGCGGAAAAGCGTTCAGTGATGTTTCGTTGGGGTGGACCAGATTGCAATAGGCCGGCCAGCCATCCGGCGAAACGCGAACTTCATCGAAATACTTTGAAAGTTCATCTATACTCATGAGGCTAATTGTAAAGAATCCGTAGTGTTTCTGCCATAATGGAACAGATTGAACGCATAACGCCTGTTGTTTTGACCCCGTCGAACAGCGCCTCTGCGGATGTGTCCATACTTTTCCTGGACATGGTGTCCTACAGCCGTCGCGTCGCTGAAAACGAAGCCAAGACACTGGACTTCATGTCAAACTGCTTCGATGCGATCCGTATTATAGCGCGCCGATTTCGCGGTGAGTTGGTCAAGACAATGGGCGATGGCGCGTTGCTGTACTTCTCAGACGTGGAATGTGCTGTTGATTTTGGGCTGGAACTTCACCGGATAGTTGACAAACAGCAGGTTGAGGAAGCTGAACCGTTCTTGTTCCGTGTCGGAATTCATATTGGGGAAGTAAGGTTCAAAAATGGGGACGTCTTCGGGCAGACCGTCAATATTGCGTCCCGTCTTCAAAGTATCGCAGAACCCGGCGAATGCATAATATCGAAGGACGTTTTTTCCACACTATCGGACAAGAGCAGCCTTCAGTTTGAATCCATTGGCGTTCCGAAGCTCAAGAACATCACAGCCCGCATCCCGGCGTATCGTGTTCTGGACCCGTTGCAACGCAATCGTTTGACTGATTTGCACCGGTTCACCGGCCTCAATCTCATCGGAACGGACGGTGCCGACCCCGCCGCGACATCGAAACCGCTAGGGACCAGGGCGCGCGGTATTCTGGCATATCTTGCGTTGAATTCGGGCGGCTACGAGACGATCGAACGCATCGAAACGCTGTTTGGCGGTAAGGAAGTCGTCAGTGCCGCGCTCACTGAGCTGGCGGAAAGCGAAACTGGTCTTGATGTTCAGGTTTTTCCCGATAGCGCGTTGATCCATCTTGATGTGGAACTGGATCGCACGGACCTTGGGGGAATGCTTGGCGATCTAAGGCAAAACAAGGTTCCGGAAAGATTGATCCTGGAGGCCAACTGGCCGCAGGAAATCCTTGCAGGTCTGGACGATATTACCCCACTCCTCGACAGCTGGCTCAGGATTACACGCGAGCGCTGGAAATGGTTGCTGCTGAGTGAAATGGAGCGTTTTCTTGAGCGCACCGATCCCGGAAACGAGCAGCGAGAGCAAGTTGCCCAGATCATCCTGTTACAGGAGCCTGGGCACGAAAGCGCGTCACTTGCGAAGATCGAATGCCGACTGGAACACGAAGACCGGGGTGGAGCGCTCGAGGAATTCAAAAGGCTCAAAAAGTTCCTGTTCGAGCATTACGGGATCTCGCCGGGTAAGCGCATTCGGCAGTTGATACAGGCGATACGAGGGAAAGCACCGGCACCGGAACAGCCACGCACAAGCGACATTCCGTCAAATATCGGACTTAAGATAGTCGTACACACATTCCAAGACGAATGCGTGGATTCAACTGCTTGGGAAGTCTCTTCATTTCGAGACGAGCTAATTGCCAACCTCTCCCGTTTCCGCGACTGGTCGGTTTTGGATGGGTCGGCAAGTTTATCGGACTCAACGAGAGCGTCGGGAAACATGATTTACGATGTCGAGGGACGGCGCCACATGTCCGGAGACCAGCCCATGATGGCTCTTATCCTGAAAGAGGCCGAAAACAGCAGGGTGATATGGTCCGAGGAGTTTTGCTTGTCCTCAGAGAACTGGCACGATGTACAGCACGAAGTTCTCCGATCAATTGCTGCCAAAGTAAGAAGTTACATTTCACTCGACCGAATTTCTTCGACACTCGGTACGTCCGCCGGAGGCAAAGACGTCACGGACATGTGGTTGCGCGCCGATCGTGCGCTGATGGAGTGGACCGCAACCGGGGCGGAAAACGCAGATGCGATTTTTCGTGAAATATTAAGAAACCACCCTGACCACGCACCGTCTTTGTATCGTATTGCCTCGATTTCGAACATTCAGCATGTGATCTGGCCCGGCCGGGTACGCGATCAAAGTGAAATAGAAGAGGCGGACAGTTTTGCCGCACGTGCCGTTGCCATCGACCCGCTCGATGCCAGGGTTCAGCGAACGGTCGCCTGGACGGCCGCAATGAACGGCGCTTTTACACGGGCATCGATGCACCTGGAACTGGCTGCCAAACTCAACCCCTCAAGTCCAGCCACGTTGGCCAGTTGTGCCATGGGCTTCGCCTGGTTCGGCGACTATGACAAAGCCAAATCGACCCTGACACAATGCGAAGCCTTGTCCGAATTATTGCCGTCCTGGTGTTGGGCCTACCACGCCTCAACGTATTTCTTCCTCGACAGACTGGAAGACGCCCTGCGGGCCGCCGAGTTGGGGGGCGACAGTATCCCGGACACACAAGGCTGGCTGGCTGCTGTCCATGCCAGAAGGGGTGACATGGATAGAGCTGGACGTGCATTCCAGGCCTTTTGGCAAAAGGTTTCGGAACATTGGACGGCACAAGATGAGGCGACGCCAGAACGGGTCGCCACGTGGTTCACCCAGGCCTTCCCGATCAAAGAGCTATCCGACCAGCAAAAGCTTGGCGATGCAATTCAGGCGGCACGATTGGCGGCTTATTGACAGCGGTTCAGGAAAATTGCTGCCAGAAGATATTGTTTGGCTTCATCAGTGGCTGCGCCAGCCCCCGAAAGCTGGGCAACATGATTAGCAATAGTCCCAACATATGAGTTCACTAAATCAGGATTCTTTTCAGGAATAGGAACAGTCATCTGTTTTGTGTTCCCATTGCCAAAATCTTTTTCGGGCTTCGGTTTTAGTTCTCCACCGGGGTATTCATATTTATTACCTACTTTACTGAGTAATTTGTCGCCCGAGTCTTTGACAAAAAACTGACGCCCATCGGATCCTTCGACATTTGTCCAAAGGTCGTCGAAGAAGTCTTTGTAGCCGTTTGCTCCTCCGGCACCGTGAGTAATCATCCAATGATTGATATGCTCTCCGGCGTCCACCATACCGAGTTTTGTGTCTCCGCCTTTTTTTACAATCACGTGAGTCATTTATTCCTCCTCATTTTTCTCTAATTTAGTGAATAGGTGAACTTGACAATATCTGGCAGTGTAAAGTGTGGATTTGATTCCACCTTTTTTCTAATTAGAGATTTGAAATCTAAGCTGCTGACATTATTTTCAGAAACGCCTAAAATTCCATCCGGATCGCATTCAAGTGCCGCGTGTATGGTTTCCATCACAATTCTTGCTGCGATAGGTCCCAGTTTTCCGTTCCCAATAGCTTCTGCTTCTGCCAAAGTGTAGAACCACAAAGGTGTATTATTTTGAAGAACGCCGAAATTTGGAATACTCGAATATCTAGGGTTTTCTTTTAGGAAGCTTCCGATATCGAATGTGTTACCCGCGCAAACAAGCTCGGCAAGTTCTTGGCCGCTAGGAAGGCCAAAAGACACGCCCCGCATAAGTGTTTGTAATGGAAGGCTGAAATGCTCCGTATCGACATCCAAGTCTGGAAAGTTTTCCCTATTTAATCTGTAAAGCTCTCGGTTAATTCTCGTAGAGATCGGAGCAGCAGAGATTACTTTGTCTTCCTTGCCCTTCAACTCCAAGCCGGCAAAGTGATACCACAATTGCCCCCAAGCCCAATCCAGGTGGCCAGATTTAAGTTCACCTAGGTGCGTGTAATGAAAGAGCGTGCTTAAAGAGGCCGCTTCTTCGGGATATTGGATGCTGGCATTTATTGGCCAAGACAAACCCCACGGGTCATAAACACCGCGAACCATGCTATGCCCAAATCGAAACACAGCCATTGCGAATTCCAGCGGTATGTGGAAGTTTTTGACGCCGTTTTTGGCGACAACGCGACGCCCTTTAGTCATGATCGATTCGTAAATGTTGTCAGGTATAATTCGTGGCAAGTAGTCAGTTAGTACGACGGCTTGAATATGGTGCTTGGTTGACAGGATTGCTTCCTGTTCATTCAGGTGCAATGACTTGGCGAGTTTTTGATGAAATCGAACCAGCAGCACATGCATTTGGGCCAATGCGAGATTGCTGTCAGCACGGGGGTCAACACACCTAGGTTGACCGTTGTGAATATCTCGGGGCAGGTCAAATGAAGGTTCAACTTGTTCCGGAATGTCTTTGTGTTGCCCCAAACATGCTCCCGCCTCACATTTCCATTCAGATGAACTCTGCTCTTGCGCGGGAAGCGTACCAAACAGTGAATCGAAAGTTAGTGCATGATTGCTTGCATTTACCCAAAATCCCTCTGTTTTTTGGTTTTTTTCCTTCCTCATGTGTGTCAGATCGTGAGCCAACAACTGACCAAAGTAAGTGTAGGCGGCAGGTATTTTGGAGATTGGGTCACTTTCATCCAACATAGCATTGGCCAATGCCTTGAGCGTATCCTCATCCGGTCTCGTTGTTGCGCTTGTACTATCTGGTATTAGCTGGCTGTAGTATTTTATCTTTTCCAATCCAGCTTGGCTAAATGTATCGTCGACGCTCTGTCCGCCGAGTGGGACTGCATTGCCGCTTTTGTGTCGTTCCAGGAATTTTTGAAGTTTGTCGACCGTCGTTAATCTGGGCGTGGCTCGTCCGGAATCATCAAGCTCAAGGGCAAGCTTGTTGCGTCTATCCTCGAGACTTTCGAAGAAACGCCAGGACGTGTTTTCTATTTTTTGCGGCGGTTGTTTTTGATCGGGCACATAATGAAACCCACCGCCGTGTGTTTCAACCATGGTACAATCCAATTAACCTACGGCATTATGCTTGCACATATAGCGGCTTTTACAAAGGAGATTCTAGATTCCCATTATTGGTCATTTGTTTGGGGTATCGCGTTCGGTTCGTTTCAACGCGCATTTTACCCAAGGAAAGGCGGTCTGAAGTTTTCGTGGTCCGATCTCCTCCATACCATCTTGGGCGTGCCCGTCCTCGAAGTGAACCGCTATGACCGCGCTTAAGATAAGTGCTCAAACAAGAAGCTTTCTGTCTTCCTGCACAAGATCGCTGCCCAGAATGTCCGCTGAAATCGTCTGGAGCCGTCAATAGTTCGCCGACGGAAGCCCGGCCTCGTTCAGTTATTTACCAAGTTTTCGGCCAAGTCATATTCCACGTTTGTTGTTCCGACATCTCCCATATGCTTGGCAATTTGCTGTGTCAGCTTCTGTTTGGACATCTCAGCAAGCGCTTTTGGAAAACTCTGAAGCTCTTCTTTTCTGGCGACAACTGTCAGGGTGCGCGAGAGGCCGGAGACCGGAAGCTCTTTCAATCGCAAGCTCATGTTCTCCACCAATCCATCAATCAGCAACGTTGGTGTCAAAAGGCTGAACCCCTGTCCGGCAGAAACACAGGACGTAACCATGCTTGAACGGTCCGCCTGAATGACCTTGTCGGGTTCAAAACGCAAACGGCGCAGGTGTTGTGCAATTTGGCGGCCGGCGTTTGTTGTATCTCCGAACCGAACCAAGGGCAGCCGCGTCTGGATCGCCTCAAGGCTATCTGTCGGGCCATCATATGTTTCGGGCAGAACCAGAAGGTATCTTTCGGTCAGAACGTGGTGCCGCTCAAGGCCATCCATGTCCAGAAAAGGATTTGAGGTGATTGCCAGATCCGCTTGCTTGGTCCTCAGCAAATGCTCGTGGTTTCCGCTTTGCCCGGCATGCAAGGTGATATCTTCGACGTTGAACACACGCTGGGCCAGGTCAATCAATGAAGGCGTCAGGGTCGTGGCGATAGAGGCCTGAATGCCGACCCGAAGGAGGGTCAGGGATTTCTGGCCGACGTGGCGCAATTCGGTTTCCATGTCGGAAAACGCATCCAGAATCTTCTGCGCTTTGCTGTGCAGGCGCACGCCCGCGTAGGTCAGCCGGGCCGGACGTGTACTGCGATCCAGAAGCAGGGTGCCAAAGGCCTTTTCCAACGCGGTGATGTGCTGGGATGCCGCCGGCTGCGAGAGATTGAGCAGCTTCGCGCCCGCCCGCATTTGACCTGTTTCCGCAACGGCGACGAAGATTTCGAGTGAGCGCATCAGGCTTGGCGACAGTTTGCGACGATCCAGCATAGCTCATCCTTAGTATAAATGATGATTATACTGTTGGGATTTTCTTGGTTTCCGTCAAGCGCCGGGTCAACAGTTTTGCCATGACACGTTCGCGCCCATCCCGCCGTCGCAGGGCGGCGGAAATTCGCACCTCTGCCGAGATGCGTGCGCCGTTTATTCTGCGAAAGCTCTCGACCTTCAATGTGCTCAGCGAGACGGGGCTGGAGCAGATCGAGGCCAATGCGGACACCATCCTAGCCGAAACCGGGATGGAGTTTCAGGATGACCCGGAGATTCTGAAGATCTTTGCAGATGCAGGCTGTGACGTAAACGGAACGCACGTGCGGTTCGCACCCGGCTTTTGTCGAAAAATGATCACTGCAACCGCGCCCGCGCAGTTCACGCAACATGCCCGCAATCCGGCCAACAGCGTTCAGCTTGGCGGAGAAGCCAGTGTGCTTTGTCCGGCTTGGGGGCCGCCTTTTGTGCACGATCTGGATCGCGGTCGTCGCTATGCATCGCATCAGGATTTCATCGATCTGATCAAGCTGCATCATAGCCTGCCGTGGCTTCACCACTCGGGTGGTGTGGTGTGCGAGCCGGTGGACCTGCCAGCCAACAAACGCCACCTCGATATGCTATATGGCCACATTCGCTATTCTGATCGGGCCTTCATGGGGGCCTTTATCGGGGCCGAGCGGGCAGGCCACGCGATCGACATGGCGCGGATCGTTTTCGGTGAGGATTTTGTGGCCGAAAACGCCGTCCTCTATTGCGTGTCAAACACCAACGCGCCCCTTGTGATGGACAGCCATATGTCGGGTGCATTGAAGACCTATGCTCGCGCCGGGCAGCCGGTTGCCTGCACGCCTTGGGTTCTGACCGGGGCCATGTCGCCGTCCACTGTGGCAGGGACGTTGGCTCAGGTGTTGGCTGAAACCATGGCTGCAATGACTTTGACCCAATTGGTAAACCCTGGGGCACCCTGCATGATGGGCAGTTTCGCCTCGACCATGTCGATGAAGTCCGGCGCACCCACCTTTGGCACACCCGAGGCCGGGTTGATGGTATTGGCGGCCGGACAGCTTGCCCGCAGGCTGAATGTACCCTTGCACACGGTTGGTACGCTCAGCGCATCAAAAGTCCCGGACGCCCAGAGCCAGCAAGAGGCTACCTGGGGTCTGATGATGTCGATGTTCGCGGGCGCGAACCTGATCAACCACGCCACCGGTTGGCTGGAGGGCGGGTTGGTGACCTCGTTCGAAAAAACGATCCTGGATCACGATCTGTGCGGCAAGATCGGGCGTTTCTTCGAAGGCATTGACATGAGCGAGAATGCCCAGGCGATGGAGGCGATCGCGGCGACAGGCCCGGGTCGGCATTTCCTCGGGTCCGAACACACGCAGGCCAATTTCATGTCCGCTCTGTTCCGGCCCTGGACCCCGGATGACAATTCGTTCGAACAATGGCACGCGGCGGGAGAGAAGGATGCCGCAACCCGCGCCAATGCAATTTGGAAAGAGCAGCTTGACGCATATGAAGATCCTGGTCTGGATCCAGACATTGACACGGAATTGCAGGACTATATCGCACGGCGAAAGGCCGAGAAACCCGATCGGGACTATTTCTGATGAGCTTGGGTTTCGGCGATTTCACGCATCTGAGTGTAGTACGGCAGGTGATGCGCCACGTGGTCGGCATATGGCTCGCCAAGCGCATCCAGTTCCGCCCGCACGTCCGTGACCACGGGCGCCTGGATCGCGCCGCTTTGCAGTACTTCGCTATGCCAGCTTTGCACCGATTGCCAGCCATCCGGTACACTGCTGTCCCAGGAAAACGCATGCGCGAGATAGGGCAGCCCGACATGCGCCCAATATCGGCGCAGCGTCGCTTGCGGATCGCGGCGCAGTTGATCAGCGGTGATGACCAAAGGGTCATGTCCCAGCTCTTTCAGCGCGGTGTACAGTCGGTACTGGGCTTCATGTCCCAGTTCCAATCGGGTGAATTCGGGATCCCGTTTAGCATAAGACAGCGCCGCTTCGCCCGGGTCGCGCAGCAAAAATGCGTGGCTCATCTGATGAGTAAATTCGGGATCCAGCGGCAAGGCTTCGGTGACATAGTAAGCCATATCCTTGAAAAACAAGGGGTTGATTGCAGCCTTTGCGCGGATCATGGCCCGAATATCGTCGTATGTCGCAGGGTGCCCGGGTTCGGGCGTGAAACCCGGAAACAGCCGGTCTTTGGTGGTCAGATAGTGATGGTACATGAACGGCTCGTGCAGCACGGTCAGATCACCGCGCTCGCGCATGACACGTTCAAAAGCGGTCGAAACCGAGCGGGGATGGCACCACAAAGCATGTATCGTCATGTGCCGACCCTAAGTTCGGTGCCTTTGTCGCGTCAATGGAGGGCAGCATGACGCGTATCCTGATCATCGGGGGCGGCGCGATTGGTCTCAGCCTGGCCTACCATCTGGCCAAGCGCGGTGCTGAAGATGTCACCGTCCTGGAGCGAAACCAACTGACCTCGGGCACGTCGTGGCACGCGGCCGGGATCGTTGGTCCCTTGCGGGCAACTCCAAACATGACGCGGTTGGCGATGGCCGCACTCGAGGTATTTCCAGCCCTTGAGGCCGAAACCGGAATGTCGACCGGCTACCGCCAGACCTCAGGCTACTGGCTGGCACGCGATCCCGCTCGTCTGGACGAGTTGCACCGGATTGCGGATCTGGGTCAGACGCTGGGATTGAGCCCGCGCATGGTCTCGGCCTCGGACGTACCCCTGACGCAGCTTGATCTGAGCAGTCACGTCGGCGCCCTGTTTGTGCCTGAAGATGCCAATGTGAACCCGGTCGATTTGTGCATGGCTTATGCCAAAGGTGCGCGCGACAGTGGTGTAAAGATCCATGAGCACACCGGTGTTCAGGCCCTCCGCAAGTCGGGCACTCGAATCATTGGCGTAACCCTGACCGATGGAACCGAACTGGACGCAGATCAGGTGGTCATCGCCACCGGTGCCTGGTCACGCGAGTTGGCGGCCAGCGTGGGCGTGGCGCTGCCGTTACAGGCGGTCGAACACATGTATGTGGTCACTGAACCCATGGCCGGCCTGCCAAACCCATTTCCGGTGATCAGGGATCTGGACCGGGGCATCTACATTAAGGGCGACGCGGGCAAACTGGTGATCGGCGGCTTTGAACCCAACGCCAAATGCTGGGACGCCTATGGCCCCGAAGGCGACCGCCCTTTTCTTGAGATGACCGAAGATTGGGACCAGTTCACCCCCTTCATGGAGGCCGCGTTGGAGCTGTGCCCCAGCCTTGAAACCGTGGGCATCCAGCATTTCATGAATGGCCCCGAAAGCTTTACGGCGGACACCCGGCCACTTGTAGGTGAGACCTCGGTTGATGGCCTGTTTGTGGCCGCTGGCATGAATTCGGTCGGGGTGATGTCTTCGGCAGGAATTGGACGGGCACTGGCGGATTGGGTGATCGACGGCCACCCCTCCATGGATATGTGGGAGGTCGATGTGGCCCGGGTCGACCCCGCTACGGCGACTGCCGGGCACATGGCACAACGCATTGAAGAGGCTGTCGCGGATCTCTTTGCCTTGCACTGGCCGTATAAGCAGCCCCAAGCTGGGCGGGGCTTGCGGACCACCCCCTTGCACGACCGCTGGGCTGGGGCCGGGGCACATTTCGGGCTTACAGCAGGTTGGGAACGCGGGCTGTATTACGGCCCGGCACAGGATTATTCCATAGCCGATCAGGGGTGGTGGCCTCTGGCCGAGGCGGAAGCGGCTGTCATGGGTCATGGCACCGCCCTGATCGAGTTGAGCCCGTTTACCAAACTGGAAATCACCGGCCCGGAGGCTCTGGTGGCGCTGAATCGCCTCACCACCGCGCAGATGGACGTGCCTTTCGGTCGGGCTGTCTACACCCAGATACTCAATGCGCGCGGCGGCATCGAGATGGACGTGACCATCACGCGGCTGCGCGGGGATGCGTTTCACCTGACCTCGGGCGTGGCCACACGCAGACGCGACCTGACGTTTCTGCGCCGCCACCTGAAGGGCGACGTCATGGTTCAGGACTTGACCGAGGCGCTCTGCACCATCGGTGTGATGGGGGCAGGCAGCCGGTCTGTTCTGCAAAGCCTGGGAGACCTTCCCGAGATACCCTTTGGCCACGCCGCCACCGCCGAATTGGCGGGCACTTCATGCCGTGCGACCCGCGTCAGTTTTGTCGGAGAGCTGGGCTGGGAACTGACAGTGTCCAATGCGTATGCCCCCAAGCTGTTCGATGCGTTGCGAAACGCAGGTGCAACCCCATTGGGTCATTACGCCGTGGATGCATGCCGATTGGAAAAGGGTTTCAAACATTGGGGGCATGAGCTTGGCCCCGAGATCACTCCGCTTGAAGCCGGTCTGGGGTTCACCATCGATTGGTCCAAGGAGTTTGTGGGTAAAGCGGTGTTGGAACAGCAAAAACACCAGGGGCTGCATCGACGTCTTGTCCTGCTGCAGGTTCGGGGCGCGGCCCTGCTGCTGCATGACGAACCGGTGTTCGAGGACGGCACCTATGTCGGGCTTACAACTTCGGGTGGACGCGGGCCGCGAACGGGGCTGAACCTGTGTTTTGCCATGGTATCTGTCCAGCCGAGCGAGACATTGGACGAGACATGGGACCGAATTTTCACAATTCGGGTCGCCGGGCAGGACTATCCCGCGCAGCCCCTGCGCCGCCCGCCCTTTGATCCCTCAGGCGAAAGGATGCGCGCATGATCAAGGCGCAGGTAACGATCATCGGCGGTGGGGCCATGGGCGTCTCGCTGATGTATCATCTGGTCAAGGCGGGTTGGTCCGACGTTTTGCTGGTCGAGAAGAACGACCTGACCCATGGGTCGACCTGGCATGCGGCCGGGCTTTGCACCCATTTCGCGCACAATCCCACGATTCAGGAACTGCGTGCAACTTCTGTCCGGCTTTACCGGGATATTTTACCGCAGGAAACCGGGCGCGATTGTGGGTTTCATCGCTCGGGTGCGATGCGGATCACGCGCAACCCCGACCGGATGGACGAGTTCCGCCACGTGGCCGGCCTGTCCGAGTTCACCGGCTATTCGCTGGAGGTGCTGACACCGGAACGGATTGCCGAACTGTTCCCCCTGGCAAAACTGGATGGGTTGATCGGTGGGATTTATGAACCCGATGACGGCCACGTAGACCCAACGCTTGCAACCCACGCGATGGCCGAAGTCGCCCGACGTGGCGGTGCCCGGATCCTGCGCAATTGCGCGGTCATCGCGGTTAAGCGCCAGCAGGATCATTGGTGGATCGAAACCGAGAAAGAGACGATCGAGACTGTCCACGTGGTCAACGCCGCAGGCACTTGGGGCTGGGAGGTTAGCCGCATGATGGGGCTCAACATCCCCTCGGTTCCTGTGCTGCACCAATATCTGGTGACAGACACGGTCGACGCCGTGTCGTCCCGGATAAAGGAGGGCTTGCCCGAGTTGCCGATCATTCGAGACCCCGAGGAAAGCTGGTACGTCAGACAGGAACGCGACGGGTTGATCCTTGGGCCGTATGAAAAGGACGCCAAGGTTTGGTCAGTCGACGGTGTACCGCCGGATTTCGGCGCGGACCTGATGCCGCCGGATCTGGACAGTGTCGAACACATCATCATGGCCGCGATGGACCGTATTCCGGCGCTGGAAACGGGTGGCGTGAAATCGGTGATCAACGGCCCTATTACATTCACACCGGACGCCAACCCCCTGATCGGGCCTGCGCATGGCTTGGAGAACGCCTGGCTGCTGACCGGCTCGTCCATGGGCGTGATGGAGGGCGGCGGCGCAGGCTGGTTCCTCGCCCACTGGATGACCCATGGCGCGCCGCCAATGGATGCGCTGGCAGTGGACAGCCGACGCTTTGGCGTCTGGGCGGATCGTGACTATCGCGTGGCCAAGGCCATCGAATGTTTCGGTCTGCAATTCGGTGTGCACTACCCGCACGAGGAACGCCCCGCCGGGCGCGGCTTGCGCCTGTCTCCGCTGCACGACCTGATGGTTCAGCGCGGCGCGGTAATGGGGGCGGCCTTTGGTTGGGAGCGACCGAACTGGTTTTCGGACATGCCCGGGGCTGTGGCCGATGAAACCTTCCGCCGCGCCAATTGGTTCGAACATGTGGCGCGAGAGGTCGACGCCGCGCATAACCGCGTTGCGATGGCAGATTTGTCGGTTTTCTCGAAATTCGACGTCACCGGCCCGGATGTTGTCCGGTTTCTGGAGGCGCTGGGCGCAAACCGCGCACCCGCGCCGGGCCGCATTGGCCTGACCCACGCGTTGACGCCGACAGATGGTGTATTGTCGGAGTTCACCATCACGCGCCTGACCGAAGACCATGCCTACCTTACCAGTGCCGCGGCGGCCGAGCAGATCGATTTTGATCTGCTGACACATGTCGCCGAAGGTTTTGACGTCATGGTTCGAAACGTCTCCGAGGATCTGGCGGTCATCGGTGTCATGGGACCCAAGTCTACTGACGCTCTACCCGAATTGGTCGATATGCCCTGGCTGACCGCGCGCGAGACCCACGTGGCGGGCATCCCCCTGCGCGCCCTGCGTGTGTCCTATCTGGGCGAATGCGGTTGGGAGTTGCATGTCGCCAATAAGCACGCGGCAAGGCTCTTCGTATTGCTTGAGGAAACTGCGAAACCTCTTGGCCTTGGCTTCTACGGGGCCTATGCCGCAAATTCCATGCGTCTCGAAAAGGGTTATCGTGGCTGGGGCAGTGACCTGACGACCGAGCGCAGCCCTCTTGAGGCTGGGCTGACCCCTTTTGTCCGCAACGACCTGCGCACCAAGCTGGCCCGCGACGACGCGTGGGACATGGTGCTGCTGGATGTCGAAGCCGGTCAGGTCGATCCGTTCTACGCGCACACGATATGGAAAGACGGGGTGCCGGTAGGGATCGCCACCTCGGGGGCCTATGGTCATCGCACCGGCAAGGTTCTTGCCTTGGCCTACCTGCGTGACCCGACCGCGCGCGAGGGGCTGACCATCTCGATCCTGGGTCAGCACCGTGCCGCGACCATCCTGCCGGAAGCCCCCTTTGACCCCAATAACCATCGACTGAAAACCGGAGGTTCCAAATGACTGACCACCCCCTTCACACCGACTGGGACTTCTCGAATACCGCCGCGCGACGGGACCGGTACTATGCCGCTTCGCTGACGCGGTTCACGCCCTTCCGCGAGCCCATTGTGTTCAAAAAAGGCCAGGGCCAATACCTGTGGGACACGGACGGGCGGAAATATACGGACTTGTTGGGGATGAATGTCTGTATCTCGGTCGGGCACTCGCACCCACGCGTGGTGGCAGCAGCAAGCGCGCAGGCGCAGGAACTGACCCACTGCACGACAATGTTCTACCACCCGACACCCGCACATCTGGCCGAGGAACTGGCCGCGACCATGCCCAAGGGCCATGACTGGGTGGTACATCTGACCAACTCCGGGTCCGAGGCGATTGATCTGGCGATGACCATGGCGCGTACCTATACCGGCAATCTGGACCTGCTGGCGTTGCGCACTGCTTATCATGGGCCCACTGCCGCAGCGCAGTCGATCACAGGTATTGCCGGGTGGCGCCACCCGGGCATGCCCGGCAACGTCGCCTTCGTTCCCGAACCCAACCAGTATCGCGGCATCTTCGGGCCAGGTACCCAGCCGTATCTGGAAGAGATCGACCGCACCATCGCCACAGCGACATCCGGTCAGGTGGCGGGCATCTTTGTGGAAAGCGTGCAGGGCTATGGCGGCATCATCGAAATGCCGCCGGGCTATATGTCCGGCGCAGCAGATCGCGTGCGCGCGGCAGGGGGGCTTTACATTGCCGATGAAGTTCAGTCAGGCTTTGGCCGCACCGGCGAAAACTTCTGGGGGTTCGAGGCAGACGGCGTTGTCCCCGACATCATTGTCATGGCCAAGGGCCTTGGAAACGGCTTTCCGATCGGAGCGGTTGTGGCCAAAAAACAAGTTGCGGCGCCGATGGCCGAAAGGTTCATGTTCCACACCTACGGCGCCAACCCGACCTCGGCCGCTGCAGCCCGTGCCGTTCTGGCCGTTATGCGAGACGAAGGGCTTCAGGAAAACGCCCGTATTGTGGGCGCGGCGCTGTTGGAAAGGCTTAATGACTTGAAAGACAAGTACAAGGCCATCGGTGATGTTCGCGGCAAGGGACTTATGCTGGCGCTGGAATTCGTGAAAGACCGGGACAGCAAAGCGCCTGACAAGGAGATGACAGCAGAGGTCTTCGAAGCCTGCCGCGCGCAGGGGATCATCCTGTCAAAGTCCGGTCCTTTCCAGCAATGCCTACGGATGGTGCCGCCACTTTGTTTGTCCTTGGAAGATGTGGACCAGGTGGCAAACAGCCTCGACCAGGCGCTCGAAATGGCTGAAGGTACTGCCCATGGATAAAGGATAGCCCTGTGAAACTGCTGAAAGCGGTGGCGCGACAAGGGCCCTTTTGAGGGACCCGCCAATGTCGATTGGCTAGGTGGAGTTCGAGCCTAGGATGTTGATTGGTTCAGGCAAGCTCTGACCGACAAGGGTGCGCATCTGTATCCGGGGTCGGAACCAGCGCAAGGCCACCGTCAGACTTTGCGAACACCGCTATCAAAAAGGCAAACGAGTTGAGACGATCTCACGGACCGCTTGGCTCGTCGGCAATTTCCTTGATCAATCGCGTCTCCAACAATTGCCCATAGCGGTACAGGACCGGGTAGGCGACAGAGGCGATGTGACTGTTGAACTCTCGAAACGCACGCAAAGTCTCCAGATGCATATCGCTGGTCTCGAAGCTTTCCGTTGTCCCATGTTGCAATCGGCGCAGGTGCCGCTTGCGGCTGTCACGTTCCACCCGTTTTATTTCGGTTTTTTCAAGGCTCAGCAGCCGCGCGCTTTCCAGATCGTCTGAAATAAGCACATTCGAAGCCAGTTTCATATTCGACAGAATGCTCTCGTGCATGTGGACGAGTTCCGACCAGCCCTCTTGCGAGAAACTTGAACCCTTGGCGCGCATTTCGCCCGCCAAAACAGTCAGGCGTTTGGCAACAACATCCCCGGCCGTTTCAAGCCGAATAGCGAACTCCATCAGATCGCGCGCGGTTTTGGCATCCTGTTTTTCGTATAATTCAGCCGGTATCGCTGCAACAAAGGTTCGAATACCCGAGAGGCACTGGTTCACTTCCTCGTCAATCGCCTGAACAGACCGGATCTGTTCCTTATCACCGTGTCGGTACAGTTCCAGCACCGGGCGGAACATGGTCTCGAGAAGATCGCTCATCCGCAGAAGTTCCCGCTTCAGGCTCGGCAGCGCTTGGTTTGGGCTCGAAACGCATCTGATGTCCAACGCACTGACCGGCCTTGCGGGTTGCGGCTTCTGTTCTTTTTGGGGGTCTGGCAAAAGCGTTTCGAACAGTGCCTGCAAGCGCCCGCAAAACGGAAGCGCCAGAACCAGCAGTGACAGGTTGAATGCAAGATGCACATTGACGAGCATCTGTCCCCCCTGCGGTTCTCCCAAGAGCCCGGTTCGCAGGGCCAGGTTCGCCACAAACAGGGTCACCAAAGCCCAACTGCCCCGCAGCGCCAGGTTTGCGTAGGGGATGCGTCGTGCCGTCACAGGCATTCCCCGGGTCAGCCAGACCGGAATGAAGGCCGAGCCAAAATTCGCGCCAAGAACCAATGACATACCGGCGGCAAAAGGGATTGCGCCGATCTGTACAAGCGTCACGCACATAAGGATGGCCGCGACCGACGAGTGCATGACAAAAGCCAGGGCCCCCCCGACAAGGAAGGCCGTGATGTAATCGCGCGCCAGATAATCGGCGACGGCGGGCAGAAATGCACTGTCCCGGATGGGGTCCATCGCCTCGCGCAGGAACCTCAGCGAGATCAGGATAAATGCCACGCCCATCAGAATGCGCCCAAGCTGCCGTGCTTTCTTGGCTTCGGTCTTGACGAACAGATAGCCGCCAGTTGCCAGTAACAGCGGCACAAGCCAGTCCAACCGAAAGGACAGGATCTGAATGATCAACGCCGAGCCCAGATCGCCACCCAGTACAATCGCCAGACCGGCTGGAAAGCTCAGCATCCCACTGGCGGCAAACCCGGACGTCAGCAAAGCCACGGCGGCCGAGCTTTGCAACACGACCGCCATCATCAGCCCAACCACCGAGGCATGCAGGTAGCTGCGCTGGCGCGTCATCACCCGCTGGAACGACGCGCCGTAGCTGCGTTCGATTCCAGTGCGCACCATGCGTACTGCGTAAAGCAGAAGCATGGTTGCCCCGGCCAAACTGATCAGGAAGGTGACAATTGCCATGCTTCACTCCGGCTTCAAAACAGGTATTTGCACCGCAGTTTGTGTGCGATCCGCTGCAGATGGCTTTTGAGCCTTGGGCGACGGCAAACAAGGACGGGAAATCCGGTCTATTTTGCAGCATCTTATTGGGTTGCGCCAAGTGCGCCCGTTACCGAACCAATTGGCGATCTTGCCCGCCGCCATGGCCAGTCGGCTCAGTTTGCCTCTGTGATTGCGGCAACAACGATGTCGATGGCACGATCCAGTTCAGTTTGCGAAATCGTCAGCGGCGGCGACAGGGTCAGAACGCAACCCTGGCTGATCTTATAGCTCAACCCCGCTTCGAGACAGGCATAGTAGATCTGTTCCGCGCGCGCATTTCCGGGCGTCTTGCTGGCACGATCCTCGACAATCTCGATACCGTACATAAGGCCGCGACCTCGGATGTCACCGACGATGGGAACATTCTGAAGGGCGTCGACCAGGCGCCCCATCGCGTATTCGCCCAACTCAGCCGCGCGCTGGACCAAGCCCTCGTCTTCTATGATTTGAAGTGTCGTCAAAGCGGCCCGAGAGGTTACGGGGTTCTTTTCGTGCGTGTAATGCCCAATGGCAAAGTCCCCGCAAACATCCAGATTTTTCCGGGCGATGCAGGCGGCGATTGGCAGGATACCCCCGCCCAGCGATTTGCCGATGGTGACAATGTCGGGGATGATTTCATCATGCTGGAACGAGAACATCTGCCCGGTCTTGCCCAGCCCGGTCGGAATTTCATCCAGGATCAGCAATGCGCCGTGCCGGTCGCAAATTTCGCGCACCCGCTTCCAGAAACCTGGCGGCGGCACGATGGGCACGGCACGCATCGCCTCGGCCACGACGGCGCAGATGTCGCCTTCGCGTTCCAGCACATAGTCGATCATGTTGGCGCAGGCTTCCGCGCTGGCTTCAAGCGTTGTGTGCCCATAGGGGCATCGGGTGGGGTGAAAGGGTGCTACATGCTCGGTTCCCGGCAAAAGCGGCCCGGCGATGTGGCTGCGGAAAGTGGCCTCGCCACCAACGCTTGCCGCGCCAAAGCCCGCTCCGTGGAAGGCGTCCCAGAAGCTCAGAGTCTTGAAACGGCCCGTCGCGGCGCGGGCGATCTTGAGCGCGACTTCATTGGCGTCCGAACCGCCGGTGGTGAACAGTACCTTGCCCAGATCGCCCGGGGTGATGGCCACCAGCTTTTCGGCCAGTTCCACCGCCGGTTCATTGGTGAAACGGCGTGGGGCAAAGGGCAGGTCGTCCAGCTGATCCTTGATCGCCTGGACCAGACGGGGATGGCCATAGCCAATGTGATGTACCGAATTGCCATGGAAATCCATGTAGCGGCGGCCGTCGAGATCCTCGATCCAGATACCTTCGGCCTTGGCAATCGTGCTGACGCAGGGGCTGGACAGGGATTGATGCAGGAACACATCCGAGTCGCGTTTCAGCAGCGGCGATGATTTGGGCCCGATGGACTTCTTCAGCCAGGCTTTGCGGGCTTCCGAGGTATTCGATTCCCCTTCTGTATGGACAATCTGTGGCATATCCGTTTCTCACTGTCGTTTTGGAAAAGGGGCGGGCCCCGAAGGGTCCGCCAGTTCCGGGGAGAAATTTCCTGGACCCCTCCTGTTTGCAGAAGGGGCAGGGACGTCAGCCAGGCCAGGGCAGCGAATAAGTCTTCACGTTGCTAAAGAACTTCATCGCTTCGATAACGCCTTCCTTCACGCCGTTTCCGCTGTCCTTGATTCCGCCGAAGGGCGACATTTCGATCCGGTAACCCGGCTGTTCCCAGATGTTGCATGTGCCCACGTTCAGCCCGTTTATATAGGCTATGGCGCGGTTCAGATCGTTGGTGCATACGCCTGAGGACAGGCCGAACTCGGTCGAGTTCGAGATGGCCATCACCTCTTCATCGTTGTCGGGCACACGCACAATGGGGACGATCGGGCCAAAGGTTTCCTCCATCACCAGTTCACTGTCATGCGGCACCTTGTCGACCACAATCGGGGGCAGCAGCGCGCCCTGACGGCCCGGATGATAGAGGATTTCCGCGCCTTCTTTCTCGGCCTGATAAACGCGGTTTTCAAAGACTTCCGCCGCCTTGTCGTGGATCACGCAGCCCAGTTCGGTTTCAGGATCCTGCGGATCGCCGAATTTGATCTTTTTGGCCTTCTCCAGAACCAGCGGCACAAACCTGTCGGCCACGCTTTCCTGCACGAGGATCCGTTTGACTGCCGTACAGCGCTGGCCGGAATTGCCGGTGGCACCTGCAACCGCAATCGTGGCAGCCTTGTCCAGATCAGCATCGCTGAGGTCGTTGAGGACGATCAGAGGATCATTGCCGCCAAGTTCCAGTGCCTGACGTTTGTAGACGCCCTTTTCGGCAATCATCTTGCCCACAGGCACGCCGCCGGTGAAGGTGATGATGTCGATATGCTCGTTGGTGATCATCTCGTCGCCGATGTCAGCGGGCCAACCGGTGACAACATGGAACATCTCGGGTGGCAAGCCCGCCTCGTACAGAATATCCGCCAGGGTCAATGCGGTCAGCGGGGTCAATTCCGTCGGTTTGCAGACCATGCAGTTGTTGGTGGCAATCGACGGCGCGATCTTGTGGCTGACCATGTTAAGCGGGTGGTTGAACGGTGTGATCGCGCTGATCGCCTTTACCGGCTCGCGCATGGTGAAGATTTTGCGGGCCTTGCCGTTATGGGTCAGATCGCACGAGAAAATCTCGCCATCATCCTTCAGTGCCTCGGCGGCGGCGAACTGATAGACATCCTGCGCGCGCTTGGTTTCGTAGATCGCGTGCTGGTGGCAGATGCCCAGTTCAAGCGTCAGCCACTTGGCCAGATATTCGCGCTTTTCTCCGATCAGCTCACCCGCGCGCTGCAGGATCTGGCTGCGTTCATACCGGGTGAGCTTTGGTTTGTAGTTTGCCGCAATCTCGAAAGCCTTGCGCGCATGTTCGGCGGTTCCGGCCGGAACGTACCCCACAACTTCGTTGGTATAGGGGTAGTGCACCGGAACGGTTTCTTCGGTGAAGACAATTTCACCGCCGATCCGCATTCCTTCGTTTCGTATTTCGATGTTCGACATGGTCTGATCTTTCATGACTTACTGTGCCGCTGCTGTGGTTGCGTAAAAGAAGGCGTCGAAATTACGCAAAACCGGTTGGTTGGGCAGGTCGATGACGCGGTTCACGATGAACGGAACTTCTTGCTCGGTCAAACCGCCATGGCTGCGCAGGGGTTCCTTCAGGGCCGCCAGATCGTGACGGTGCTCGGACGTGCCAATGCAGATGTTCTCGCCCGAGACCATCACGATGTCGCCAATCCGGTCGCCCGGCAATTCGAACTGCTCGATGGCTTCGGCCTTGGTCAGCACGTGGGTTATACCCTCGGTCGCTTTGAGTTTTGCTATGATTTCATCCTGATCCGCGCCTTCCGGCAGATAGGCGGTCGCGAAAGACCCCAATGCGCCGTGATGCACGACATAAGGATCGGTAATCGGCAGGATGACCCGCGCGGCGTCCTTGCCCAGCCACTCGTCCATCAGATCCTGCGCATAGACAACGGCGGGCGAGCCATCAGGCAAGTGCTTTGGCTTCATGCCGTGGTCGGCGGTCACCACGATGGCGGCACCCAACGCGTCCAGTTCGCCCAGATAGCGATCGAACATCGCGTAGAAATCCAGCGCGCCTTGCTGTTCGGGTGCAAACTTGTGCTGAATATAGTCAGTGGTCGACAGATACATCACGTCGGGCTTGAACTCTTTCAACAGCTTGACGCCGGCAGCAAAGACAAACTCGGACAGTTCGGCCGAGTAAACCTCGGGGACGTCCATGCCCAACCATTTGCTGGCATTGTCGATGCCGTGCTCAGCCATGGTCGTCTCGCCCGAACGTTCCGAGGAAAAGGCGACTGCACGGCCTTCGTCGAACTTCAGCCCCGCACCAAGAAGCGCGCGCAGCTTGTCCTTGGCGGTTACCATGGCGACGCGGAACCCGGCATCGTAGAATTGCGAGAAGATGGTCGGTGCACGCAGGAAACGCACGTCATTCATCATGACTTCTTCGCCGCTGTCCGGGTCAATCAGGTAGTTGCCACAGATGCCATGCACGATGGGCGGGCGTCCAGTGGCGATCGACAGGTTGTTGGGGTTGGTGAAGGACGGGATCACGGAATGGGCCAGCCGGTCAGTGCCTTCTTCGCGCATCCGCTTGAGGTTGGGCATCAGTCCCTTGGCAATCGCAACCTCCAGATATTCAGGCTCGCACCCATCCAGGCAGATGGCAATTGCGGGGACCTTGGGCGTCGGATAGACGCGCTCGTTTGCTACAACGGGGGTTTGGATGGTCATCTTGTCATGTTCCTTGATAGTTAGGCAGCCAGTTTGGCGCGTTCTTGCAGTGCCCGGAGGGGAGGTGCCGCGTTGGTCACGCCCATCTCCTCCAATGATTCCTTTGCGGCGGTCACGACCATTCGCATGACGTGTTCGTCCATTTGGCCGATGCATCCGACGCGGAAGCTGTCGACCACCGTCAGTTTGCCCGGGTAGATGATGAAGCCCTTGGATTTCATCAGGTTATAGAACTGATCAAACACGAAGTTTTCGTCCGCGGGACAGAAAAAGGTGACGATAATTGGGCTGAGCCAGCGATTGTCCAGCAACGTTTCAAAGCCCAGCTCTCGCATTCCGGCGACCATGACATCGCGATTACGGGTGTAACGCCCGCCACGGCCGGGTACGCCCCCTTCGGCGGCGTGTGCCCTGAGTGCCTCGATAAAGGCGGCCACCACATGTGTTGGCGGTGTGAACCGCCACTGGCCGGTCTTGTTCATGTGCGCCCACTGTGCGTGCACATCCAGAGACAACGAGTGGCTGTTGCCCTTCGCGGCTTCAAGCTCGGATTTACGGGCGACTATGAAGCCGAAACCGGGCACGCCTTCGATACATTTGTTGGCCGAAGACACCATCGCCTCGTAGCGGATTTCGGTGGGTTTGAGTTCCACCGCGCCAAACGCCGACATCGAGTCGATCAGAAGTTTGCGCCCGGCGGCATAGGTGACTTCGGATATCTCCTCGACCGGATTCAGAATTCCCGAGCTGGTTTCGCAGTGAATAGCGACCACATGGGTGATGTCGGGGTCCTCGGCAAGAATGCGGGCAACTTCCTCGCCCCTTGGCGGCAGGTAATCCCCCTTGTCCAGAACGACATGGTCGCGCCCCAGATATTCCAGGGTCTGCGCAGATCGTTGCCCGTAGGCGCCATTCGCAAGAACAAGTGCCTTGCCATTGGGTGGAATAAACGACGCAAGCATCGCCTCGACCGAGAACGAACCGCTACCCTGCATGGGGACGCAATCGTAGTCGTCAGCCCCTTCGCCAAGCAACGCCAGAAGGCTGGACCGCACTTCGCGCGTCATGGCACGAAAGTCGTCATCCCAACTGCCCCAATCCTTCAACATGGCTTCTTTTACAGCATAGGACGTTGTCAAAGGACCGGGTGTCAGAAGATATGGTTCACCGAGGCGAGGAGGTTCGATTTTTGCGTTGGAAGGCGTCATATCCATGCTCCAGAAAAGCGTTTTCAAGAACACAATTGCAGCAACGGTTGCTATATGTGAAATTGCAATTATCGATCTAATTATAAGCTCAGCCTATGTAATGGGAAACGGGGATACGCGATGCGGCACAGTCAGCTCAAAGCCTTTCATTTTGTGGCTAAACACGGTGGTTTTTCACGTGCAGCAGAAGCCTTGTATCTGACACAGCCGGCCATTTCCGAGCAGGTGCGAAAGCTGGAACAGGATCACGATTTGTTGTTGTTCCAGCGCGAACGGAAACGTGTGACCCTGACCCATGAAGGAGAGCAGCTTTACAGATACACCAAGCAATACTTCGAGATCGAAGATCAGATCGAGGACTACCTTTCCGAGACCAAGGCCGTGGTTGATGGAGAGTTGCGCATCATCGCCGACTCAGCGCACCACCTGACAGCCTTTTTGGGGGCCTTTCAGAAGAAGAATCCGAACGTCACAATCACCGTGCGCTCGGGCAATACCGAGGAAATCCTGGAGGAACTCCGGTCCTATAATGCGGAGATCGGCGTTGTCGGCAGCCTGTCGCCGGGTAAGGACATGGAAATTCTGAGCCTTGGATCCACCGAGATCGTCGCCTTTGCGGCCCAGGGTTTGCTTTTGGCGTCCAAACCGACCCTGTCTCTGGAAGAGCTGTCAAAGCTGCCGCTTATCTTTCGCGAGACCGGGTCAAAAACGCGCCAGAAACTGGAAGATGAGGCCAAAAAGCACGGGATCATGCTTAAACCGGCGATCGTTGCCGAAGGGCGTGAAGCAATTCGGGAACTTGTGGCCTCCGGCGCCGGCATCGGTTTTGTTTCGCAGGCGGAATACGGGCATGATGACCGGCTGCGGCAGATCAAGTTGCAGGGGATCAACCTGCAAATGGGCGAGAGCATCATTTCGCTTTCGCAACGCCGCGAGGTGAAGATTATCCGCGCTTTCATGGAGTTCGTGCAGCGGACTTTGAAAGAAAACCCCGCCAATAGCTGATTGGCGGGGCAGGGAGTCAAAATGGCCGCTAGCGACTTCGCCAGGCTTGAGTGCGTTTCAGAATGCCCTTGGACGCTATCTGATGAATGATCCGGGCCGCGGCATTTGTATAGAAGATCATCATCCCCATTGCCGCCGCCGGTGCGATGTCTCCGGCATCATCCATATTCAGGACAGCGATTGAGGCGAGCGTGGTCTTGGGTGAGTACAGAAACACCACAGCCGACACGGTCGTCATCGCGTTGACAAACAGATAGATGGATATGTCCAGAACCGCTGGCAGGCAGACCGGAACCGTCACCCGTGCAAACAGCTTCATCGTCGGTTGCTTGAGCGACGCTGACACGGACTCGAACTCGCGGTCCATTTGTTTCAGGGCCGTCACCGCCGTCAGGTGCGATACGGTGTAGAAGTGCGTCACCGTACAGATCACCAAAATCGCCATTGTGCCGTAGATGCCGTTCAGCGGGTTTGACGGGTTGTTGAAGAAAAAGATGTAGGACAGCCCCAGTACCATGCCCGGAATGGCCATCGGCAACATCGCGAACATCTGAAAGATCGATCTGCCGGTGCGGAACCCTTGTGATTTCTCAACCAGGTAGGCCCCGAAGAACACAACCGCCGTGCCGATAATTGCAGTCAGCAGGGCCAGCCGGATCGAATTGAAATAAGACCCCCAGCCGCCGCCATCCATCTTGTCGAACTGATAGTTCCTCAGGCTCAGGCTCAGATCATAGGGCCAGAACTTGATCAGGGCAGCGAACTGGCACACTGCCAGAAGGCCAACGATGAACAGGCCGACCGCGCTGCAATAGGCCAGAAACAGGCGATCAGCTTTCGGGTTCGGGGTTGGCTGATACGGCACCGACCGGGCCGACAGCAGCGCCACCTGTTTGGACTGGACCATGCGGTCGATCGCAAAAGCCAGGATCGCCGGGATCACCAGAACCACGGACACAACCGCGCCCATCTCAAAGTTCTGCTGGCCGATCACCTGCTTGTAGATGTCCACCGCAAGCACGTTGAACTGCCCGCCAATGACTTTGGGCAGGCCGAAATCGGTGATTACCAGATTGAACACAACAAAGGCGGCAGAGATCAGGCCGTACCTGGCGCCCGGAACGGTCACCGTCCAGAACGTGCGCCATGGGGTTGACCGCAGGCTTGCCGCAGCTTCGTACAGCCGCGCATCCGAAATCGCCAGCGCCGTTGAGATGATCAGGAAGGCATGCGGAAAGGTGAAGAAAACCGAGCCTATCACAATGCCGATCGGACCATAGATGCTGGCGCCGAACAGCAGTTCTTTGATCATGCCCTGATTGCCGAACAGGTATACCAAGGCGATACCCGGCAACAGCGAGGGAACGAGAATTGGCGCCATTGCGATCAGGCGAAAGACACCTTTGAACCGCATGCAGCTGCGGTTGAGCGCGTAGGCAAACCAGAAGGCCAGCGTCACGGTGATGATCGTGCTGACAACCGAAATCCAAAGCGAATTCTTGATCGAATTGAACAGCGCGGGCGTGGAGAAGTAGTTTACAAAGTTATCCAATCCCCTGGACTGGACGGGCCGGAGTTGAACCCGCCGAAAGGTATTGGAATCCAGCTCGACCCAATCGGTTCCTTCCTGCAAAGTCGATCCCACCAGGAACCGACCGGTATCCGTCGTGTTCCGGATCTGATACATCACCGGACTGCGGAAACTGAAATCTGGGAAGAAACCCGTAACAGGCAAGCGCCCGTCCGAACCCGTCACAAGATCGGTGTCGGCAAATGCTCCGGTTTCGCGGTTCAGCGCATCGCCCGACAGGATCGTTCCATCAAAACTCCCTGCGTCATCGCTGACCTGAAACTCGTATTGGGACAGTTCCACCCGATAGGTGGAAAACGACTTTGAGAGCATCGTGTAAAGCGGCAGCGCCAGCGTCACGATCAGATACAGCACGATAACCATCATGCTTCCGCGCATCAGGATGTCGTCGCGGCTGAGCTTGGGTTTGATGATTGGGCCGGGGGGCAAAGTGTTGCCGTTGGTGGAAGCGGTACTCATGCCCCGGTCTCCGGTACGTCAAAGGCCATCAGGCGGTCTTCGGGAAGCTCGATCATCATCGTCCGCCCTTCTTCCAGCTCAAGGCGGCGCACGGCATTGATCGAGAAATCCGCGATCAGCTCGGATTTGCCGAACCGCTCATTGCTCAGGCGGCACCGCCAGAACGAACCGAGGAACTCCATCTCGGTGATCAGTACTTCGAAGGCGTTTTCCGGGGTGGTAATTGTATCCGGCGCACCGGGAGACCGCGCACCTTCTCCATGTGGAATGACATCATCGGGTCGGACAGCAGCTATGACGCGGCTTCCTTTCTGATGCGAATGCCGCGTGCATTTCAGCACGGACCCGCCCAGTTCTATCGTCTGAGGGTCACCGGCAACTGCCGACAGCTGGTTCATCTCGCCAATGAAATCGGCGACAAACAAGTTCCTTGGATGGCGGTATATCTCGGTGGGCGATCCCACCTGTTCAATCACCCCATGGTTCATGACCACGATCCGGTCCGCCATGGCCAGCGCCTCTTCCTGGTCATGCGTCACCATCACAGTGGTCACGCCCAGCTTGCGTTGCAACTCTTTGATTTCATGACGCAAATGGACGCGTACTTTTGCATCAAGCGCCGAAAGGGGTTCGTCCAGAAGCAGCAGGCCGGGCTTGGTTGCGATGGCACGGGCCAGGGCAATCCTTTGCTGCTGCCCACCCGACAACTGTGCCGGATATTTTTTGCCCTGATCCGGCAGGCCGACGAGATTAAGCAACTCATTCACGCGGACAGCGATTTCAGATTTGCTGTGGCCTGAATTTTCCAGACCAAATGCAATGTTCTTTTCAATCGTGAGGTTCGGAAATAGCGCATAGGACTGAAACACGATCCCGAAATCACGCTCGGACGGGGGCAGGTTGGACACGTCCTTGCCGTCCTGCATCACCGTCCCCTTGGTCTGCAAATCCAGACCGGCGATAGCGCGGAGCAGGGTCGTTTTCCCGCAACCCGACGGGCCCAGAAAACAAACGAATTCGCCATCGTTGATTTCCAGCGAAATATCCTTGAGAGCGAGAAAGCTGCCGAACGCCTTCCACAAGTTCTGGATGCTGAGATACAGTTCACCGGGAGGTGTTTTCTGAAGCACGGGAGAAGTCCTCACATCTGCACCTCGGGCATGGCTGATCCGGGCTGGGCATTGCCAGGTGCGCAGGTCATGTTTTTGGGATAAAGAGAAGGGCGCGCAGGAGAGGCAAAAGCACCTCTCCTGCTATCGTGTTTATTTCGCTTCCGACTTTCCGTCATAGCGAGACTGCCATTCCTTCAGGATTGCCGCACGGTTATTCGCGGCAAACTCAAAATCATTGTCAATCATGGCATCCAGAAGACCCTCTGGGAAGTGCTCAACCGGTTTTGCGATGCCGGGGTAGGCCACAACCGCATAGCCGGTGTTGTACATTTCGTTGGCTTCCTTGGTGACTGTGAAATCAACCAGTTTCTGAGCGGCTTCCAGATTTGCCGTTCCGGCGACAATTGCGGTGGCTTCCATGTCCCAGCCTACGCCTTCGGACGGGACGATAATCTCAAGCGGTGCGCCATCCGCCTTGGACTTGGCACCGCGGAAGGCAAACGAGATACCGATCGGGATTTCGCCCGCTGCCGCCAGCTTGCAGGGTTTGGACCCTGAATGCGTATAGCGCGCAATATTTTCGTGCAGCGCGTCCATGTACTCCCAGCCGCCTTCTTCACCGAACATTTGCAGCCAGCTTGAAACGTCAAGGAACCCGGTGCCTGACGAGTTCGGGTTCGGCATGATAACCTGATCCTTGTACATCGGGTCAGTGAGGTCTTTCCACGAGGTGGGTGGCTTCAGCCCGGCCTTTTCGGCCTCGACCGTGTTGTAGCATACGGATGCAACCCAGGCATCCATGCCAACCCATGCGGGTGGATTGTCGCCATCGACAAACTTGGGATCCAGGTTCTCGACGCCGGCGGGCGCGTAGGGTTCCAGCATGCCTTCCGATTTGAGAAGTAGCAGCGACGTAGCCGCCAGCCCCCATACGACGTCTGCCTGGGGGTTGTCCCGCTCTGCCAGCAGTTTGGCGGTGATGATCCCGGTCGAGTCGCGAACCCAGTTGATCTTGATGTCAGGATTGCTTTGGTTGAACGTCTCGGCATAGCGGGCCAGATCTTCCGCCTCGACGGCGGTGTACACTGTCAATTCTGTTTCCGATGCCGCAACCGTCGCGGTCATTGCGCTGACGGCCAGAGCGGCAAGAAATGATGTCGTGTGTTTCATTGTTATCCTCTGTTGGTGATTTCTTGACGGGTTCGCCATTCTTGCGCGGCGTTCTATTCAGATTTGTATCAACAGTTTGACAGATAAAAACTTCAAGAAAAATCGATTATATCTTCAACATCATAAGTGCACCCTATGGAAAAGCAGCTGTGGATTGCCGACGGTTGCGATCAATTTCGGCAACGGAGCGGCAGGGCCTAACCGTTTGAAGCCGCTTATTTTGCATACTTTTGGTGCCGTCCAGTATTGTCGCCCCCGGCGCGGGCCAGAGCCTGAACACAGGCGGGATCGGCATTGTTCCTGCGGCGGTCCGAAATCCAGCCGGATCCATGATGAAGATCAGTACTTCTTTCATGCGTGTTTCCAGGTTCTGCGTCCGAAATCTGCCCTTAGATTTCGTTATCTCGCCATTGCCAAAACCAAGATGCCAAGCGCCACGATTGTCGCCGCAAGAAGCCTGTTGGATTTGGGCCCTTCGCCAAACCACATGACGCCAATAATCGACGCAAAGATCACGGAACTTTCTCTGAGTGCTGACACCACACCCAAAGGCGCAATCGTCTTGGCATACAGCACCAGCCCGTAGGCCAGGCCGGAAATGACGCCGCCCGCCAGGCCTGCCCAGACAAAGCGACTGGGCAGTGCCACAAGGCGCTGCCATCGGGTCGTGAAGATAAAACCGGCAACAAATATTTCAGCGACGAACAAGGCCGCGATGTAACCCAATGCGTTCTCGGACAGCCGAATGCCGATACCATCCACAATCGAATAGGACGCAATCATCAGGCCCGTACCAAGCGCTGCCGCTATGGCGATCCAGTTCGTTTGTCTGCCTAACCCGGCAAGGGACAGGCACCCGATACCTGCCGAGATGCAGAGTATGCCGACCCATGCGACCATCGAAAGAAGCTCTCCGGCAAACAAAATTGCGCCCATCGCGACCAGAACAGGTGTGATCCCGCGAGAGATGGGGTAAACCATCGACAGGTCGCCATGTTTATATGCGGTGTTCAGAAACCAGTAATACCCCCAGTGGATCAGGGTCGAGCCAACGATAAAGGGAAAAGCCGCCCAAACCGGTAACCCGAAAAACGGCAACGCAAACAGCGCGGGGATTGCGTGGCCAAGTGATACCAGCCCCAAAACGATTGCTTTGTCGGGCGCCCCTTTGACAACCGCATTCCAGAGCGCATGCAAAAAGGCAGCGGTCAAAACGATAAGAAGCGCCGAGGTCGTCATTGCGAGCCGATGAAATGGTTTGGTTTGTTGGCGTGCATCAGAACTCCGACCTCAATGCGCTGATACGCGCGCGCGTTTGGTTTGCCAGCGCAAGCGCGTGGCACGCGACCGACAGAACCGAACCGGAAGTCTGTTCGTCAAGGACAAGCTGGTCCAATGGCAAACTATCGCAACGCAGAAAACCGAATTTGGAGGTTTGGTTCGCTTCGGGCCCGATAACCGAACGGTGTTTCATCCAGGTCCATTTCAGCAGGTTGTCATCCAAGATTAGCCGTCCACCTTCGGCCGCTCGCTTTTGGTATCGTACGGGGCTTGCATATAGGCTGTTGCCGACAACCGGGTTCCGGCAAGGTCGATTTCAAAGGTCCCGTCGCGAATAAAATCGGCCGTTACCGGGCGGGGCGCGTCCAGCTGGCAAAGTGCAACGGACGCGCACAGCGTATGGCCATAAGCGGCCGAGCGGACCTCGCCGATTTCGACCCCGTCATACAACACGGCCTCACCACCCCACAGTTGTGCCGAGGCATCATCCAGCAACAGTTGCACGATGCGTGTTTTCAGGTGATCGGGGTCCTCTTTTGCCGCCAGCAGCGCGTCTTTTCCGATAAAGCCGCCGGGCTTTTCGAAATCGACCGCAAAACTCAACCCTGCCTGCAACGGTGTGATATCGGGCGTCAACTCTCGGCTCCAGGCGCGGAAACCCTTTTCCAAGCGCAACCCTTCCAGCGCGTAGTATCCCGCATCGCGGACGCCAAACTCGGCCCCGGCGAGCGTCAGGTCCTCGTATACGCCAACGGTGAATTCGACCGGCACCAGCAGTTCCCAGCCCAGTTCACCCACATAGGTCATGCGGTTGGCCAGAACCGTGGCATAGCCCAAATCGATTTCCTGATGGGTGGCAAACGGGAAGGCCGCGTTGGACAGGTCGGCTTTGGTCAGTTTCTTCAGAACCGCGCGGGCTTTCGGCCCCATGACCGCCATAACCGACCAGGCGGCCGTGACATCGGTCAGGAACACGTGGGCATCCGCGTCGAAATTCTTGCGAATCCAGTCCGCATCATGCACCGCCTGGGCCGAGCCGGTGATCAGAAGGAACTCCTGCTCTTTCAGGCGCAGCACTGTCAGGTCGGATTCGTACCCGCCGCGTTCGTTCAGCAGACCGGTGTAGACCGTGCCTCCGATTGGGACGTCGACATTTGCCGCGCAAATGCGGTTCAACTGTGCACAGGCATCCCGGCCCTGAACCAACAGCTTCGCGAACGAGCTTTGATCGAAGATCGACACGCCCTCGCGGGTGTTCTTGTGCTCGGCCGCAACTGCGTCATGCCAGTTCTGGCGGCCAAAACTGTATTGAATCTGGGGTGCTTCGCCTTCCGACGCAAAGAAATTCACCCGCTCCCAGCCCATCTTTGATCCGAATACAGCATTTTTTGCCGCCAAGCGGTCGTAAAGGGCCGAGCGGCGGAACGGGCGCGCGGTGTCCAGTTCGCGATTGGGCCAGGGCATGGCATAGTGAAGCCCCAGCGTTTCCTTGACCCGATCGTGCAGCCACGTCGGGTTGTTGTTGAAGTTTGCGAACCGCCGGATATCGACAGCAAACAAGTCCGAAGTCGGAGCCCCCTCGACAATCCATTCAGCCAAAGCACGCCCCGCCCCACCGGCGCTGGCAATTCCCATCGAGTTGAACCCGGCCCCCACAAAGAAGTTCTTCAGTTCGGGTGCCTCGCCCAGAAGGTAGTTGTTGTCGGGGGTGAAGCTTTCAGGCCCGTTGTAGAATTTGCGCACACCGGCGTCGGCCATCTGTGGAACCCGGATCAGCGCATTTTCTAGCAGAATCTCAAACTGGTCCCAGTCATCGGGCAGAAGCTGGAAGTAGAACTTGTCGGGGATGCCGTCCATTGCCCATGGCTTGGCTTCGGGTTCGAACCCGCCCATCACCAGACCGCCGGTTTCCTCTTTGAAATAGATATAGCCGTCAGGGTCGCGCAGCACCGGCAGGCCAGGCTTCACGCCTTCGATCTGTTCGGTCACGATGTACATATGCTCGGCCGAATGCAGCGGTACGTTGACGCCGCACATTTTGCCCAGTTGGCGCGCCCACTGACCGCCGCAGTTCACCACAATCTCGGCTTCGATGGTACCATGGTCGGTCACGACACCACTGACTGCTCCGTCTCTGGTCAGAATATCGGTCACCTTGATGCCTTCTATGACTTTGGCGCCGCCCACGCGCGCGCCCTTGGCCAGCGACTGTGTCAGATCGGTCGGGTTGGCCTTGCCGTCGCCGGGCATCCACAGCCCACCCTTGACGTCGTCCACCTGCATCACAGGCCATTTATCCTGCGCCTCCTGCGGGGTGATGACCTGTACCTCGACCCCCTGCGCGCGGGCTGCGGCCGCCGTACGCAGCAGCATTGTCATGCGGTCCTCCGTGCGTGCCACGGTAACGGAACCGCACTCCATCCAGCCTGTGGCCAGCCCGGTCTCGGCCTCAAGCTGAGAATACAGTTCGGTCGAATAGCGGATCAAATTGGTCATGGCAGGCTGGCTGCGCAACTGACCGACCAGACCCGCCGCGTGCCAGGTGGTGCCGCAGCTCAGCTGTCCCTGTTCCAACAGCACCACATCACGATGCCCCATCTTCGTCAGGTGATACGCGGCCGAGCAGCCAACAATACCACCTCCCACAATGACAGTTTGCGCGCTGTGCGGAAGTTGGGTGCTGGCCATTGCCTTGCTCCGTGCAGAAGGAATCGGGTCAGCACTCACCTTATCGATGTTTTGCAAAACTTGGCAAATATTTTCTTTTATTTGCGTTATACCCGCACAATATCCATTGGGTGGGTTTCCAGCGCTTCGGAAATGTCCTTGGGCAGTTCACCGTCAACAACAAGGGTCACGTCAAAGGGCAAAGCTTTCATGGCGATCTGCCCAACCACCCCGAACTTGCTGCTGTCCGCCAAAAGGAAAGGGTGCTGTGCCCGTTCCATCATCATGTGGCGCAAGTTGGCGCCTTCCAGCGAGAAATAGGTGAGCAAGGCCCGCGCGCTGATCCCGCCAACCCCGACCAGCGCGTATTCCGCGTTATATCTGGAAAGGTGTTCCAGCGTATCCAGACTCATTGTTGCATTCTCGGAAAAATCCAGCCGTCCGCCCAGCAATGTGATCTCCGCCGCTGCAGGTGTCAGAACCGAGGCAATTGTTAAGTCATTTGTGTATATCGTTAATTCACGGCGGGTGGCCGCTAAAGCCTGAGCTGCGGCAAGCGTCGTCGACCCATTGTCAATGATCACGCTGGCCCCGTCCGGGATCGCGCTGGCGACATAGGCACCAATACGCTCCTTGCCCGCACGGTTGGTTTGGGTGCGGTCAGTCATAGGAGGTTCATGCCTGTGCACTCTGGTTGCCCCGCCACGCACCTGGTTGAGCTTGTTTTCCTGGGCCAACTGCTCGATATCCTTGCGCACGGTTTCCCGTGATACGCCAAGCCGTTCAGTCAGAGAACGAATAGAAACCGCAGGCTGGCGCGAAACTTCTTCGAGAATGATTGCATGACGTTCGGATGGCAGCACGAGAGACCCTCAATGATCGCATGGGGCTACAGAATGCCAAATTTCGCAAAAAAATCCAGCCGGGAGTTGCAAAAGCGACTGCGCGATTTGTTAAAGGGCTTCGGGGCGCGGCGTTCGTGGATCCCGGATAGCTCTCTGCTGTTCATCGAAACGTGTCGCGATAAGCCAAACTTTCTTTCGCTGTCACAGCAGTGCCCAGCCAGCCGCGCGGCCGCAAGAGCGGACGGTCCCCGCCAATACGTTTCGTGCGCAATTGGGCGGTCTGACTTTCCTCAATTCAGGGAAAGCGTGCTGTTCAGGTGTTTCAAATACCCGAAATCAATGCGCTCGCTGCTCCAACAAATCCAGCGCCGGCCACGACGCTTGCGAGTACAATACAAAAAACTTCTAATGCGCTGAGTTTCATTTTTCTGCCCTGCCCAAATGCCCCGCTCGACTTAAAGCATCTCATGAGTTTCAAAAAGAGAGCCGTGGTTGACGTGGCGGAATGCTGCTACAAGCGCGGCGTGTTTTCGCTCAGCAGTGAGTTTTGGTCGTTCAGATCGGATACCGCGCGGGTGTCAGAAGCTTGATTTCTAGGTGGCGCGCGCGGCACGGCCGTGCGCCCGAGTTGACCGATTCCGGCGTAGTTTTGTGACGCAATTTGCCCCCTGGAATCATGGTCCGGAGCGACGGGCTGGCTCAACCTTGATGCAAGTGATTGATTTTAATGGTAGCGGAGGTCCGTCTTGGACACAAACCCCACACTTTAACACTCTGTAAAATACGGGTGCCGCGACCTTCGAGGGGTAAGCTGAAAGGTCAATTGTCGTAGCGGTACCCTGACTGGCGAATTCGATCAAAAGATATTGGACTTCACCGCGTTGCTCCGAGTTGGAGGCCGCCGCAATTGCGGCACGGCGGAATGGCCTACATAGCCTCCAACGTGTGGGCGAGGCCATTTCGGATGTGATCTTCCAACAACTTCTTGGCCATATTCGCGTCTCTGGCCAATGCGGCATCGAACATGTGTTTGTGTTCTTTGGCTGCTACCTCACCTCGATAGGTCAGTACGAGCATCTGGTAACGAAGATATTTGTCATAGATGATTGAGTGAAGGGATAGAAGATTCTTGGAGTTGCAGGCTGCTATCATTGCTTGATGAAACTCCGAGTCGTACCTCTTCCAGGTTTCTTTCTCAGAGTCATCTCCTTTGAGAAGCCGTTGCTCCATCAAATGAAGCTTATGATGCGCGGCGACGAGGTTCCCCTCCCAATCCGTGTCACCATTCTCGATGGATAACTCCAACGCGTGGCATTCCAACAGGACACGCAGCTCTGATATCTCGATCAGGTCTTCACGGGAGACCGGTGTAACCAGGAACCCCCGTTGCTCAGGAGCTTCGACAAATCCGTCGCTGGCGAGCCTGTTCAGCGTTTCACGAAGTGTCGAAAGGCTTGCCGAGTAGCGTTCCTTCAAGGCGTCCAGCTTCAGTTTGGAGCCGGGCTGCAACTCCCCGAAGATGATGTCCCGCTTGATGCGCTGATAGGTACTTGCACCTATCGTAGACGGCTGTTTCGCCATGCGTTTCACCCGATATTATCAGTTTCCTCTTTCAATTAGCATTTTTCAGAGACATCAGCAATCCAAACTGATGTATGGTAAAAATAAAAATATCATACATTATTGCGGAATCGCGAAAACCCCAATACGGTCGTGGCCAAGTTGGGCATAGCAGCCTGATCGCAATCATCGGTTTCGGGATTTTCCGGACCCTCCGGAAGGAAACAAAGTGTCTAAGAACTTTCGCATTGCCATTGTCGGCATTGGTCTTGTTGGACGACGCCACGCAGACGCTATCCGAGCGTTGCGCCATGTTGATCTCGTCGCGGTGGTCGACCCCAGCGATGAAGGTCGTGCTTACGCCGTTGAGCACGGGGTCGCATGTTACGAGACCCTTAAAGAAATGTTTGCAAATCAGACGCCGGACGGAGCTGTTCTTGCGACCCCGACCACGCTTCATGTTGAACAAGGCCTCACGTGTATTCGACATGGTTGTCCCGTTCTCGTCGAAAAACCGATCGCCGTGGAAGCCACTGCTGCGCTTGAGCTTGTTCAAGCAGCGGAGAAGGCCAATGTGCCACTGATGGTGGGACATCATCGTCGACACAATCCTCTGATCCGGTCGGCTAAGGAAGCCATTGTCGATGGGAAGATTGGAGATGTGCGCGCTGTCCATGCGAATTGCTGGTTCTATAAGCCAGACGAGTATTTTGATGCTGCGCCCTGGAGAAAGAAACCCGGTGCAGGGCCCATCTCGGTCAATCTTGTCCACGATGTGGATCTGCTGCGGTACCTGGCCGGAGAAGTCGTGACCGTTCAGGCTCAGTCGGCTTCATCGCAGCGGGGTTACGACAACGAAGATGTCGCCGGCGCGCTGTTGACGTTTGAAAGCGGGGCGATCGGGACCATAAGTGTGTCCGACAGCATCGTTGCTCCATGGAGCTGGGAGATGACGTCTCAGGAATATCCAATCTATCCGTCGACCACTGAGAGTAGCTACATGATAGGTGGCTCTCATGGTTCGTTGTCCGTTCCCGATCTTCGATTGTGGAGTTACCAGGGTGAGCAAAGGGACTGGTGGACGCCAATCTCATCAACCGCGCTGAAAAAGGGTGCGTCTGACCCTCTGGTCAATCAGCTTAGGCACTTTGTTGAAGTAGCTCGACACGAAGCAGAACCGATTGTGTCTGGATGGGAGGGTTTCAGAACGCTTCAAGTTATTGAAGCTATTCAGAATTCCTGCAGAACAGGTGAGACGGTCAGGATCAAAAACTCACAAAAAACACCAATGGTAGATATGACAGCAATATAAAATATCAGATATTTTGTAAAAAATCTTGCAAAATGTCCAAAATAGGTCAAAACTCTGAATCGCAAAAAAGAAGCATCATGATGTCTCAGGGAGGAGCAAAGTGATTACCAAACTTACTCGCCGGGCTGCTGTATCAGCCTTGGTCGCAACCGGTGTTCTGTTTAGCGCAACAAGTGGTGCGCTGGCGGAAGACAAAGTGCAACTGCGGCTCGCAACATCAGGATCGGAGACCGACCAGCGCTCGGTCGCTATGGCCGAGGTTTTCGCACCCATGGTCGCTGAATTTGCGACGTATGAGCCCAGCTATAACGGCACAATCTTCGCCCAAGGCACCGAGTTGGACGCCATCAGCCGGGGCAACCTGGAAATGTCGATCACCTCGGCGCAGGAACTGGCACAGTTCTTCCCCGAGTTTTCGATCTTTACAGCAGGCTATGTCCACCAGGACGCCGCGCATCAGGTGGCTGTCTTCAACGATCCCTTGATGGATGCCTTTAAGCAAAAGGCCGAAGAAGAACTGGGCGTCAAACTGCTGTCGGTCATGTATCTGGGCCGTCGTCAGGTGAACCTGCGCCAACCCAAGGAGGAACTGACTGTCAGCACCCCGGCTGATCTGGAGGGTGTGAACCTGCGGATGCCGGGCACAGATGCGTGGCAGTTCCTTGGCAAAGCGCTGGGTGCTGCCCCGACACCAATGGCGTTCTCAGAGGTTTACACAGCTCTGTCGACCGGTGCCGTTGACGGTCAGGACAACCCATTGCCAACCGTGGTTGATGCCAAATTCTACGAAGTGACCAATCAGATCATCCTGACATCGCACTTGGTCGACTTGAACTATATCGCTATCGGCAAAGAGGTTTGGGACGGGCTGACACCGGAACAGCAAGCCAAGGTTCAGGAAGCTGCGGACGCAGCAGCTGAATCAGGCCGTCAGAAGCAGCTTCAGAAAGAAGAGGATCTTGTCAGTTTCCTGAAAGAGCAGGGGATGGAGATCTATGAACCCGATCTCGCTGCGTTCCGCGATCAGGTACAGTCTATGTATCTGGAAAGCGAGTTCGCAGGCTCATGGCCCGAAGGCGTTCTGGATCAGATCAACGCTCTGGGTAACTGAGCCCGGCAAGACAAGGGAGGGAGAACCATAATGAAAGCCTTTATGAAGGGGTTCTCCCGACTGACCGAAGCGATTGCCGGCGGGATGCTGGCGGCAATCTTCTTGATCTTTCTATTGCAAATACTCTTGCGCTACTTCTTTACCCCCGCCGGATGGACGCTTGAACTCATCGGCATTCTGTGGGTCTGGGTGATCTTTTTTAGCTGCGCCTTCATCGTGCGCGAACGGGATCACGTGAAGTTCGACATCATCTACCTTTCCGTGCCGATGCGCGTGCGGCAGGTCTTTGCGATGCTGGCGGCCGCAGCGATCGTGGTCGGAATGCTCTACAGCTTCCTTCCGACGTGGGACTACATTGACTGGATGAAAATCCGCAAGACATCGACTGTCCGCAACCCGTTCTCCGGTGAGAAGATACCGCTGCGCACAGTATTCTCGATTTACGCGGTATTCATGCTGGTCGTCGCAGCGCGCTACGCGTGGCTATTCTTCGACGTCATGCGCAATGGCCCGCCAAAGACAGAGTTGGAACTGGTCGTTGGGTACAACGTGGTTGACGACCATCCCCGTGTCGACGTCGAAGAGGACGAGGAAGTTAAGAAATGAGCTTTGAACTTCTTTCCTGCCTGCTCGCTCTCTTTCTTCTGGCAGGCATCGGGACACCTATCGGCTATTCCATCCTCTTGGCCTCATTAGTGTACTTGGGCATGGCCGGACTGGACGTCGCCCTCGCAGGTGAGAAGATCCTGCAAGGCTTCTACAAAAGCACGATCCTGCTTGCCGTGCCTTTGTTCATTGTCGCCGCGAATATCATGAACGCCGGTTCGATCACGGACCGTCTGCTGAACTTCTGCGTTGCAGCTGTCGGTCGTTTCAAGGGCGGCCTCGGGCACGTCAACGTGGTTGCGTCGTTGATTTTCTCCGGCATGTCCGGTTCGGCCGTCGCGGATGCTGCCGGGATCGGCAAGATCATCATTGAGATGATGACCAAGGATGGCCGCTACAGCCGAGGCTACGCAGCCGCAATTACGGCGGCGTCGGCCACAATCGGTCCGATCATTCCGCCCTCGATCCCGATGGTTTTGTACGCGCTGGTGTCAAAAGCCTCCATCGGGTCGCTGTTCTTGGCCGGTATTCTTCCGGGCCTGATCATGGGCGTCGTTCTTATGGCGATGAACTACTATCTGGCCGGAAAGCGGAACTTTGCATTGGAAGAACCTGTTCCGCTGCGCGAGTTGCCGGCTAAAACCGCCAACGCGTTCCCGGCACTGCTAATGCCCGCAATCCTGCTGTACGGCATATATGGCGGCGTCACCACTCCGACCGAAGCCGCCGCAGTCGCTGCATTCTACGCCCTGCTTCTGGCAGCGTTGTTCTACCGCGCGCTGACCTTCCGTGGCCTTTATCAGGTCTTCGTCGACAGCGCGCGCTCTTCCGCAGCCGTCGGGGTGGTTATTGGGGGCGCGTTCATTCTGAACTTCATCGTTATTCAGGAGCAAATACCGCAGTCTATCTCGGCGCTGCTGGAGGGTTCTGATGTCAGCCCGATTGTGTTCCTGATCCTCGTAAACCTGCTGATCCTCGCGCTGGGATGCGTTTTAGACGCAACAACGATAATCCTGGTGATTGTTCCCCTTTTCATTCCGACCTGCGAAGCGCTCGGGATTGATCTTGTGCATTTCGGAGTTCTGGTCGTCGTGAACTCGATGATCGGTCTGATCACGCCTCCCTATGGCATTCTACTCTTTGTGATCAACGCTGTGACGGACATTCCGCTGCGCGAAATCATCTCGGAAATCTGGGCCTTCCTCGCGGTTCTCATCTTCGCCTTGGTGATCATGATGCTGATGCCGGATCTGGTCCTGTGGTTGCCGCGTATGTTTGGATATCAGGGATAATGTGCCTCTCGGTTTCGACAACGTCGATCCCCGGTGATCTGGCTGAAAAGCTGAGTGCTATCGCTGACGCGGGATTCGGGGGTGTCGAATTACACGAACCGGATTTGACCGCTTTTGACGGATCGCCATCGCAAGTCCGCGAAATTGCATCGGACTTCGGCCTGAAGATTTGCCTGCTACAACCCTTCCATAACCTTGAAGGCCAGCCCGATGCCGGACGTGAGCGCGCCTTTGATCGACTGAAGCGCAAACTCGACCTGATGAGCGAGTTGGGAACGGAATTGCTGCTTATCGGATCTGCCTTCGAGGTCGATGTCGCCGCGACCGAAGAACAGGTAATCGCAGATCTTGGCGAGGCGGCCCAAATCGCTAAAGAAATGGGGATGCGTCTGGCCTATATGGGCTTGCCATGGTCGGATCTTATTCACTCGGATGAGCAGGCGTTACGCGTCGTCGAAGCAATTGACAGCCCTCATTTTGGGTTGGCCTTGAATTCCTTCTTCTCGCTTGCCGACGGGTCCAAACCAGCCCGCCTTCGGGACATTCCCGGCGATCGGCTGTTCCATGTGCAACTGTCCGATGCACCCCGGCTTGAGATGGATATACGTCGGCTCAAGCGGCACTTTGGGCTTCTGCCGGGGCTTGGGTCGCTGAACCTTGCGGGCTTTGTGCGCGTGCTTGCCCGCGCCAGATACAAAGGGCCTTGGTCGGTTGCACGTGTCAACGAAGCAGCTCCTCAACCCGGTGGCCGAACACTGGCCCGAGACAGCTACAGGTCGCTGGTGAACCTCCTGGATGAGGTATCCCGGACCGAGCCGGGAACCGATTTCGGCATCCCGGACCTGCCGGAACGCGTCTATGCGTCAGGCTTCGAATTCGTCGAATTCACAGCCGACGAAACAAGCGGTGCGCAGCTGGCAGATATGCTGTCAGCAATGTGTTTTCGAATGGAGCGAAAACACGTAAGCAAGTCCGTCGAGCTATGGCGGCAGGGCGCGATAAACATCGTCGTGAATACCGAAAAGGAAGGATTTGCCCATTCGGCGTTTCTGGGTCACGGCCCCTCCGTTTGTGATATGGGGTTGCGTGTCAAAGATGCGGATCAGACGGTTCAGCGAGCGACCGCGTTGGGCGCGCCGAATTTCTCACAGCCGGTAGGGACCGGGGAACTGGACATCCCGGCCATCCGAGGTGTTGGTGGCAATGTTGTCCATTTCATAGATGAGAAATCCGATCTGCATCGGGTTTGGGACATCGAGTTCGAGCCAGTCGCCAAGACCAAAGCGATCCAGCCCGCCGGTCTGCGCCGCATCGACCATCTGGCACAGACGATGCGTAACGATGAGATGCAAAGCTGGCTGCTCTATCACATTTCGACTTTTGAGATGGCAAAATCCCCGATCGTGAACGTTGCCGACCCGTCGGGTGTTGTGCAAAGCCAAGCCATCGAAAGCCCCGAGGGCGAAGTGCGATTAAACCTGAATGGAGCAGTTGGGCGTCGAACACTGGCGGCTTCATTCCTTGAAGACGGTTTTGGCGCCGGTGTTCAGCACATCGCGTTCCAGTCGGACGACATATTTGAAACCTCGGCCCAATTGCGGAAGTCCGGCTTTCCCAGTCTGTCCATCCCAGAAAACTACTACGCTGATCTGCAAGCGACATTCGGGTTAAGTGAAGACCTGATCGCCCAAATGCGCAGGGATAACATACTCTACGACCAGGCGGCGGGTGCCGAGTATTTTCAGATCTACAGTCGCCCCATCTTTAACGGCTTTTTCTTTGAAATTGTTGAGCGCCGAACTGGTTACGCCGGCTATGGCGCGCGTAACGCTGCGTTTCGATTAGCGGCGCAAACGCGACACCACGTGGCGGAAGGAACAACCTAATATGAAGGCCGCACTAATCGGACAAGGGATTTCTGGCTCCATGACGCCTGAGATGCACGAGGCGGAGGGCCGGGCGCAGGGTATCGATCTGAGCTACGGTAGGATCGACACGGCAAAAGAGCCATTTCGTGGAATGTCGGTCGCTGATTTATTGCATTTTTCAGTTGAATTAGGCTGTGCGGCGGTCAACGTGACACACCCCTACAAAGCATCAGTCATTGATCATCTCGATGAGCTTTCCAAAACCGCTGAGGAGCTTCAAGCTGTAAACGCGGTGGTTTTTTGTGACGACCGAATGGTTGGCCACAACACCGACTACATAGGTTTCCACAGTGCCTTCGGAGATTTTTTGGGATCATCGAAGACTGAAACGGTTCTCATGTTTGGTGCTGGAGGCGCGGGCAGTGCAGTCTCTTTGGCTTTGCTTGATTCAGGTGTTCGAAACCTGGAGATCATCGATCCTGACTTCCACCGAGCGCAGGCGCTGGTCAGTCGACTAAAGGTCTTGCGCCCTTGTGCAAAGCTTCAGGGTTCCCCCTCGATTTCGTTGGAACGGGTCAAATTTGTGGACGGAGTGGTCAATGCAACACCGCTCGGGATGGATAAGTACCCCGGGTCGGTGATTGATCCATCATTGTTGCGGCCGGATGCTTGGGTGGCAGATATAGTATATTTCCCGCTCGAGACACACCTTCTGAGAAGCGCCCGCACAACTGGGTTAAAAGTGATGAATGGTGCTGGAATGGCAGTTCATCAGGCTGCAGCGTCTTTTGAAATCTTCACCGGCTGCACCGCCTCAATCAGTCGTCTTCAAAGCGTTTTCGATTCACTTCGTCAGCAGCGCATGCGCGAGTTTAGAGGTGCAACGGTATGACAAACGACGAGCAAGCTATCCGCCAATGGTGGCGTACCTCCATCATCGACATGAAGCCCGGTCAGATCGCTTTTCGTGGCAACGCCATAGAGGACCTGATCGGGAACGTATCTTTCCCGCAGATGATCTGGCTGATGGTGCGGGGCGATCTGCCGAGCGACGCACAGGCGCGCCTGTTCGAGGCTGCTTTGGTCGCAGGCGTGGATCACGGTCCGCAGGCCCCCTCGATCGCGGCTGCGCGTATGGCTGCCACCTGCGGGGTAGGTCTCAATAATGCGATGGCGACTGCGGTGAACATGCTGGGCGACGTGCACGGCGGGGCAGGAGAGCAGTGTGCAGAGCTGTACTATGATATCGCAATCCGCATGGAAGCGGGAGCTTCGCTGAATGACGCTGTTCGGGATGGCTTGGGCAATTGGCGCGAGACCTACGGCAAAATCGTATCGGGCTTTGGTCACAGGTTTCACAAACCTGTCGATCCACGCGCACCACGATTGATGCAACTTGTTCGAGATGCGGCGGCAGAAGGCACAGTTTCTGGCCGGTTTGCCGATATCGGAGAAGAGGTTCAAGCCGAACTGGGTCGTCAACGCGGCGGTCGGTCAATTGCCATGAATATCGACGGCGCGACAGCTGTGATCTTCTGCGAGCTTGGCTTTCCTGCGCCCTTGTCACGAGGGCTATTCTGCCTGTCCCGCTCGGTCGGAATACTCGCCCACGCTTGGGAACAGATGAACCAGGGTGGCCGCAACAAAGGGCCGATGCCCCCGAATTACTTACCCCTCTACGAAGACAGGAATGATGACACGTGAGACATCGAAATCCTTCCGGGTCGGCCTTATCGGCTGTGGTCGTATCAGCGATATCTATTTAAAAACACTATCCAAATTCTCAAACGTCAAGGTCGTGGCTTGTGCAAGCCTCGACCCTTTGGAAAGCCGAGCCAAAGCGGATCAATACGGCATCGCCAAGGCCTGCACGCCAGATGAAGTGATTGACGATCCGACGATTGACTGCGTTCTGAATCTGACAATTCCGGCGGCGCATGCCGAAATCAGCTTGCGTGCGTTGGAGGCGGGCAAGCACGTTTATTCCGAAAAGCCACTGGTCATGAACCGAACGGATGGCAAGGCGATTCTGCACATGGCCTCTGAAAAGGGGCTACTGGTCGGTTGCGCCCCCGACACGTTTCTGGGCGGTCGTTGGCAAACCGTTCGGCGCTTGATCGACGAGGGTGCCATTGGCAAACCGACAGGGGTTTTTGCCCATGTTGGTACCCACGGGACAGAACGCCACCATCCCAACCCGGATTTCTACTACCAGGCCGGTGGCGGGCCCTTGCTGGACCTTGGACCATACTACCTGACCGCCATGATCTGCTGTCTTGGACCAATTGACCGTGTCGCCGGAATGGCGCGGCGGACATTTGACCAGCGGATGATCGAAAACGGCCCTCGCAGCGGCGAATGGATAGATGTCGAGGTCGACACGCACTCTCTAAGCCTGCTGCAGTTCTCTTCCGGCGCTATAGGGTCGATGACCATGAGCTTCGACATCTGGGACAGCGAAACTCCGCGGTTCGAGATCTACGGTGAAAACGGCACCATCAGCATCCCAGACCCTGACCCGGTTCATGGTGCCAATATCTTTCAAGGGGATGTCTGGCTGAAAACGCGGGAGACCTCGCGCTGGTCTCATCAGCCGCGCCCAACCGGTCGCGAAGCCTGGCAGGTGGTCGACAACAAACATGGGTTCAATGAGGACAGCCGTGGTCTCGGCCTTTTGGATCTGGCCCTGGCGGCGCAAGATGGACGCCAACCCCGTGCAAGTGGAGCGCTCGCCTACCACGTTTTCGAGGTCATGGACGCGATCGAACGGGCACCGAAATTTGGCGCCTATCAGACGATAGAAAGCCGTTGCGCGGTTCCGGAGCCTCTGCCGGTCGATTTCCTATTGAATGAGAGGAAGGAGTTGGTTCATGCCGATTGAGACACTCGACTTTGCCCAGCCATTCTTTCGCGTCCAGCACATCACCAGTGAAGACAGAATTTCTATCGAGGGTCGCGCCATCGTCCTTAACCTTGGGGGGCGAAATCTCTCTGTCGAGGATCAGACCATTGCACCGCTTTCCTCTGTTATCGTGCAAGATAGCTCACTCAAAGGTGTGGAACGCGCAGTAATTGTCCACGGGTTCGACGCCCATGCCGATGAGAACGAGTTGTTCGCATGGGTGAAAGATACATGGCCATCTGCATTTGATGTTCGCCAAGAGGAGCGTCTGCGCGGTGTCAGCCACTACATGTCGCCAAAGGTCTTCGTGGGTAACGTTGGACTGACCATGTACCATTCAGGTTCGGTCCCATTGAATGTCGGATTGCACAAGGATCATCCGTTCTGCCCGGTACCGGGGTTTCGCGAAGTGCATACGCAAATCGTAGGCTTTGGCAAAATGCAGCAATGCCGTGAGCGGGATGTTGAAACCCTTTACCTCGAAGAATTCATGGCCCCTGGCACGACGCACAAACCGATGTATGACGCCGAAGGCAACTATCCTTGGCATCAATACGAGACGATTACCCCCAGCATTTTCATGGCGGTGGAAATGCTGCCGAAAGGCGTACGGGTCTCGGAAATGGAGATTCAGAATGGCTGAGAGACTTTTACCCCAAGACCTGAACTTCGACCGCCCTTTCCCTCGGTTGTCTCGCCGTTTGCGGCTGGGTGTTGTTGGCGGAGGACGGATCTCCGTCACGCAAGCAACGGCTGCGCGGATGACCGACCTGTGGGAGGTCGTCGCTGGCGCGCTCAGTTCTGACGCTGCGCGCAGCAAGGCGCGTGGGGTCGAGTGGTTTCTGCCGGCCGACCGGTGCTATGCGTCATTCGCCGAGATGGCAAAGGCCGAGGCGGCGCGCCTGGATGGCGTGGATGCCGTAATGATCACTACCCCGAACCACGTTCATTTCGAAGCGGCCAAAGCGTTTCTGGAGGCGGGTATTGACGTGCTGTGCGACAAGCCGCTGACCAACGAAGTCGACGAGGCCGAGGGGCTTGAGGAGATTACCGCGCGCACGGGACACATCTTTGCTGTCGGCTATGCGATGTCGTGTTTTCCAGTAATCCGTCAGGCCAAACAAATCGTGGCGGAAGGCGGCATCGGTAAAATCAACCAAATCCACGTCGAGTTCATGCAAGACTGGATGACGCCTGATGATGTTGCTGATGCGCCCCACGTCAAATGGCGGCTGGACCCAAAGATTTCTGGTCCAACCAGCTGTGTCGGCGATATCGGCACCCATGCCGCGCATCTCGCCAGCTTTGTCTCGGGTCTGCCCTTGACCGACCTGAGGGCCGAGTTCCATGTTTGCGGCGCGCCAAAGCCTTTGGAAGACACGGTGTTCATGTTCACCCGCTACCAAAATGAAATTCCGGGAACCTTGATGGCAACACGCCTTGCCCCGGGAAATCGGGGTGGGTTGAGGTTGCGGATATTTGGGAGCGAAGGCGGCCTCGAGTGGGATTTAGAGAATTCGGAGCAGCTGAAGTTCAATCGGTTTGGTGAACCGGATAATATCATAAGCCGAGGTCACGGGCATGGCATCGGCCCCGGCGCAGAACGTCTGATCCGTACCGCGCGCGGCTTCCCCGAAGGGATTATCGAAGCCTGGGCCAACCTCTATACGGAATTTGCCATGGCCGTAGCCGCGCGCCGGGATGGCGTCGCGATTCCGGCCGATTGGCTGACCTATCCCAGTGTCAATCAAGGCGCAGACGGTGTCCGATTCATTGATGCCTCCGTGCGCTCTCACCAGTCTGGAGGGGACTGGGTCACTCTCTAAGGCTCTGCCAACACGTTTGAAAAACACGCCCAGGCCGTTGCCTGGGCGCTTTCATTTCCGGCTAACTATTAGAAGTTGATATTTTTAAAAATATCAGATATTTTTTACTACGTGTGATGAATTTTAGATTCGCAGACACGTGGAGCTGTCATTCATGGTGAAACCTGAAGAGGCTGGCGCAAGCCCCTCTCTCTATTCCTTGGCGCATTTGACGCTGATTGGCTGTACGCCGCCCGAGTTGGTCTATATCGCCGCGCGGGCCGGTTACGATGCCGTCAGCCCCCGATTCATTCCGATGCATGTGCCCGGTGAATTCACTCAATCCCCAATCGACAGGGCACAGGTGCAGGCCACCAAAACTGCTCTCTCTACCACTGGCTTGAAAGTCCTCGATGTCGAACTTGCGCGCATCACGGAAGACGTCGATCCGCGCAGTTTTGAACCTTCTCTTGAGATCGGTGGGGAATTGGGCGCTAAACGCATGATCATGAGCGCGTGGACCAATACCCGCGATGATCGTGACTTCCTGATCGACGTCTATTCTGAAACCTGCGAACTGGCGGCGCCCTACGGGCTAACAGTGGACCTGGAGTTCCCAAGCTTCTCTCGCTTGCGCACTCTGGATGAGGCCCTGGATATTGTCCGCGCCTCTGATCAACCGAATGGCGGTATTCTGGTCGATACGCTTTATCTGCACCTCAGTCGCGTTGATCTGGGAGAGTTGCTACACGTCCCCTCGGACCTGTTTCACTTCCTGCATATCTCTGATTGCCTGCCCGGCATCGCCGATACGCGCGAGGGCATGATCCAGCTGGCGCGCGATGCGCGGCTCTATCCCGGCGAAGGCTGGATTGACTTCACCGGCATCATCGAACGGATGCCGCCCGTCGACTATTCCATCGAACTGCCCAACCAAAGCCGCGTTGCCGAGTTGGGATATGAAGAACACGCGCGTCGCTGTCTCAGCCACGCCAAGCGAACATTTGGCGAGGCGCGGTCACAGCGTCGTGTGCCCGATGCTGCAATTCTAAAACACCAAGAGGATCATCATGGGCAAAGAGCTCACTGAAAACGACCGCAACATGGCCGCCGATATGCTGGCACGCGCTCGCGCTGCCATGGCCGAGATCGAGGATTGGGATCAGGACAGGTTGGACCGCCTTTCTCAGGCCATTGCGTGGTATGCGGGTAATGAGAAAACCTTCACGCGTTTGGCTCAACAAGGCGTGGACGAGAGCGGCATCGGAGATCGCGCAGGGCGCCCTGCGAAGCGTTTCAAGATTCACATGGTGCTGCGAGACGTCTTGCGTACGCCCTCGACGGGGATCGTCGAAGTCGACGAAGAAAAGGGGCTCGTGAAATATGCCAAACCTGCCGGTGTGATCGCCTCCCTGATCCCGATGACCAACCCGGCGATGACGCCACCGGTGACCGGCGTGTCCGCCGCAAACGCCCGGAATGCGGTCATCTTCAGCCCGCACCCGCGAACCGCCCATACCACCTTCGAAATGGTCGAGGTTATGCGAGCAGCTTGTCGTGCTGCCGGTGCCCCCGAGGACTTGTTCCAATCCATTCGCAAACCGTCGATCCCATTGACGCAACATCTGATGGAGATCTGCGACCTGACTTTGGCGACGGGTGGCAAACCCATGGTCAAAGCGGCGTACAGTTCTGGGCGCCCGGCCTATGGCGTCGGCGCGGGCAATTCGTCCATCGTCATCGATGAAACCGCCGATCTGGACATCGCCGCGCAGAATACGCGTATTTCAAAGACCTCTGATTTTGGGTCCGGTTGCTCAGCCGATGGCAACATCATCATCCAGCGCTCAGTTTACGATGATATGGTCAAGGCACTTCAAGCCGAGGGCGGCTACCTGTGTTCGGATGAAGAGAAGGCCTTGCTCGAAGCGGCCATGTGGGACGAAAAGGGCAACCGTACGTTTCCGACCATCGCTTGTCCGCCGCAGCAAACGGCCAAGGTCGCCGGTTTTAGCATCCCCGAAGATCGCAAGTTTCTGATGGTTGAAAATCAGGGGCAAATCGGCCCGCAGCACAAGTTCTCCAAGGAAAAACTGACCACTCTGATGGCGCTTTATCACTTCGACACGTTCGATGACGCGCTGGAAACGGTCAGCCAGATCTACAACACCGGGGGCAAAGGTCACTCCTGCGGCATCTACAGCCACAACGACGATCACATCGATCGGTTAGCGCGCTTGGCCCCGGTTAGCCGCATGATGGTGCGACAGCCACAATCGAAGGCCAACGCAGGTGCCTGGACCAACGGCATGCCTATGACCAGCAGCCTGGGCTGCGGCATCTGGGGCGGCAACATCACCAATGAAAACGTCACCATGAAACACATGATGAACTACACCTGGGTCAGCCGTCCCATCCCCGAGGATCGCCCCTCGGAGCCGGACTTGTTCGGTGAGTTCTACGGACAGGAGGTCGCGTGATGGACGGAGCTAAATTGGAAGGCAAAACCGTTGCTGAGCACATCGTCGATTTCCTTGAGCGTCGTGAGGTCAAACATGTGTTCGGTCTATGCGGTCACACGAATATAGCGGTTCTGGCCGCGCTGGCGGAAAGCCCCATCGATTTCGTCACCGTACGGCACGAACAAATAGCCAGCCACGCGGCGGACGCTTATGCCCGCGTGACGGGCAAGGCCTCGGTGGTGTTGTCCCATCTCTCCCCGGGTCTGACCAATTGCGCCACCGGGGTCGCCAACGCCGCACTGGACTGTATCCCGATGGTCGTGATCGCGGGCGATATTCCTACGCACTACTACGGCAAACATCCACATCAGGAAGTGAACCTCCATGCCGACGCCGCCCAGTGGGAGATCTATCGACCCTTCGTAAAACGCGCCTGGCGGGTCGACCGTGCAGATTTAATGGCCGAGATTCTTGAAAAGGCGTTCCATCTGGCTGAAAGCGGCCAGCCCGGGCCGGTACTGGTCAATGTTCCCATGGACATCTTTTCAGAGGTGATCCCCTCGGGCAGTTTCGACCGTATTCGCGACAACACGCGCGCTCTCAAGAAACCGTCAATTGACGACGAGACAGCGGGCGAGATTGTCGAAGCGTTGGCTAAAGCCGAAAGCCCAGTCGCTTATGTCGGAGGCGGTATTCTTCTGGCACAGGCCAGCGAGGAGTTGCGAGAATTTGTTGAACATATGGGCCTTCCAGTCGCGCATTCCCTGATGGGTAAAGGCGCGTTGCGAGACGACCACCCGCTTGTGCTGGGAATGACCGGGTTTTGGGGCACCGAGTTGGTCAACCAGTCCTGCTTGAATGCGGACTACATCTTTGCCGTGGGCACTCGGTTCAAAGAGGCTGATTGTTCAAGTTGGTACCCTGGCTACACGTTCAACATTCCCGGATCGAAGGTCATTCATATCGACATTGAGCCGCAGGAGATCGGTCGGAACTATCCCACTGAGATCGGAGCCGTTGCTGACGCCAAGGCCGCATTGCGCGTCCTCAACCGGGTCGCCCGCGAGATGTATCCGGACGGCTTCAAGCGCCCCGCGCTGGAGCAGAAGATAGCTGGCTTCCGGACGGACTTCAAAGCGCGCAACGAGGAAATGGCGACCTCATCGGCCTTTCCGATGATGCCCGAGCGTATTCTGGCGGATACCCGCAAGGCACTGCCTGAGGATGCCATCATCACCACGGACGTTGGCTGGAATAAGAACGGTGTTGGGCAACAGTTCGATATCCTGACACCCGGTTCGATCCTGACTCCGGGCGGGTTCGCGACGATGGGCTTTGGCCCTCCGGGAGCGATCGGCGCAAAACTGGCAACCCCTGACCGTGTGGTGATAAGTCTTGTTGGCGATGGGGGGTTCGGTCAGAATCCGTCGATGCTGGCAACCGCGGTCGAGCTTGATCTGGGCATCATCTGGCTGGTTATGAACAACAACGCCTTCGGCACTATCGCGGGCCTTCAAAAGGCGCATTACGGATTGACCTATGGAACCACGTTCCCCGGATCAGCCGCCGCACCCGCAAACGGACCGGGCTATGCCGACATAGCGCGAGCCTACGGCGCGGAAGGGCACAGACTCAGCGCTGCCGACGAACTGTTGCCCGCATTGGAAGCGGCAATCGCCAGTGGCAAGCCAACCGTGCTGGATGTGCCAATGATCAACAACCCGACACCAACGACCGGTCATTGGAACATCCTGGACATTTATTCGCCGGACAAGGATGTTTCTCACGTCGCGACCTGACGATACTGAGCGCGGTAAGCCGCGCCAGTCTTTTACTTTCAATAGGCCCAAGTCAGCCAACCCTTCTGAGAGCCTTCGGTGCCGCAAGAAGATCTAACTGGGTTTACAGCCCTAACAGCTCTCGATCTGAGTCGCGTGAGATACGTTCGTGCAGAAGCTTGAGCAACCGATCAGCTTTGTCTCTCTCAATTTCCTCGAGAAGCTTCAAAACAGCAGCGCCATAGATAATCTTCTTGCGCGTTTCATTACGTCGTCGTTGTTTGCCCGCCCTGGCCTGAAGGTCCCTGAGTCTCGCGCGCGCATGTTCGATTTGTTGATCCAGGTCCGCCATTTCGTTCTCCATTGATTGAGGTGGTCGAACAGGAAATGCGGCCCGGATCCCGGCTTCGCCACCCGGGCACGAAAATGTGGCTCCGCCAGGCCGCCGTGTGAGCGGCCGTCCGCATGCCCGCTGGGCAATGCGCGCAGTTACGCAAACTTGGAGTTTGTCTGCGCGCCTGCCGCGGGCTTTTTTGTGCGGAGATCGGGTTGGGGCCCGATGTCCTTTACATGATACACCCCGCCAGCAGACTCGAAGTCATCCTGCATTCTCGTGCCGACGGTCGCTCCGCCGTCAAATCCGCCGCTTACACCGCGCGCACCACCTTCCGGGATGCGCGGGTTGGACGACGGTTTTCGCCGGGCAGAAAGGGTGGCCTCCTGTCGCATGAATTGATCAACTGGACAGGAAACGCCGAGGAGCTCTGGAACGCAGCCGAGCGTTCTGAGCGCCGAAGGAATGCAAGAGTCATCCGCGAACTGCGCCCATCCTTGCCACGCGAGCTACCGCTTCTCGAGCAGGTTGGGCTTGTCCGCGGCTTTTGCCTCTGGCTTCGCGATGAATACGGCGTTGCCGTTCAAGCCGACATTCACGCGCCGCGTTTCCTGTGCCCTGAGGAAGAGAAACGGCACAGTGCGGGCAAACTCGAACTGACGCGAGAAGACTACGAGCAGAGGCTCTTCAATCCATCGAAGACCAACCTGAATTTCCACGCCCACATCCTGATGACGACGCGGAAGGTTGATAGGATCACGGGCGATTTTGGTGAGAAAACGCGCGTTCTTGACGACAGAACCTCCGGCCCAGGAGAAATCAAACGTATCCGTGGAGAATGGGAAAAGCGGACCAACGCGGCCCTGCGCAAGATTGGCTCTCCAGCGCGGGTTGATCTTCGTTCGTATGCCGAAATGGCCAAGACGGGCGATGCACCGCAAGGCCTGGCAAGACAAGATCATGTCGGGCCACGCAGATCTGCCAGGTCGCGCCGCAGACTGCAAGAAAGCGGAAGCGACGACACAGTTGCCGGAGTGCGGCGCCAGGCTGTCCAAGAACTCAATTCAACACTCTGGCACTCTTGGTTGCAGCTGCGCGCCCTGGAGCGTCAGAGAGATGACCTCGAAGCGGATCGTATCGCGCGGGAGAGAGAGGCTGCCCGCAAGAAAACGGCCAGCAATGAGAAACGTCGAATGCTGGAGGCGCGATCCGAGCGCGAAGTGAAAGCAGCGCTGGAAGCTTCGTCGCAAATTGAATGTCTCAGAACTGAAACAGCATACCAGAAAGCGGTGCGATGGGCGACAGAAGGCATAGAAGCCGATCCATTAGATACCCTCGATGAGGAATTCTCCTCTGATGTCGACCTTGAGGCGTATCACCTACCTCAGCTCCAGCAGAATGATCGGGTCTCCGTCTCCGTCAACAACAGCGGCTTCGACAGAAACTCCGCGGGGACGCCCGTATTAGGTGAACTCGCTGACGCAGCGCTGGATCGACTTCATCGCGTTCGCGCACGACTACATGCAGAACGCGATATCCGGCGCTCCCGCAGGTTCGGATGCAGAGGCTCGGGTCGTAAGATACCCGCCGTCACGGTTGAAACGCGTCGCAAAGGACGGCCGGATACGCGGGAGGTGCGCTATGTATGATAGCATCGCGCAGCAGTTATTGCCGATCGAAGCGGCGATCCTCGAAGCGCTGAACATGGTGCCCTCGGCGTCGAAGGCACTCGACATGCTGATCGACAATCTGGAACCCAGAGGCGCGCGCATAGCCTATCGTTTTGGCTCGCGCCTCCGTGCGGGCGAAATGTTCGGTGATCGCGATCTCGACGACCTCGAATCTCTGCTCCAGCCTGTTCTGATTGAGATAGAAGGCGGATGGGTGAGCGAGGTGATTGCAGACGAGCATTGCCCTGACGGTGCCTGGATCAACAAGCGGCTGACAAATCGGGCAGCCGAATTGAACCGTACGGTTGAACCTCTGGTAACGCTTCGCAGGCGTCTTCAACTCATCCAGAATCTGCGCCGGGCCGACCGAATAACACGCCGAGTGATCGCTGAAGCGCAGACTTAGCCTGCAGCTTTCGGAGAGCGTTTCTCGCTCTCCGAACCGTTCGGATTAAACTGCGTTTCTAAATTTTCTAAAAGAGACCGATCTCACGCTCGTTGAAACATAAAGCGAGCACTATGACAGTTCAAAAAACGATCCAAACCGATTTTTCGATTTGTGAAGAGATCACCAAGTCCCCAGCAGCAAAGCAAAACCCGACGCCAGATGTTGGTTTGCTTGAGCTCGTCCGGGAATTGGCCCGGGCGGCAGCACAACAAGACGCGAGGAACTCGAGAGAATGCAACGCCGCGCTGCGATCTACGCCCGCTATTCGACCACGCTCCAATCGGAGCGCTCCATTGAAGATCAGGTGGAGCTTTGCCGAAGCTACCTGAGACGCGAGAAATACCGATTAGTCCAAGTTTTTGAAGACAAGGCCATGTCATCCGCGACCCTGGTCGGGCGAGTTGGCCTTGCCAATCTTCTCGAAGCAGCGAGAGCTGGCGAAATTGATGCATTGGTTGTCGAATGCGTCGACCGAATTAGCCGAGATATCGGAGATCTTCAGTATGTGCAAAAGCAGCTTAGCTTCGCAGGCGTCGATATCATCTCTGCCAGTGAAGGGGTTCAGTCCGAGCTTCAAATCGGTTTCCGCGGCCTTTATGGTACGATGTTCCTTAAGGACCTCCGTGAAAAAGTTCATCGCGGAATGTCAGGCAACATTGCCAAGGGTTTGAGTGCCGGCGGCAAGGCTTATGGCTACTCACCCATATCGGGGAAACCCGGTGAGCTTCAGATCGAAGCACACGAAGCGAAAGTTATACGCCGAATTTTTTTGGCCTACTCTAAAGGAGCCTCCCCGCGAGATATTGCTCATGATCTCAACGCTCAGGGTGAGTTGCCGCCACGTGGGCCAAAGTGGAACGCTTCCACGCTGAACGGCAATAAGAAGCGCGCTTATGGAATCCTCCGCAACTCACTCTACGCGGGCATCCTCGTCTGGGATCGCGTCAAGATGGTGCGCGATCCGACAACAGGAAAAAGAGTCAGCCGCGAAAAGCCGGCCGAAGACTGGAAGTATGCAGAGGTTCCGCATCTACGTTTAATCGTTGAGGAACTGTGGGATGCGGTTCAGAAACGGTTGGCCAAGCAGTCCGAAAATAAGCGCTCCGGAAAGTCGACTCGCAAACCCTTGCGTCCATTCTCGGGCCTGCTTAGGTGCGGTTGCTGCGGTGGTGGCATGTCTATTCATGACCGAAACGGCAGTGCTATCCGGATCCGTTGCTCTGCATCTAAAGAGAGTGGCTCATGCAACAATAATGGGAAGGTTCGCCTCGACAAGATCGAAAGCGCCCTGCTGGCCGAACTAAGAAAAGAGCTGTCGATGCCAACCTACATCAATGAATTCATCCGTGCCTACAATGAAGAACGTCGCGAACTCAACGCAGCCGGCAAACCAGACAGGAAGAAACTTGAACGCACGGTAGCAGAAGCCAACAAGCTGCTATCGCGTCGTATCGAACTTTTCGAGATGGGTATTCTTGAAGGAGTCGAAGGAGAGGCAAAGTTGACTGAGGCCAAAGAACGCGCTTCGGTTGCCATGGATGTGTTGGCCAGCTTTGACGAGAAGGAGCAGCCGTTCGAGTTCAATCCAGCAACAGCTTCCAAGTATGTCACGGCCCTGGATGAAATGATCTCTTCTATGCAGGCGCACGACGGCAATTCGAATCCAAAAGCACGTGATGCGGTGCGCGGCTTGATTTCGGAGATCGTTGTGTCTCCGACCGAGGAAGACGGCGTGCCGGTCGAGGTGAAGGGCCGCCTTAGCGCCTTGGTTTCAAACCGTTCCAAAAAGGTGGGGGGTTTGGTGGTAGCGGAGGAGGGACTTGAACCCCCGACACGCGGATTATGATTCCGCTGCTCTAACCAACTGAGCTACTCCGCCACGAGTGACAGGCGATTTAAGGGAGGGGTCCGGCAGGGTCAAGAGGGAAATGGCGGTCCGTGGCGGAATCTTTCACTCTTTGGTCTGACCTGCCGAATCCAATCGGGATGAGCGGCAATTATCGGCAATCTTTCGGATGAACGATGCGCAAATTTCCGGGATGGTGATGAGGATCATATGGCCGTGCTTGCCAGTTTCCTCGTAGGTCAGGCCGAATTCTGTCATCGGAGGGCCGTGCTGCGCGGCTGAGAGGATGGCGTCCTGAGCGCCGTAAAGAATACCGCCCGGCACTTGCAGTTCCGGGTAGCGGCGGCATTGGTCTTCGATGCTGGTATCCACGCCAACCACGTCCTGCGAGGCTGTGATGAAGGCTGATGGACGCAGCCCCAGGGCACCGCCCGCCCGGTCCAGGAAATCCGCCGGGGCGGGCTCGGGCTCAAAAACGGCGCTCAGAACATGGGGCGCTGTCTTTGCCGCCAGCGGCACGGCGATCGTATTTCCGATCAGGTTGCGCAACCAGGCAGTCCGGATTTCCAGCGGTTTGAAAACCTGTGGCGGCGCGGGCATTTGCTGTGTCAGCGGGGCCAGCAACGCGAGCCCCGCAATCCGGTCGGGATATTCAAGGGCCATCGCCAGCGACACCGCCCCGCCCAGAGAATGCCCGACCAGAATGACGTCGGTGACCGATTTTTGGTCCAGAAACTCCTGTATCATCCGGGCCTGCTCCGGAAGGGTGCCCAACGACGCGTCGTCCCGGGTGGAATACCCGCAGCCAGGGCGATCAATGGCAATGACGTGGAAATCGTCCGTCAATTCGTCCATCAGCGCATAGGTGTAATGCTGTAGCTGCCCCGACAGACCGTGGATCATCACGATGGTCTGGTTGGTGGGATCTCCACGCTCGACATAGTGGATGCTGCCGCCATCAACCGCGACCACCTGACCCGGTTGAGGCACCCTTTCGAACCCCTTTTTGGTCAGCCGCCGCGTCCAAAGGTTCGTGGCCAGCAGAAAGAGGCCCAATGCGCCCAGCAAGATCAGGATAGTCGTCATCTACAATTCTCCATTCGGCGTGGGCACTGGACGGTATTGTTCCAAACCCGCCTGCGCCATCCTCTTTTCGTACTCCGCCACGGTGCCGGGCCACAGCGTGGTGTTGCGCCCTTGCGCATCCTGATACCACGACGTGCAGCCGCCGGTCTGCCAGACGCTGTCGGTGTGCCGTTCGCGCATCTCGCGTGTGAACTCATCCTGTTTCGCGGCATCCGGCATGATGGCCTTCAGCCCTTTTTTCTTCATCTGCGCCAGAACGCGGCCAATGTGTTTCACCTGGGCTTCAATCATCAGAACAACCGAGTTGTGCCCCAGCCCGGTATGCGGCCCCAGCAATATGAAGAAGTTCGGGAAACCGGCGATCGCGGTGCCCAGATTGGCCTGCATTCCGTCGCCCCAAGCTTTGTGCAGGGTAATTTCGTTGACGCCCGAGATGTCCAGTCGTTGCACCACATCCGTGACGTGAAAGCCGGTCCCCCAAATCAGAACGTCAGCCTGAACCGTGCTGCCATCTGTTGCGATGATCTGGTCGGACTCAATGGATGCCACCCCTTGCGCAACAAGATGGACGTTGTCGCGGGCCAGTGCCGGGTACCAGTCGTTCGAGCTCAGGATACGTTTGCACCCGATCCGATAACCGGGCGTCAGCATCTTCTGCTTGGTAGGATCCGGGATCGCGCCAGTCAGTGATTTACGCCACATTTTCATTGCGAAATTCACCATGCGCGCCTCGCCGCGAAATACTTTGTGGCGGTACTCAAAAATCATGTAGATCAGCTTGCGCCGCAGGCGTGGCAGCAGGGGGACGTGACGGTAGAGGCGACGTACCCATGGTGCAATTGGGCCGTCAGGGCGCGGCAGGACATAAGGCGGGCTGCGCTGGAAAACGGTGACATCCGCCGCGGATTTGGCGATCTCGGGCACGAACTGAACCGCGGATGCGCCAGTGCCCACAACCGCGACGCGTTTGCCGGCCAATGGGACGTCGTGATCCCATTCGGCGGAATGAAAGCAAGGGCCGGGAAAGCTCTCGGCGCCGGGGATATCCGGAATGTTCGGCACATGCAGCGCACCAATTGCCGAGACCAGAAACCTTGCGGTCCAGTGCTGACCTTCATGTGTTTCGACCTGCCAGCTTGTGCCGTCCCAACTGGCAGATTTCAGGCTTTGGTGAAAATGGCACAGATCGTATAGGCCCTCGGCGCGAGCGATCTTCTGCAGATAGGACTGAATCTCGGCACCGCCCGCATAGGCCCGACTCCAGTCCGGGTTCGGGTGGGTGGCCATTGAATAGAGATGCGAGGGGATATCACAGGCAACGCCGGGATAAGTATTCTCGCGCCAGGTCCCGCCGATATCGCCTGCTTTTTCAAGGATGGCGATGTTGGTAACTCCGCGCTTTCGCGCCTCCAGCGCCATGGTCAGCCCGGAAAACCCGGCGCCAACGATCAGCATGTCAGTCACGTTTTCCAACGTTTGCCCCTCCGGTGACGGTCCGATTGAAGCCCCGGGCAGGATAGAAGTTTTAGCGCGCGTGTGAACAGGGCGACGTTAGGGCAGTGTAACGGCGAGGAACGTCACCGTCGACCGCTGGCTCAGAACTCCAGCCGTTCCGCGCGCCCATGTTCAAACAGCCGGTAGTTCAGAACATCGGCCTCGGGCACGCCGGCTTCCAGCGCAAAGACAAAGGCATGGGTCAGATAGAAGCAGGCCGCGTCCAGGTCGAGAACGGCTTCACGCTCGTCCGCGGCCTGTGTGTAATAGCGGACAAGGTCTACGTGGTCGCCTCGGGAATGTGCATCCAGCAGCAGCCGATCCAGCGTAGCCCGTTGATCTTGATCTGTCCGATCCTTCACCCGGCCGTTCCTCAGACTGTCCGGCCGTTTTCGATCTGCGTGGCCACCCAGTGGTGGAAGCAATGGGTCGGTCCGTCCATCGCCGGCGAAAACCGCCCGCCGTCAAACAGAACGCCGTGCCGACCTTTCTGCATACCTTCCACGACGAAAACATCCTCTTCGAAAACGGTTTTCCAGAGCTGCGCGTTCGAGGCGCGCAACCCGTCATGCTCGGGCGTTTCGGCTTCGCTTTTGGCGTAATACAGCTCGATATGTTCCACCGTGTTCTCCTGATCGACAGGCTCGAGAACGATGGCAAAGCTGTGGTCGCGCTGGACGCCCAACAGCACGTTGGGATACAGCGCGACATATTCCGCGCCCTCATCCCACTTGTCGCTCAGGCCGGCAAAATCCTGCAGCGTGGCACCGTCCTGATCTGTCAGTTGACGGTAAACCAGCGTTCCCTGGCCCGAGTAGTGGTTGCGCGCTTCGATATTATAGTGATCTTCCAGGCGGGAATAGCTGTTGAGACCGGGATGCACCCACGGCAAATGATAGCTTTCGCAATAGTTCTCGACTGCGAGCTTCCAGTTGGACTTGATCTCAAGCTTGAAGGACGATGTCTCGCCGCCGTGAAAGATAGGCTGTTCAAATTCGCCCCAGCGTTCCATCAGCGGTCCGTGAACCTCTTCGAAATCGGGAGCGTTGCCGCTGACATTGACGAAGATCACGTCACGCCAGACGTAAGACCGAATCCGTACCAGCCCCAGATCGTCCTTGTCGATGTCTTCATGCTTGTTCTGTCCCGGTCCCCCCACATGAGGCGTCGCGTGCAGCTTGCCTTTCAGGCTGTAGCACCAGCTGTGATAGGGACAGCGGATGGCACCGCCGATTTTTCTGGGCGTATCCACCAGGATCATTCCGCGATGCCGGCAGGTGTTCTGAAACACGCCGATCTCGCCGTCGCGGTCGCGCACGATCAACAGGGGCATACCCAGAAAGTCCACTGGTTTGGCGTCTCCTTCCTCGGGGACGTCCTTGCCAAACCCGATACCAGACCAATTCGAAAACAGGACCGACTGTTTTTCTTCGGCAAAAACCAACGGGTCGATATAATGTTCGTTCGGCAGGCCGTTTGCGATATTCACATTGTTCAGAACGGATGACAGAACACTATGCTTGTTCATCGGGCTCTCCTGACTCTTGGCTGGATGCATTTCAATCGTTTTGACGGAACCGCCGTCCCCGCTTCAATATCAGAAATCCTCATCACAGCTTGACCTGATCTAATCCGAATTCTGACGCACCTCCTGAATGATCCAGTTCTTGAGCGCGCGAGCATTCTCGGTCAGTTCCTCTTCCGGTCGGCCGACCAGGTAGAACTGGTTGGGGGCCGTCAGGCGATGCGGGCCGATCGGAACCAGTTTCCCCGATTGCAACATAGGCCTGATCAGGCGTTGCCATCCAAGTGCCAGTCCTGCGCCCTTGCGCGCAAGCTGCAAGGCCACCGAGTAGCTGTTGACGCGTGTTTCCACCGGGATGTTTCCTGAATAACCCAGAATTTGAAACCAGTCCGGCCATGTCGTCCAGGTCTGATCCTCTGAATCCAGATGAATAAGCCGCTGGGCGGCCAATTGTTCCAAATCCGCACCCGCAAGTCTTTCGGCCATGTCCGGGCTGCCGACCGCGATCAGCTGATCTCGGTACAGCGGGGTATGCGACAGCGTACGGTCATTGTCCTTGCCGTATCGGATGAAGAAATCAATCTCGGGCCGGTTCCTGAAAGGACGATCCTGCGAGATCTGATCGACATTGACTTCAGGCGTTTCCCGCCAGAACCGGATGATGGAGGGTGACAGCCACAATGCGGCGACGGCCGTTGTCGATCCGACGGTCACCTTGCCGCCCGACGTGCGGTCGCGGATCGTCGCCAGCGTCTTTGAGATACGCCCGAAGGACGTGGACAATGCCTCGTACAATGCCCTTCCGTCCTCGGTCAGGTCCACACCGCGATGCTTGCGTTGAAAAAGCGCTGTATCCAGATCGCCTTCCAGCGCCTTGATCTGATGGCTGACTGCACCGGGTGTGACCGACAATTCCTCGGCGGCGTTCTTGAAGCTCAGATGCCGTGCTGCTGCCTCGAAGGCAGAAAGGGTGGTCAAAGGCGGCAGTTTATAATGGCGTCTGGACATGCGTAATCAGTACTCGGTTTAGGATCATTCAAGTGAATAATAGAATTTTCTCGGTTGTAGAACTGATTTTGCTAAATAATAGATGCATCTGTCAGTCACAAATGGCGGCTGGGGTCGGCAATGGGTCGGATAGTGTCGGTAAACGCCGAATACGACCGAAATCGACCTTGTATGCAGACGAACCAATGAGGGTCGAGTACAATAGGCTGCAAAAAACGCCGTTGAACAGGTCCGCAGACAGTTTCGGGTTCCGTGCCAATTCTGGGCGTCACCCGTGTGAAAAAAAACTGGAAGGCCAGGGCGCAGCACGTGTTTTCGGACCAGGTTGCGCTGAAATCTGTGCGTATGGGAGCGCGCGTTGGCACTTCCCGGGGTTGAAAGGGTTTCATGTGTACCCCGGCCGCATGCCCGGTCGTCAGCTACAGCAGGACGTCGGCGCGAAGGTGCATACGCAACCACGCAGACCCCCAAAATAATGACATCGCCATGGAGGAGAGAATATGTCAGTACCCGAACCGTTCACGGATCTCGAGATAGAAACGGCGGATGCCGGTTTCTACGAGAACTACAGCGTCCCGATCGCCCTGATCAGCAAAGGGATCATGGTCGCGCTCGTACTTTGGGCGCTGGTGTTCCCGGCCAATGCGAACAGCACGCTCGGCAGCTGGAACGGCAGGCTGCTTGAAGTATTCAACAGCTTCTACGTTATCATCGTCGGGCTGTTCTTCTTCTTCCTTGCCATCGTTGCGATCCTGCCATCCACCGGCCGGCGGATCATGGGTACACCGGGTGAGAAGCCCGAATTCTCGAATTTCTCGTGGTTCTCGATGATGTTCGGCGCGGGTCTGGGTGTTGGCCTGATGGTGTTTGCCACCGCCGAACCTCTGGGTCTATGGGGCTCGAACCCCGTGGTGGTCTCGGGCTCGGTCGAGGGCAACTCGCCTGAGGCGCTGCAATCCGCATATCGCTTCACATACCTGCACTACGGCTTCCACGCCTGGGCGATCTACGTGGTAACCGGGCTGTCGCTGGCGTATTACGCCTATACGCGCAACATGCCCCTGACGATCCGCTCGGCGCTGACGCCTCTGTTTGGCCGCCTGATGAACGGGTTTCTGGGCCACACCGTGGACGTTCTGGGTGTTGTGGCGACTATTCTGGGTGTCTCGGTCACCATCGGCTACGGCGTCAGCCAGTTCATCGACGGTCTTTATGCCATTACCGGCATGCAGTGGATCATGGATATGGGCGGCGAGGTTCCGACCCCCAGCAAGGTCGGTCTGATTTCGGGGCTGGTCGTCATCATGGGCCTGTCGATCATTTCGGCGGTTTCCGGTGTTGGCCGGGGCGTCAAGTACCTGTCGAACCTGAACCTTGTGCTGTCGATCATCCTTCTGGGCACGTTCATCGTCTTCGGCTCGTTTGTCTTCGCCATGACCACCTACGGCTCGGCGATGGTGGACTACATTCTGCACTTCCTGTCGCTCAGCTTTAATGCCTATGGCCCGCTTTCGGCCGAAGCTTTTGCAGCAGCTCTGCCCGCCGAGGCGCAGGCGCATGCGGCTGACCTGATGGGCGGCGCAACCAATGCCTGGGGCAGCTTTGATGGCTTCAAGGGCGGTCTGGAAGGTGCAGCCGCCGAATTGGACGAAGCCACCCTGACCGCGGCTTATGCAGCAGGCGAGCAGGGCCGTCAGTTCGGCTGGCAGGCAGGCTGGACCACATTCTACTGGGCCTGGTGGATCGCGTTCTCGCCCTTCGTGGGCCTGTTCCTGGCGCGCATCTCCAAGGGTCGCAGCGTGCGCGAGTTCATCCTGGGTTGCGTCTTCGCACCGGCACTGGTCTGCTTTGCATGGATGACCGTACTGGGCGGCACCGCGATCGATCTGGAACTGGCAGGCGCGGCGGAAGGCGCAATCATCGGGGCCTCGAACACCAACAAACTGTTCGTGACACTGTCCTACATGATCGACGGCGGGCTGTTGTCCATGCTGAACGTCATGTGCGTGATCCTGATCATGACCTTCCTGGTGACCTCTGCGGACTCGGGCATTCTGGTAATGAACACCATCATGTCCGGCGGCAGCCAGGAAACCGGTATCAAGCACCGCATCATCTGGGGTGTGATCCTGACGGCCGTGATCGGCGCACTGGTCCTCGCTGCGGGTGAAAACAACCCAATGGATGCGCTGCGCAATGCGATGATTATCGGTGCACTGCCCTTTACCATGGTGATGGGCCTGATGTGCATCGCGCTGGGCAAGGCGTTGTTCCGCGACGGACAGCGTGAAAAGCACGGTGTCTCTACCCAAGCCGCCGAATAATCGGATAGCGACAGACAAGATCAGGCGCCGCCCCGACAGGGGCGGCGCTGTTCGGTTTGGAACGGG
>NZ_JBQFPJ010000020.1:0-90526 GCF_056534475.1 Ruegeria sp. D4
TATCCCTCCGACAGCTACGCCAGCCGCCTCTCGTCGGCGGCGATGTGGGAACTCCTCATGAAACCGCTCGGTGATGCAGAACGGATTGATTGTCCGACACTTGACGCGATTATTTCGCATGCGACCAGCGAATGGCCAGATTCGTGGGCTCCGCCTGTAGGCCCCTAAGGCAACAGGGAAGCTATAACAACATCAGACCAAGGTTGTTGTCGCCCGCCACCAGATCGGTCAGCGCTCGTGGTTGTCTTGGTGGATTTGCTTGGTCCGGGATCTCTGCGGCCAACAACGCCTGCGGGTCCGAGTTGGCCAAATCGTCGTCGCAACTGCTCTCAAGGAGGCAGATGAATGTCGTGCCTTCACTTGCTTGTCCCATCGCTACGTTGATGTCGTCGTGAATCCCAACCACTTCAGTTGATTCTGGGTCCAAGTTTGGAACGGGAGGAAGTGGAACAACAAGCATCCAATTGATGCTGTTCGTGAGATCCCAATGTGGCTCGGTCATATCGCCGGTTACAATGCCGAGCCACATCCTCAAGCGAACTTCTCCTGAAGCCACGCGCCCGCGGTTTCCGAGCACAAAGCCTTGTGCTGGGTCAACCATCCACGCACGTTCCCCGGTCCAGTCGAGAGACACGGGCGCGTAGCTGCCTGGCCCGTAGTGCAAGGTGCCACCGAGCACGTCGTCTTCCTCTGGTCTGCCGTCCCGCAGATAGACATCAACGGGTGCAGCGCGGCCCGGGCCGTTTGTTGTTTGCTTGACCTCTTCAACAAACATGCCTTGCGCTTCAAAGGACCACCGCACGACTTTATGCGATATCCCGCCCGACCACGTATCCCCGGCTGTCAGCGCGGGTGTGGTGTCGAGTGTACCCGGTGCCGGTGCTGGAATGCCGACGGCTGTGTTCATTAACAGGCTCGCGTCTTCCATCGCTAGCTCGAGCATCTCCGCTTTCGACGGGGATTGCGCAAAGGATGCTATCGCACGGACCAGAAGGAAGAGCGTCATAAAGGAAGCACGATAGCGGATGTAGCGGTCTGGTTTGCCGTCCTGAACCGTGTCGCCCCCAAGTGCGAGATATAGCCGGAAGACAGTAGAGGACAGAATCTGTTCGCTCAGATACCCTTTAAGGGTATCGCAGCTGGTTGGAGGTGCGGCAATCACTGAGCGATTGAGGGCTCCATACCACGCCCAACCCAGTAGCGGGGACCGGTCATGTCTTCGTGTTGTGAAAACAAAGGGGTATGTGATTCCCCGGAACTGTGGGCCGAGACCGTCTGACGGACCACCCAGCCGAGAAAAGGGATCATACCAAACCGCCGCCAGCGCATCTCCCGCACTGTGCGCGAAATCGAATTCCAGTTTGCCGAGACGCGCGGCAATCAGATAGTGCCCCATTTCGTGCAGCATCCAGCGCCCACTGGATGCAATTCCAAGTGGCTCAAGTGGCAGAAATCGTTTGTCCGGATGTGTCGACCCTGTGGCGGCGGGGTTCTCTGGCCGTGCCCAACGGTTAAGATTGGCCAATGCCAGCCGGATTTGTACTTTTGGCTGAACACCTTGTGAGGCCTCAGCACAATCGAATGCAACCTGTGCATTGACCGTTTTGCCGTCCCGCCCTGGGCCCGGAAAAATTCCGTATCGATAGAAAATCTCGACCTTCTTTTGTGCGCGCACCGCGTAAAGAGCCGGCGGCAACCCGACTGCTTCCATGAAGTGAAAGAAATCGAGGCTGTGGCAATAGGTCATGATCGCAGAAAAGTCGTTGCGGCGTGGCGCAGGGTCCTCTCCGCCTGGAAGCGGGACAGTTTTCACGCCGGGGCCGTCCTCTTTGTCTGCAATCACGTAGTCCGGGCAGCGGCGGACTTCAAAACCGTCATCTTCCAGCTCCATTTCCACTTCAGGCCCGATGTCGCGGGCGACACGGTACGCCTCAAGGACCTTGTCTTCGCGCGAGGGACGTCTCAGCGTGTACTTGTAAAGCTGACCATCTGCCTCAATCCAACCTGGCGGTGTTTTTACGAAAACCTCCGCGGCCCCCGGGTCCGCGCCATGAGAAACCAGCGGGCCGACCTCGGTAGATATGGGTGTGTCTTCAGGTTTCAGAGGCAACGAAAGCTCAAAATCGGAAACGATCTGATAGCTTTGAGGAATTGGATAGCCCGGTCGCACATTGTATTGCGTTGAGTTCTGAGGGGCGGAATTGGCTTTCGAAGACAAGGCAAATCGAAATACCTGGGTCTCGCTTGTCCCGACTGGAACTGCTGGTATGAGAAGTTGTTCCGCGTTCATTGTATTTTCGTCAACAAACGCATCTTTGGCACTTAATGCCGTGAGTTCACCCAAGATCGACTGAAATGAGCCTACATCGCTACGAGCCAGAAGTGCCTGAATGTATGCTTCTTCGTCAGGGTCACCATTCATCAAAAGTTCGCTGGCGCTGATATAGCCTTCAGCAGGACGCTCGACCGTGACAGAGCGGACAGTTACGCGGAAACCGCCATCGTAGGACGTCACCGACATGGGAACGCGCACTCCGAATGAGTAAGACGCCACCTTGTCCACAACGGAATAGGTTTCTGCGGCTGTCATGATCACTGTGGCTGGCAGCTCGCCGTTTTCTTGCCGCGACAGGTTCCACGACGCAAGTGTCGGCGGATTGGCACCGACTGCTGAGCCAATGGCAGGCCAGATGTCGAGCCAGCTAATGAGACCGGGCTGGGGCGTGGGGGGCACAGGACCAAGCGCATCATGCCAGCTCGTCGGCATCAACGGAGTTACAACTGGTTTTTCTTCCGTAGGGTCAGATGACTTCCAGTCAGAGTCCAGCAGATCGCGAATTGCTTCGACGTATCGAGCTGCGACGGTTTTCAGCGCAGCTTCCAAGTCGTCTTCACCTGTTATAATCGCAATGTATGGCACATTTTTGTGCGCGATCAGTCGCGACGGATGACCTGATCCCGGATACCCATCTTCTTCGCGTAGCCAGTTTGGAGGCCAAAAATCCTTTTGATACTCGTCGGGCGGCCATTTGAGAGATGTAATCGTCAATGTGGGTATCCTGTCGGCATCGGCAAAAAAGCGGCGTTTAAATTGTAAAAAGGTTAACACAAGAATTGCGTTCTGAACACTGGAACGGGGGCAAGACGAGGAAGCAACAGCCGAGACACCCGCCGTGAACGTCGGCTTGGTCCGCAAAGCCGACGTTCATGCTTGGCGCAGCGGGCGACCGCTCTGAGCCCAAAGTTACCAGGTGCTGCAGTCCGCGCTAAGGACGGCAATGCGCAGAGACCCGACCCATGATCTCACGCCGGCCTCATCAGTTGTATCGACCGGTGCGATCTGCACTCCGCCGTCGATTTCGTCTGCCGCCGCATGCAACTTGGCAGCGCTTCGGCTGGCGATGGTGATCTTTGCCCCGAGGGCGGTGGCCATCTCTGCCGTTGCCTTCCCCATACCACTGCTACCGCCGACAATGACAATATGCTTGCCTTTCAGGGCGGTCTCGAAAACCGTACTCATTGCTATTGCTCCTCTTTTTTTGTTGGATTGATCAGTCGATGCTCAGCACCAGTTTGCCGGTGGTTTCACCGGCTTCCAGACGACGGTGTGCCTCGGCGGCTTGAGCGATGGGCAAAGCGGCGACTTGCGGACGCAGAACGCCCGTCTCAAGCAAATCAAACACTATGGCCATATCCGCGCTAAACTGATCGGGTCGGTTACCAAAATATGTGTATATGTCGCTGACTCGGATCGAGATGGATTTCTGGAAGTGCTTCGCCAAGTCTTCGGCAAAACTGCCTGCTGGCAGACCGGCAAGGAACCCGAACAGAACTGCAGTGCCCATAGGTGCCAGCATTTCGAGATCTGATTTCAGAGACTCGCCCGAGATTGGGTTCAGCGTCAGATCCACGCCGCATCCATTGGTGATTTCCATCACCCGTGCGGTTACATCCTCGGTGCGATAATCGATGACATGATCGGCACCTTGATCTTTGGCATACCTAACCTTGTCGGTGCTGGTCGAAGCGATCACGGTCATGCCCAGATGCTTTGCGATGTGCAGTGCCATGGTCCCTACGCCCCCGGCTGCCGCGTGAACCAGCACGGATTTGCCCACCGCAGCGCCGCCCAGATTGACCAGCATGTGATGCGCGGTCGTCCCGTTGACGGGGATTGCGGCCGCGGTTTCGAATTCCACGGTATCGGCCAGCCGGGTGACATAGGGCGCAGCGATCACCGAATGGGTACCGTATCCACCGGCTCCAATCGGCCCCATCCACGCCACGCGGTCCCCAACAGAGAAGCCTTCGACCCCCGCACCCAGCGCCTCGACAACTCCGGCTCCTTCAACTCCGGGTATATGAGGCAGATCGGGCATCATCCCCTCAGGCATCTCACCGCGACGGATGATCGTGTCGATAAAGTTGACCGCTCCGGCTTTGTTGCGGATCAGGATTTCCCCGGCGCCGGGGGTCGGCGTCGCCCTTTTGGTTTTGCATAAATCGTCCGGTTTGCCGGTCTGGGTGATTTCAATGGCGAAAGGCATGAGCTGTCTCCTTCTGTCGCGCAGAAGGTAGAAGTCACGGCATCGAATGATAATAGTTGATATTGAGAGATATAATCCCAAAAATAGGATAATGATCTATAACGACCTTGCCCTGTTTACTGTCGTCGCCAACCATCTCAGCTTTTCCAAGGCTGCGGACCGTTTGGGCATACCGCTCAGCCGGGTCAGCAGAAGGATTGCAGAGTTGGAAGACCACCTGGGCACCAAACTGTTCGAGCGGACAACCCGCCAGGTTCGCCTGACGGAGGAGGGCCGTCGCGTTCTGGACCGATGCCAGAACCCGATTGAGGCGCTGCAAGGTGTTGCGGGATTTACCGACGATACCAGGCGCCAGAGCATCCGCATCACGGCACCACCGTTGGCCGCGCGCACGACCATTGGCCCTCGGCTGTTGGATTTTGCGGAACAGAATCCGGATGTGGCGCTGGAGATGACAACGACCAACATCATGCTGGACTTCTTTCGCGACAATATCGACCTGGCCTTTAGGGTCGGCCCGCTGACGGATTCCAGCCTTGTCGCGAAACGGCTTTGGTCGGTACCCTACTGCTTTTGCGCAGGAAAGGGCTTCATTCAGAAGTGCTGGTTGGATGGACCGATATCCAGGTTGGACTTCCTAACCTTGCCCGCCCTGACAGCTGGTCAGCCGTGGGTGCTTGAGAGCGGGGAGACACTACACCCTAAACATACCGCGCACAGTTTAACCGACCTTGATGTCATTGCGCAGGCGGCCCGTCGAAACCTGGGTGTCGCCATGCTGCCTTTGGATATGATGGACGGTGATTTGCAACGGCTGCAGGTCACAGACGCTACACCGATGACGCGGGACATGTTCGCCGTCTATCCCAGTCGCCGCCTTTTGCCCACGCGGGTCAGGAAGCTGATTGATTTCATGACACCCGGCTAAACTTACCAATCAATTGCGACGCCATCGCGAAAGAACCCTCCGGTCGGGCCGCCTTTCGGCAAGGTCGCTGCCCAGACAACGCCCTTGGCGCCCTCGGAAATCGGACGTCCCCCGCCGCCCATATCCGTGGCAACCCAGCCGGGACACACGGCATTGACGAGAATACCCTGAGGTTTCAACGCGGCAGCGGTCTTGAGGGTGAGCGCGTTCAAAGCCGCTTTGGACACGCCATAGCCGGGTGTGCCGGCGGACATGCTGGTCAGCGACCCCGCGCCAGATGAGACGTTGACGATCCGGGCATCCGTGCCTCGTTGTAACAGTGGCACCGCCGCGATTGTGGTATCCCAAGGGCCAAAGAGGTTCGTATCAAACGCCCGGCGCACCCGATCCAGATCGGCGAGGTGGACCTGTTGGTCGGTGTCGTAATCCAAGCCCGCGTTGTTCACCAAAACATCAAGGCGACCAAAGGCGGCTTCAATCTGCTCGAAAGCCGCAGCGACTGAGATGGGATCGGAGACGTCCAAACGCAACGCTTCCGCCCCATTTCCGATCTCATCCGCAGCAGCCTGCCCTTTGACCAGATCGCGCGCACCCATCAAAACCTTCATCCCGTGGTCTCGGGCCAATTGCCGGGATACTTCTTTACCAACACCGCGATTGGCTCCGGTCACGAGTGCGATGCGCTGACTGGTCATGGTTCCTTCCTTCAATTCGCCTCGGCCGCGCGCTGGCCGGCAAGAGCCACTAGCCCACGGTCACCAGATTCCCAGATTCCCGTCATGGTCATCGATGTGACAACCCAGCGGCCGTCTGATTTCGCAAGCTCATAGTCGTAGCGGCCACCCAGCACCCACAGGTCGTCATCAAGACGATGGGTTGCTGTGAAATCAGCCTGTGCCGTGGCGGATGTGTCGGACAGAGAGGTGATCGTATGATTGGTCACCATATGGTGCGTCGCGTCGAAACCGGGCAAGAAAGCGGACCAACCCGCCACAAGCTCATATGCGGGTTGTGTAACCGGTCCTCCGCCCCAGAGGCTGGTGTAATCCGTCGTGACGGTATCGGCAAACGCGCCGCGCACACGGGTCCAGTCGTGGCGGTCAGCGCCTGCTGCGATGTCGGTAATGGCGGTCGAGATATCGGCTTGCTGCTCGGCAAACGCTGCGGTTCCGATCATCGAGACGGCTGCAAGGGTCGATGTGAGTTTTCTACGCATGAGGATGCTCCGAATAGTTGAGGGTGGACGCCGATCGATTACTCGGCGTCCGGACAGTGCTTAGTTGCTCGAACCGGCGCGGAAGTGGTCAGCGACGGTATCTGCCGCACGGGTGACATCCTCGGGGTTGTCGTAGAAATCGAACTGCGTGACATCCTCCAGCCATTGCGCGGTCGCATCGCCTGCGAAACCGGCAAGAAATGTCTGTACGCCTTGTGGGATCGCCGCGCTTTCCGAGTGCACAATGGCCAGTGGCTTATCCAATCGCTGCGGATTGTCGGCGGGATGATAGGTCAGCCAGCCCTCCCAGCCCGCATTGTTCCACTTGTCGTCATATTCCGGGATCGCGCCGCGGTCGGCCTCATAGTAGTATCCGCCGATCGGCATCAGCACGCCCTCGGCACCCTCGGGGCCTGCCGCCGGAATGATCTGGCCACCAGCGGCCTCGGCGGCGTGGGACACCTCAATCAGCCCGGCGACACCTTCTGCACCGCCATAGACTGCCTCGACAATCTCTTCATTCTGCAACCATGGTGCAACCAAGCCCAGCGCCTGAATCAGCGGGTTGCCGGAAACCGCATCCACCATGTACCCGGCCGAAGCGCAGATCCCCAGACCGTTGATGTGATCGGCGTCCACTTCGGGTAGCGTCGCGACGAATGCGATGGCTGCTTTAATATCCGATGTCTTCGCCTCTGGGCTTTCGACGAAGCGCACGTTGTTCGGCAGATCACCCGATTTGCCCCAGCCGCGGAAATCAAAGGTGAAGGCAGCAAAGCCGCGCTCGGCCATCTCGCGGGCATAGTTCGCAGGCATCTGTTCCTGAACCGAGGTCCAGGCCCCGGTTACGACGACTGTGGGCAGCGGTTCAGATCCGCGCTCTTCCGGCAGGTACAGCGTGCCGGACAGGGTAGCGCCTTCGTTCTCGAACGTGACCGTGCGGGTTTCTACCTGAGCAACGGCGGCTGTTGATGCCATCAGCGCTGCGGCAGTAGTCAGAGTGAGTGTGTTCATAGCGGTATCTCCCAAAATCTGTCTGGATGGGCTCAAGCCCGATGACATATGAGATACGCCGCCGGTGGCAGGGAAACTTGCACCGGACTGCCGCGTTTTTGAAAGATTCTGCTTTATACAGCATTCGCCGCACGGAACGCGCGCGGGGTCTGCCCTACCACCTGTTTGAAACTGCGCGTGAAATGCGCCTGATCCGAAAACCCACAGGCCAAAGCGATATCCCCCAGTGGGCGCGCGGGGTCTTCGATCATCTTCATAGCCTGTTCGACCCGGTAGGCCATGACATATTGCATGGGGGTCGAGCCCAGCGTTTCCTTGAAAACCCGCGCGAAATGCGAAGGGCTCATGCCCGCCTCAGACGCCAATTGATCGACGGTGATCGTCTGATCCAAACGGTCCTGCACATAGGACAGCACCCGTTGATAGTGCTGCGAGGTAAAGCGCGAGGACAGCTCAACCTCTTCGGCGCGGCGTTTGCCGTATTTCTGCAGCAGTTTGACCAAAAAAACCCGGCTCATGGCTTCGAACATCACCGCCGAGGACATGTCGTCGGTCGCAAGCGCGTCGCGCAGGATGACGCCCGCAGCACATAGGTCAGGATCAGAAAACTGCGGTTGGTCGTGAAACTGCTCCGGAGCCAGCAGCATACCAAGTTCAGACTGCGCAAAGTGCTGAACCTTGTCCGGATGCAGGGTAATCACAATCACATCGGACTGTCCGTACCACCGCCACCCCGACCGCATACCTGCCGGGGTCACGATGACCTCGTCCTTGCAAAAGGTGAAATCCCGCAGCGTGCCATCCCGCCAGTTTTGCACGCGATGCCCCTTTTCCTGCAGGTTCAGAAGGACGTGGTGTTCTGCAAACACCTCCTCTGGCATCCGATCAGGTTCGGCCCGAAAATAACGCACTGACATCAAACCAGCCGCCGAAGGGCGCTGCATCGCATCGCTGTTCAGCAAAGGTTCTGACGGGTAGATATCAGCGTATCTTAGGGGCAAAAAGCGGCTCCGGCTTGCAATACTCGATATGTGAGGTCTGAGCGTGCAGGGTCAAACAGGTTGCTGGTGCTTTATGTGGTCGATGAATAACCTCAAGGGCATCATAGATTTATACTCGCGCGGGAAATACATGAAAATTCCTGGGGTGGGGGCCAAATGGTCATCCAGAACCGGCTGCAACTCTCCTGCTGCGATCTGCGTGTCGACATAGGCCTTGAAGGTATAGGCCAGTCCCAGTCCTCGCTTGGCCAGATCGACAGAAGCTGGAAGAGCGTTCGCGATCAGATTGCCTTGCACATCGACAGAGTACTCCCCTTCGCTCGATTGAAAACTCCATGGCGCAATCTGACCTGAAGACTGAAATCTATAGCGGATGCAGTTGTGCCCAAGCAAATCACGCGGCGTTTCCGGGATACCCTGTGCCGCAAAGTAGTCCGGGCTGGCGACAACGGTCACCGGAAGCGGCGGCGTCAACCGCACCGCCACCATGTCTTGCGCCACACGATCCCCCAGACGGAATCCAGCATGCAACTCCTCGCCGAGTATGTCTGACAGCGCATCGGTCAGCGACAGTTCCAGTTCGATTTCTGAATATGCGCCGCAAAAACTCTTGAGCGCCGGACCAACATACAGGTGGTAGGCGAATTCCGGCATCGCCAGTTTCAACGTGCCCCGCGCGGCGTGACCGGTGCTTCGGGCACTTTCGACTGCTTCGGACAATTGGTCGAAGGCAGGGCCTGCGCCACGGATCAGGGCCCGTCCGGATTCTGTTAAGCTGATTGAGCGGGTCGTCCGGACAAAAAGCGCGGTGCCCAGCTGTTCTTCCAGCGCTTTCAGCTGATGGCTGACGGTCGACGGTTTGATGCCCAGCACCTCTGCCGCAGCACGCAACGACCCATGGCGCGCGATGGCGGTAAAGATCTCAAGGGTGGAAAGTGGCAGGCGCATCGTGTCCCCGAATTACTCCATTATTAGACTGTATACATGAAAGAGGTGAATGAAGAGTGAATTATCACGTGCGACCGGAGTTATTATCTTTGTGTCATCGCAGCCCAGAAGGCTGTCACCAAGTATTCAGGAGGACACAAGATGAACAGTCTGACCAAAGTTGCTGCCCTCACCGCTGCTTTGATCGCAGGAGATACCGCCATGGCCGCATCCTCCGAAGACAATATCAAAGTCGTACAGGACTTCTTTGCCGCCTATGGCACCAGTGATCTGGACGGCATCGCAGCCGTGATGGACGAAAACGTCAAATGGCACATCCCGGGCCGCCACCCCTTGTCCGGAACTAAGATTGGTCGTGATGAGGTGCTGGCCTTCTTCGAACAACTGGGCAAAGCCGGATTTCAGGCTGAACCCATCTATTTCGGAGCGGACGAGACCCATGTGGTTGATATCCACCGTGGCTGGTCGAACGCAGACGGCAAACCGAATGTCGATACCACATGGGCCCTCGTCTATCGGATTGAGAATGGCAAGATCGTCGAAGCAACCAACTTGTCCGCCGATCAGGACGCGGCAAACACGTTTTTCTGGTCCCAATACTCGCTGGCTCCGGTCCCTGAGCGACTGGCCAAATAAACGATTAACAGGTGTTTCAAGTGCCCGATTACCCCGAAATCCGCAGTTTCATCGCAGACTGGTTTGCCCGGTTTGACAAGCTGGATCCGATCGGAGAATTCCTGCCTGATCTCCACCCAGACGTGCACTGGGACATGCCTGACGTCGACACCACACTCAGCGGGCATGACCGCGTGCGGGCCTGGTATCGTGGCGTGCTTGAGACTTTGCAGCGCCCAACCGAGCATCACGTTAGCAAGGTTGCAATCAAGCCCGGTGTCGCACATTTCGAAGTTCTGTTTCGTGCCACGACCGTTTCAGGAGACCACATTGAAGCCCGCGTTCAGGAACACTGGCGCTTCGAAACCCGCACAGATGGCCGCCAGCTGATCACTCATTATTCCGCTAAGTTCCTGCAAGAGGCAGACACATGAAAACTCTCGTACTCACCGCTCACCCGGACCTGGGCAAATCGCGCATCAACCGCGCCTGGTTTGACGCACTTTCAGAGGCCGCCGACGTGACAACCCGCGATCTGGCCGCCATTGGCCGCGGCGATATGCGTTTTGACGTCGAAGCCGAACAGGCCCTCTTGCTGGCCCATGACCGGATCGTGTTCCAGTTTCCATTCTACTGGTATTCAGCACCCCCGGTGATGAAAGCTTGGATGGATCAGGTGCTGAACTATCGCTTTGCCTATGGGCCGGGCGGCGACCAACTAAAAGGTCGTGAGTTCCTCATCCTTGTCTCGACCGGAGGTCCCGAGCACAGCTATCACGCAGGCGGATACAACAACTTTACGATGGCCGAGTTTCTGAAACCGTTCCAACAGACAGCGAACCTGGCCGGAATGACGTATCTAAGGCCGTTCGTGGCTCATGGCATGGCTGTGGCCACTCAGGAGCAGATTGACGCGAACGTCCCCCATATGTTGGCGTATTTGAGCGACCCCGAACTGGACCCCAAGGTGAGACAGGCCCGTTTGCTCAAACAATTGGAAGGCGACCCCTCACTGGCAGCGGCAGTAAGCTGAGGCCGACCTATCCTGCGCCCGGCATAAAAGCACAGGTTTTTCCAGCCGGCGCGGGTTTTCTAACTACCAATGACGGGTAAACTATCAGCGCGGAACAAGAGTGTGAGAGCCCAGTGACCGAGATTGATCGCCTGAACCACTGGTTGATTTCCGATGGTCGCCTGCTGGGCGACGAGAGGCTCATCGTCAAAGGGTATTGCGAAGGATTGACCGCGCTTGGCGTACCTTTGGCCCGCGCAAGGATTGCACAGAATTACTCTAACCCTTTGCTCAGCGCGTGGGGGATCATCTGGACACCCGAGGAAACCCGCCGTTACACCGTACCGACCACGGTTTTGTCGACCAGTGCGTGGCAAGGCAGTCCGTTCGAATATGTCGTCACCCAGCGGCGCCCATTGCGCAAGCGTCTGACCGATCTCAATGTCCAGGCAGAACATCCGGTCTATGCCGAGCTGGCCGAAGCAGGCGCCACCGATTTTCTGGCCATCCCGCTAGAACATGGAAACGGCTCGGTTCAGGGCACCAGTTTTACCTCTAACGCAGATGCTGGATTTTCGGACTCGCATATCCGATACATCGAAGACACGCGATACGCACTTGCCGCTGCTTTGGAACCCATTGCGATACGCCAGTCGCAAAAGAGCCTTCTTCAAACCTATCTGGGGCACGGCCCCGCAGAAGAAATCGATCAGGGGCACATAAAGCGCAACGAACACAGAACAGTTTCTGCCGCAATCCTGTTTGCGGATCTGCGCGGTTTCACTGAGAAAGCTTCATCCTGGTCCGAAAGCGACTTGCTTTGCATGATGGGTGAGTATTTCGAGATGGCGGTGTCACCCATCCAGGACAATGGGGGTGATGTTCTTAAATTCATGGGGGATGGCATACTCGCTATTTTCAACGTTGATGACGATGCGGCAGCCTCGTGCAGATCTGCGGTACAGGCGGCAGAACAAGCCCTGGCCAATCTGCGCGACTACAACGATGCAGCAGTCGAAAAGAAAAAAGAGCCAATCAAATTCGTAGTCGGCATTGATTTCGGTCGCGTCACCTTTGGCAACATCGGCAGTCCGGACCGTTTGGATTTCACGGTCGTCGGTCAGGCTGTGAACGTGGCTAGTCGGGTTCAGGACCTGTGTAAGAAACTGGACGAAAAGATATTGGTGGCACAGAGCGTCGCCGAGCACATGAAGCGAAAAATCCAGTCAGCCGGCTATCATTCTGTTCGCGGCTTGCCTGAGGAAATCGAGGTGTTTAAGACCCGAGAGAAACGCTCCTGAAATCAACTAGTCGGCGAACTCAATTGTTATTTTCGTACCGATCGCAAGAATATATCTTTTCGCCGGGAAGGTAGCTATTTCTGCACTTTGATACCAGTCGGCGAAAGGTAGGAAAGAGCACAGGTTGGCCACGTGCCTCTGGATTTGGTTGAAATACCAATTTCTGTTTTGGGTGAAGTTAAACCACTGAATCGGGTCAATAGAGAATGACCGCAGCCTACCCTTGGTGTGATTTCGCTGATGGTGCTGACTCCAAGGCAGACGTAGAGGGGAACGGCAGCTTCGTTCCCCGGTGTTGGCCTACTTCAACTTCCTCATGATGCGCTTAATGAGAATGCTCGCAACGTCGGTGATACTGGAATGCAGCGACTTCAATCAATGTCTGCTTTGAGGAAGCTTCAACGCAGCGGATACGGTTAGGATGAAAAACCACAATCGGTTGGTTTTTCGACGTTGAAGCTTGCGGCCCGACTGTCTGGTTCGTCCGCAAAAGGGTCATTCTCGGTGCAGTGCATTAATGACGACTCTGCGGACAAACTTGCCGTTCGTTTCCTGAGCCACGAGGCCCGCTTTGGAATGAATACGGCCCCTCGGCAGCGTCTAGCGAAACAACGCTCCATATACCACTCTTTCCGGTCTCAAGAACGGCACTTCCCCTGGCTATTCAGTCTCTTACCGGCAACCATATCAGTTTCGATATGTTGGCTATATTGGCAGACCTATGGAGCCTCACAATGGTGGCGGAACTGAGCCTCCCGGAACAGATTTCCAGTTCGTTGAGTGCAATCCTAGCCAAGACCGGGATAAAACCACTTACACCTGTTTCCGCAGTTTATCTGTCTTTGAATATTGGTTGAGTTGTCTTGGACGGTTTGCGATTGGTGCCAAATTAGTATTCGAAACCAAGGGTGGGCCAACCTCCGCGTGTTGGAAACGCTAATGCGGCGCTGGGTCGTGCGGAAATTGGCAGATTAGGACGTTGCTTGAAGATCTGTATTTCGGCAGTGAAGCTCAAAGCGCTCAAATGAACCCTGTCGCTTCTTCGGACATATCCCACAGTTTTGTCATGACTGTCTTTTCATTAGCGTAGGAATGCATCATGCCTGCGCAAGTGCCCCAACGAAGTCCAATATTCCGGTAGGACCATATAGCGCTCGCGCTCGTGATCTATTTTGTCGTCGGCTTCATTCTGATCGATACGTCTCAGGTTTCGTTAGAGCTTATTCACGCAATCACGACCGCGCTGGATGATGCGTTCCGGCTGTTCTGGTCATTATACTGGCCGTCATGAAACAACCTCCAATCTCGTCGCTGTTTGCTGGACTGTTGCGGGCGGCTCCATGGCCATTTTTTTCAGGCGGCCGGACTGCTTGAAGCGTTCACTTTCGGCAAGAACGGCTATTTTATCAATGCCGGGTTTCCTGAGATTGACCTCCTTTTGAACCGCAGCGGCATTCAGTCGATGATGTGGACAATCTCATTGGTGCTGTTGGCCCTGGGTTTCGGCAGAGCGCTTGAACGCGTGAGTTGCCTTAAAGCCATCATCAAAGTGGTCCTTTCAAAGGAAAAGACCTTCGCCGGTGTTCCGACCTCGGCGGTCCTGAGATCCGTTGCCACCAATACCGTTACGGGTGATCCATATTTGTCAATCGCACTGCCGGGGCGAATGTATGCGCCGGTCTGTCGCGCCATGGGCTGTTCCCCGTTGAACTTGTAACGTGGCCTTGAGGAAGGTGGACATTGGTTTCTCCGCTGATCCCTTTGAATGCGGGCGGTGCGTTCGTTAGCGCGGCGCTTGGCTTGGGTATCGCAGACAGCAATTTAGTAAACCTGCTGTATATTCCGCTCGCATTTGCTTGCTTGCTGGCCGTCGCCAGTCATTGGTATCATTTACGCCATGACGGGCTCTTCTGACCCAGAGCGAGCAACGATGGGATACGGTCCTGGGAGGAAAGCGGTGAACCTGTTGCGCAGATGAGCACCTGACCGTCCTGCACCAAAACTCAATGCGTATTGGTGCCTTCCATCCGTCCTGATCCAAGCTGGGAGCAGCGAAAATGAACCCAAGAAACTTTGTCCCAAAGGGCGCCGCCAGCTATCGTATAGAGTATGATGGGTCGGCCAGAGAAATCTATTTCCTGCTGCTGCCAAAGCTGACCATGCTGGCCTTTAGCGCTGCGGTGGAACCCCTGAGGATCGCCAATCAGGTTACAAACAAGGAACTGTATAGGTGGTTTCTGATCACGGAGGACGGAAGACCGGTTTCTTGTTCGAACGGGATAGAGATTACGCCGGACTCTGCGTTGCACAATTTACCGAGATCCTCGCGACTGCTTGTTTGTTCAGGAATTGAACCGGCGGAAAGTACGAACCCGAAAGTCCTGTCGTGGATCAGGCGTCAGAGAACCTTTGGGTGTAATTTGGGTGGTATTTGCACAGGAGCTTTTGCCCTTGCAAAGGCCGGAGTTCTCACAGGCAGACGGTTCACATTGCATTGGGAGAACCATCCTGCATTTGTCGAACATTTTAATGATTTGGAACCGTCGGCAAACCTGTACGAGATCGACGATGAGCTTATGACATGTGGTGGTGGCAATGCCGCTACCGACATGATGCTGGACATGATCGAATCCGATTTTGGAAACGAACTGGCGGTCATCGTGTCAGACATGTGCATCCACTTTCGGTCCAACAATAGTAAAACGCTTCAGAAATCAGCCTTCTCGGTGGCATTGGGCAGTCGCAACCAGCACCTGATCAACGCCATGCAGATCATGCAGGCAAACCTGGAAGATCCGTTGGATGTCTCTGAAATAGCCGAAGCCGTGCAGATATCTCGTCGCCAGCTTGAGCGTCTTTTCCAAAAATATGTCGAAACTTCACCTGTTCAGTTTTACATCGAACTGCGCGTTTCGCGGGCTTACGCATTGCTCAGCGAAACTGAGATGACGGTTGCCGAAATCGCGGCCGCGACAGGTTTTGGCAGCGCGACACAGCTTACGGTGCGGTTCAAAAAACGCTACGGCGAGGCGCCAACGTCATTCAGAAGGGGGTGGTCGCACAGGCGTGCATGATTGGCGTCTGGCCGGGGTTTGAATTCTTGGCTTCTGGATTTTGACACAGATTCGGTACGGCCAGCCAGGGTCCGCTTTGGGTCCGCGCATTGAAACAACGGACGCATAGCCTTGGTTTACAGTGTTTAAAGTCGATCAGTGAGGCATTGTTGAACAGCCCCGGCCTCAGCTTGGTTCACCGGCCAGCTCCTGGGCGAAGGGCTGGACATCCCCGATATGTGCTTTGACCCAATCTGGATCGTAATACGTATCCAGATACCGATCTCCGCTGTCGCACAGCAGGGTGACGATCGAGCCGTTCCGGCCGGCGTCCATCATCTCGTTTGCAATCTGCAACGCACCCCAAAGGTTGGTTCCCGTCGACGCGCCGGCGCGTCGTCCGATCCGCTTTTCCAGCCAGAGCATCGTGGCGACACTTGCTGCGTCCGGCACTTTGATCATGCGGTCGATGATATCTGATTGAAATGAGCGCTCGACTTTGGGTCGACCAATGCCCTCGATCCGGCTGGAGGTTTCAGACGTCAGGCTTCGGTCTCCCGTCAGGTAGCTGTCGTAGAACACAGAGTTCTCCGGATCGACGACGGTCAGGGCGGTATCATACCCTTTATAGCGAATGAAACGACCAAGCGTGGCCGACGTCCCGCCGGTGCCCGCGCTCATCACCAGCATCGCAGGCACTGGATGAGGTTCACATTCCATCTGACGGTAGATGCTTTCCGCTATGTTGTTGTTGCCGCGCCAATCGGTGGCCCGTTCTGCATAAGTGAACTGATCCATGAAGTAGCCGCCAATGGAGTTGGCAAGTTCAACCGATGCGCCGTGCATTTCCGGTGCAGAGTCTACGAAATGCGTTTGGCCCCCAAAAAACTCGATCATTCTGATCTTGCTATGCGCGGTGCTTCTCGGGATTACAGCGATGAAGGGAACGCCGATCATACGCGCGAAGTAGGCCTCGGACACCGCCGTGCTGCCGGATGACGCCTCGACGATCGTTGTGCCTTCTTTGATTTTGCCGTTGCACAAGGCGTAGAGGAACAGGGATCGGGCCAGCCGATGTTTGAGACTGCCCGTCGGATGTGTGCTTTCGTCCTTCAGGTAGATATCCACGCCTTCCAGATGCGGAACCGGCAGTTTGAACAGGTGTGTATCCGCCGACCTGTGTGCATCTGCATTGATCTTTGCGATAGCGTCCGCGACCCAACTGTTCATTTCACCCTCATGTCCGCAGTTTTATCCTGTCCAATTATGCGTCTGCCCATTTGCAGATGGCAAATGGGCAGGATCCGACGCGTCATGTTATCCGCAGCACGCACCCGATTTGGTTTGTGTTGGTTCGCAAGGGACTTCGTTCGGATTGGCCCCACGTCCCAGCCATGTCCGTTCGGCCAGATAGAAGTCAGAAAACCTCTGGTGAAAGTCTTCAGGCACAGATTTCGAAGGAACTCCGCTAGTCAAAAGCGCTTGCTGCCAGGCCTTTACTTTCGGGAAATCCGAGAGCATGTCGTAACCGCTGTGCTCCTCAACAATTGCCGCGCGATGCAGCAGAGGGAGCCAGGCGATATCCACGTTCCCAATCGTGTCGCCCGAGAAATACTGTCTTTGACCCAACTGGCGCTCGGCCTTTTCGAAGGATTTTCTGAGTTTCGCCATGCGTTCGTCCAAAACCTCTTTGTTGGCGCTTTGCATCGTGCTGCATTGAACCAGATAATGTTTGGTTGCCTGATAGCTCCAGGCCCGATTGGTCGCGCGCTGCTCGGGCGTCAAGTTCTCCTGGAGTGGTGGCGTGATCTCGTCGATGTACTCGACGATTGCATCGGACTCGAACAATGACTGGCCGTTTTCGGTGATCAATACAGGAACCTGGCCGGTGGGTGAGATATCGAGAAACCACGCGGGCTTGTTTTTCAGGTCAATGTACTCAATATCATAGGGAACCTGCTTCGCTACGAGCATCGCGGTGACGCGCTGAACGAACGGGCAGATCTTGAAACTGACGATCTTGATCATGGGTGAAGTCCTTTCTGGTTGATCCGACCTGTAAGACGACCAGCGATGCAAAAAGACGAATCTATTGGGAAAAAACCTTCCAACAAGTTGATCTTGAGGGATATGTTTTGGCAGTGATGGGGTGGCCGCGAATGGCGCAAGCGAAACCAGATATCGAACGTGTTTGGTCGGAATACCGGGCCAGCCTGTTTGCCTTCCTTCGCTCAAAAGTATCGAACGAGGCAGATGCAGAGGATTTGCTTCAAGTGATCCTGCTGAAAGCGCACCAGGGCATGAGCGGTCCAAATGAGGTCAAAAGCCTGAAAGCGTGGCTGTTTCAGATTGCGAGCAACACGATCACGGACTTTTATCGAAGCAGAGGTCGGCAAAGGACTGTTCATCCGGATGACCTTTGGTACGGCGATCTGGATGAAAATGACCAGCATGTGCTGGAGAATTGTGTTGCACCATTCATAGATGCTCTGCCGCCTGAAATGGGCGAGCTGCTGCGCAGGATAGACTTGCAGGGCGTATCGCAAAAAGATCAAGCGGCCGAACTCGGTGTTTGCTACTCAACATTGAAGTCCCAGGTGCAGGCCACCCGTCGTCAACTGCGCAAACTTTTCGAGAATTGCTGTGATTTCTCTCTGGATCAAAAGGGCAACATTGTTGGCTATGAACGCAAAGTGGGAAACTGTGGCCCGTGTTGAACCATCACCGCGAAGCGTCCTTGAAGAGGAATAAGTGCACGAAATGCTGCGCATATTTCGAAGTCTGGCAGGAGCCCAAATAGATCAGACCCTTAAGATCGACCAATGTTCGGACACAGGAAAAACTGACCACCGCCAAGCGATCTTATTTATGTATCAGCGCATTTTCCCATTCTGAAAGAAACTTGTTTCGCTTCAGGGTATCCAGAAATGTCATCAAGGCTGGTTCAAGCGCAATGGTTGCGTGTTCCGTGCCGTTCTTTCTTTCCTGAAGCGGCGGCAGAGTATGCGCTCCGTCCGTGGGGTTGGATTGATACTTCAGAACAAACTCGATGAACCGCCGGGCTGTTGCCGGTTCACCGGATGCCCTTGAAACCAACGCTGTCCGCATCATTGTTGTCGGGTAGTCAGAGGGCAGCACAATTTCAAGGATGTCCTGGCTTTCGGCACGCGCTTCGGCGTAGCTGCCAAGCACATTGTAGGCGACCGCAATTTTTCCGTTGGTAAGGTCGTCGATCATCTCGCCCGAACAACAATAAAGCCGGGCATCAAGCCAGCCCATCACTTCCATCAACCTCCAGAACGTTTCGGACGCCCGCGCGTCCTGCGTCGCAAAAAGATAGCCCAAACCGGACTGGCGGACGTCGTAGGTTCCAATCCGGCCTCTGAATACGTCTGGGTGCGCACGCAGCGTCTCGATCAGCTCCTGCCGGGATTGCGGGATTGGGAGCCCTTTGAAGGCGGCGCGGTTGATGACAATGGCCGCTGGTTCAGAGGTGAAGGCAAATAGGCTTTGCCGCCATTGCGCCCAGGCCGGATGTGAAAGGTCCTCCAGAGCTAGGGCGTAGCCATCGTTTGTGAGTTTCAACTGCAAATCCATGGCGCTGGAAATGGCAATATCGAAAGCCCCGGGCTCCTCACGAAAACGCCGGTCGATATCGGCTGTTCCGGTGACCAGGTATTCGATGGCCACGTCCGGATTGCTGGCGACGAAGGCTTCGATCAGTGGCGCGAACAAGTCCGTGTCTGTGCTTGAGATTACACGCAGGGACGTGGTCGCCTGGGTTTCGTTGAAGATCTGCCGATCTTCCCAGTCCTGCGCCCATCCGACTTGGCACAGCCAGATCAAACCTAGAGCGATAAGGTTACGCACGCGCCACCCTCCGGTCGGTTTTTCAGAATTAGCTGGCCGCCATGGACCGATGCGACATCCCGCGCGATCGTCAGTCCTAGTCCTGAGCCGATGGTATTCGAGGCATTTGCTCCACGCTGAAAACGCGTGGTCAGAGTTTCGATTTCATGAGATGGAAAACCGGGCCCGTGGTCGCACACCGTGATCCGGGGGGTCGGTTTGCTCCAAACCGTGATCTCGATCTCACTTTCGACAGGTCCGTATTTCATCGCATTGTCAATTAAGTTTCGCACAGCGCTTTGGATCAAAATCGCGTCCCCGGCATAACGAACGTGCGCGTCCCCTGCCAAAGAAAGAGAAAGATCTTTCATTTCCACGATGGGCGTCAGGCGCAAAACCAGATCGCGCACAAGTTCGACAAGGTCGATCTCGTGCCGTTCCAGATGATCGGCCCGGAATGTGATCATCGCATGATCCAGAAGCTGACCTGCCGCACGAGAACTTTCGTCGATGGCCTTCACCATCGACCGCATGGCTTCGCGATTTTCCTCTTTTTCAACACGCTGCAACGTGGCTTCCGCGTAGGAACGGACGGTTGCAAGTGGCGTGCGGACTCGGTGCGCAGCCTCTGCGATGAAGTCCTCGGACTGGCTTAGGGACTGGTCCAGCCGTCCCATCAGCGAGTTGAGCGACTTGACCAGTGGCGCCATTTCCCGTGGCACTGGTTTGGCGAACGGGCTCAGGTCCTGCGGCCCCCGTCGCGCGACGGATGTCGTCAGCTTGCCAAGCTGGCCAATTGTGGTCGACGTCGCCCAAAATGAAAGTCCAGCAGCTAGCGCAAAAAAGCCGATACCGAGAAGGGCAGCATTTCGTGAAATCTGGTCGAGTGTTTCGGAAAGAGCGTCTTGCGTTTGCGCAAGGACAATCTGGATTTCTGTTCGTCGGTTCGCCCCGATCAAGGTGCGGCTTGCGCTGATTTTCCGGACGTCTGAACCGCGAATATTGTCGGATTGAAATGTCTGATCATCGGCAAATGTCAGGTCCTCGTAGCCCGACAGGAATTGGCCGTCCCGCAGGATTGCATAAAACACGCGGTCGTCGGCCGGGGTGCTTAGCATCGAAAACGCCGAGTAGGGCAGGTCAAGCTCAACCGTGCCATCCCGAATTGTGGCGGCGTCCAGCATCGACGTGACCGAAGCGTCAAGGATGTTGTCCTGACCCTGTTGCGCCACCTGCACCGCAAAGTTTCGGACGGCGAAGAACAAGACCAGTGCGAGAACCGCGGCGCCTCCGATCAGGATCAGTACCAACCGATTTCTGAGCGATCCTGATACCGCAACGCTATCCATCTTGGTCCAATCGGTAGCCAAGGCCACGCAATGTCGTGATCCTCAACTTCGAGGCTGACAAATGTTTGCGAAGGCGTCCAATGTAAACCTCGATCGCGTTTTCCGAAACGTCCTCATCGTAGGAAAACAACCGATCGGACAGCTTGTTCTTGGAAAAGATCTGGCCGGGTGCGTTGAGAAACAGTTCAAGAAGGCGCAGTTCGCGATTGCGCATTGTAACGGCCTCACCCCCGACAGTCAGGTGGCCTGCGACCGGGTCGAAAACGACGCCACCGATCTCGATCTTGGTTCTTGCATTGCCGGACCTGCGACGCAGGACGGCGCGGATACGGGCCTCCAGTTCGGCGTGATCAAAGGGTTTGGTGACATAATCATCAGCACCCAGATCAAGCGAACCGATTCGATCCGACACCTGGCTTCGGGCGGTCAGGACGATCACCGGAGTGTCCAAATCACTGGCGCGATGCTTCTCAAGGAACGTGCGGCCATCGCCATCCGGCAACATGATATCGAGCAGGATAAGATCGTATTCCCCGGTCGCAACAAAGGCCGAGGCGTCTTCAAGTTTCTCTGCATGATCAATGACATGACCATCTATTCGCATGCGTGATGCGATGGCATTGGCAAGGTCAAGATTGTCTTCGACAAGAAGGAACTTCATTGCGCTCTGGAACGATTTTTTCTGCGTGACAGGTCTGTGTCAGGTTGGTGTGCATTCTCCAACATCAACTGATCCGTAGTGCGGACGGTTGTCAATTGGGAGGACATTATGTCGAATTTCGAACTGGGCCGTCGGGCCCTTCTTGCGGCTGTTGCGGCGTTTGGTCTTGTCGGCTCGGCGGCTGCTGATGGTCACCAGGTCGTGGACAGCATCCACTTTCTGATCCCTGGCGGTGCCGGCGGCGGCTGGGATGGCACGGCGCGCGGAACTGGTGAAGCGCTGACCAAGTCGGGTCTTGTTGGAACTGCCAGCTACGAGAACATGTCAGGTGGCGGTGGTGGCAAAGCCATCGGTTATCTGATCGAAAACGCGGCCAGCAATCACGGCACGCTGATGGTGAACTCAACGCCTATCGTGATCCGTTCATTGACTGGTGTCTTCCCGCAAAGCTTCCGCGATCTGACACTGGTTGCCGGAACTATCGGTGACTACGCGGCGCTGGTTGTTCCTGCGGACAGCGACATTCAAGACGTCAATGGCTTGATTGAGGCGTTCAACGCCGATCCCGCGGGCGTTGCCGTAGGTGGTGGTTCGGTCCCGGGCGGGATGGATCATCTGGTTGCCGCGATGGTGTTCCAGGCGGCGGGCGCCGACCCGGTCGCGATGAAGTATGTCCCATATGACGGCGGCGGTGCGACGATGGCGGGTTTGCTGTCTGGCGAAGTACAGGCGGTTTCAACCGGCTTTTCCGAAGCCGTGGAACTGGCCAAGGCCGGAGAGGTCCGTATCATCGGAGTGACGTCCTCGGATCGCGTGGATGCGTACCCGGATGCACCGACCATGGTCGAGCAAGGCAACGACACAACCTTTGTCAACTGGCGTGGGTTCTTCGCGGCACCGGGTCTGCCCGCCGACCAGTTGGCGGCCTATCAGGAGGCCATCGCCAAAATGTACGACACGCCCGAATGGGAAGAAGTTCGTTCGCGCAACGGTTGGGTGAACATTCACAACCCCGGCGACGATTTCCAAACCTTCCTGGAAAATCAAGAGAAGGTTATCGGCGATCTGATGCGGCAGCTTGGCTTCCTCTGATCACGCTAATTCGCTTCCAAACACAAATGCGCCCGGGACTGCCCGGGCGTGGTACCGATAAAAGAGGGAGAGGTCGATGGTGATTGATCGCTGGATAGCGCTTGTCATCCTGATGCTATGTCTTGCCTATGGCTACGCGGCTTATTTCACAATGGACGATCTGCTGCCGCCGATCATGAAACAGCGGCCGCTCTGGCCGTCGACATTTCCCAAGGTTCTTGCCGCAGGTGGAATATTGCTGTCACTGGCTATTCTGCTCGGCTTCGAGAAAGCCCCGGCGAAAGAGGAAGCCGCGGATATCAACCTGTCCCGATTGGGCGAGTACAAGGTTGGGCAAGCGCTGTCTCTATTAGGCCTCATGGTTGCATATGCTTTTTTGCTCCGCCCGCTTGGGTTCCTGGCGGCCACGTTCCTGTTTCTTACTTGCGGTAACTTCATTTTGGGGGAACGCCGCTATGTCCTGATGGCTGTGGTAGCGGCCATCGCGGCCGGCAGTATCTGGTATCTGGTTGATGTGGTCCTGGGCATTTTCCTCAGCCCGATGCCATCACTTCTGAACGGAGTTTGAGATGCTCGAAGGATTAATGACGGGCCTTTCAACGGCTTTTACATTCACCAACATTCTAATGGTTGTCGGCGGTTGCCTGATCGGAACATTCATCGGCATGTTGCCGGGCCTGGGCCCGATGTCGATCATCGCAATCATGATCCCGGTCGCAATCACCATCGGTGATCCCTCGGCGGCACTGATCCTGCTGGCCGGTGTCTATTATGGCGCGGTATTCGGGGGCTCGACCTCATCGATACTGATCAATGCGCCCGGGGTTGCCTCAACCGTGGCCACGAGCTTTGACGGCTACCCCATGACGCGCCAGGGCAAAGCTGGCAAAGCGTTAACGGTCGCCGCAATTTCAAGCTTTGCGGGCGGTACGATTGGCGCGGTCCTGTTGATGATCTTCGCCCCTGCGCTGGCTTCAGTCGCGCTTCTGTTCCACTCATCCGAATACTTCGCCCTGATGGTTGTGGGGCTTTCGGCCATCGCGGCTTTTGCCGGAACCGGGCAGGTCAGCAAGGCGCTGTTGATGACGTTTCTCGGCCTGATCATGGCCACTGTCGGAGAGGGCGTCTTGTTCAATTCGCCGCGTTTCACGATGGGCATCATGGATTTGCAGTCGGGCTTTGGCTTCATAACTCTGGCCATGGCGATGTTCGCGTTGCCCGAGGCGATCTATCTGGTGCTTGATCCGAACCGATCCAAGACGGGTGATGGCGAAAAGGCCGGCGAGATCAAGGACCTTAGGATCACACGCGACGAGGCGCGCAGGATTACCCCGGTCATCGGACGTCAATCCCTTCAGGGGTTCTTCATCGGAGTACTACCCGGAGCCGGGGCGACGATCGCCTCTTTCCTGGGTTACGCCGTCGAGCGCAATATCGCGTCCAAAGAAGAGCAGGAGCAATTTGGCAAAGGTTCCGTCAAGGGGATCGCCGCACCCGAAAGTGCCAACAACGCCGCGTGTACGGGGTCGTTTGTTCCGCTCCTGACGCTCGGCATTCCCGGGTCTGGTACGACGGCGATCCTTCTCGGTGCGTTGATTGCCCTGAACGTGTCGCCCGGTCCGCGCCTCATGGTTGACGAACCGCAGATCTTTTGGGCGGTCATTATCTCAATGTATCTGGGCAATCTGGTTCTGTTGATCCTGAACCTTCCGCTTATTCCCTACATCGCCAAGATTCTGGCCGTACCGCGCAACTTCCTTATACCGTTCATTCTGTTCTTCACCCTCATGGGTGCCTATATCGGGCAGAACAACGCGACCGAACTGCTTATTCTGGTCGGTTTTGGTGTTTGCGCCACGTTGCTGAGGTTTGCCGACTACCCGCTTGCACCCCTGCTGATCGGGTTCATCCTTGGCCCGCTGCTGGAGAACAACTTCTCGCGCGCGATGCAACTGTATGACGGAGTAAGCTTTATCTGGGAACGTCCAATGACTTTGGGACTGCTGGTGCTGGCCGTCGTATTGGTCGTCCTTCCCAGCTATCGCCAGCGCCGAGCGCTTGCACGGGCAGAAGGCGTCGCCGATGGTGACTGATTGTTTTTGTCGATGAAGGTTCAAGAGACTGGATGAACAGACCGTTGTGCTTTCAGTTGCCAAACAGCGAAAGCTGATGTTCCTGGGGTTCGGTGAAAAGGTCGCAAAGTCCATATGTCAGTCCCTGAGGGGCTGCTGGCAAGCGTCCGCGTGTCCGAAGCGGCCATTCATTTTCACGCTTCAAACATTTGGAAAGCGCTGATGGCAGAAGTTTGCTGCGCGCGCGTTGCTGGCCTCACTTATACATAGACTTTCGCTCAATTCTTGCAAAAGCCTTTGGAATTGCTGCGCTGTTCAAAGCCAGCCTTGAGAACGGGTCGACCGCTCATCTGAATACATGAGCGAAGCAACTTTGCTGTTTCCTGTACCTGCGTTTTCAGGCACGCATCCCCAAGAAAAAAATTTGGTATACCAAATTCCAAATACCTGATACGAAATCCGGGCGAGATTGCGAATCGGATCTGAGGAGGCCCGGTTCGAGAACTTAGGAGGATCGATAAATGATGAAGTTTCTTGCCACCGTTTCGGTTGCAGCCATGACCCTGACCGGGACCATCGCCGCCGCTGATGAGTACCCATCCAAAACCATCGAGGTCGTGACCCATGCCGGAAACGGTGGTGGTACGGACGTCACCACTCGGATGATGATGCTGCGTGCCCGTCGCGAATTGGGCACCGACATGGTTGTCGTAAACAAGAAAGGTGGCGGCGGTGCAGTCGCCATGGACCACTACCTGACCGTCCCGGCGGATGGTTACACGATCCTGACCTTCACCATCGGTCACGCGGCGACAGTTGCAAAAGGCAAGACCAAGATGTCTCTGGACGATATCCGCCCGATCGCCCGCGGTACCGATGACCCGCAGATCCTGATGGTACGTTGCGGTGCATATGAGGATGCCGAAGCCTTTGTTGCAGCTCAGAAAGAAGCACCAATCAGTTATGGCACCACCCACCTGGGCAACATTGACGACGTATCGGCGTTCATGTTCACCAAGAAAGGCGGCATGCAGACCCCGAAAATTGTTCCCTTCGAAGGCGGTGGTGAACTGGCGACCCAACTGGTTGCAGGTGCGGTTGACGCGGCTGTTCTGAACCTGGCCGAAGCCGGATCTCAGATCGATGCAGGCGACGTTTGCCCCATCGTTGTTTTGGCCAACGAGCGTATGGCAGGTCTGCCAGATGTGAAAACCGCCAAGGAGATGGGCATTGATGTCAGTTTCTCGACCGTTCGCGGCTTTGTTGTTCACGCCGACACGCCCGATGATGTTGCTGTCAAGATTGAGGATTCCCTGCTGAAGTCCATGAACCATGGCGTATACCAAGGCTTCCTGGAATCCGTCGGGTTGGACAGCACTTCGGTCGTGGGTTCCGATGAGTGGGGCAACCAGATCACCACTATGGTCACCGATATGGAATCCGCTCTGAAAGAATTGGGCTTTATCGAGTAATCTGAACCATTTAGCGCGGCCGGTCAGGTGCTTGCCGCGCTAACTTTTCCAGCGGACGGGTACAAAGAATGCAAAAGTCCAATGACAATACCGGACATGGTCCAAAGGGTGGCTTCGCGCAGTTTGCTGTCCCGCTGGGGATCTTGGTGTTTTGCGCCTGGGCCTTCTGGCTTTCGACGCAATTCGAGCGCGTCCCGCCGATCCTGAAACGCGGCATGCAGCCCTCTGATTTCCCTCAGTTGGTTATCGGCCTGATCGTTCTACTGTCAGTCTGGTTGCTTTTTAAGGACCGTGATGAGGCACCTGCCAGGCTCTCGCGACTTGTGCAGTCCACAATCGGGTTGCTGATCGGTTTCCTGCTGATCGCCGAGATTGATCTCTTTCTGGGGCTGGGCCTGTTTGCCGTGTCGCTCGCGGCCCTGTGGGGTGAGCGGCGTGTCTGGGCACTTGTACTGGTCGGCATCATTGCGCCGCTGGCGGTGTTCTTCCTGTTCAACGGCATATTCGAGGTCCGCTTCCCGCGCGGGATCCTCACCAACCTCTGGTACGGGTAAAGACAATGGATGCTGCTCTGAACGGCCTTTTGGCTCTTGCTGATCCCAACCTGCTGGCGTTGATATTTGCAGCGACACTGGGCGGGGTGTTGGTCGGCGCTCTCCCGGGATTGAATGCGACAACAGGTGTTGCGCTGCTTCTTCCCTTTACGATCACGATGGAGCCCATTCCGGCCATTGCGATCCTGACGACAATTTATTGCGCGGCGACTTTTGCCGGAGCGATCACCGCAATTCTCATCAATACGCCCGGGACGTCGGCCAGTGCCACCACTTGCTTGGACGGCTATCCCTTGGCGCAAAGGGGAGAGGCAGGCCGCGCGCTGGGGATGGCCGCTGTCTCCTCGACCATTGGTGGAATTATCTCGGTCGTGTGCCTGATGGCCGCTGCCCCATTGATGGCGCGGGCTGCGTATAACTTTGCACCGCCTGAATACTTTGCGCTGACAGTTTTCGGTCTGTCGATGCTGGCAACAATTGGAGATGGATCGCCGGTCAAGAACATCCTGTCCGGCGCGTTTGGCGTGCTGATCGCAACTGTCGGCATCGATCTGCTGACCTCGATCGAGCGTTTCACCTTCGGCCTGAACGAGCTGAGCGAAGGTATTCCATTCGTACCCGTCATGATAGGTGTGTTCGGCATCTCAGAAATGCTGGTCCAGGCCGATAACCTGCATGTAGAGCGCAAGCGCGTCATCATGAAGGCCATCCGCTTGCCATCGCGCGAAGACTATTCGCGGGTTTGGAAAACCATTTTGCGGTCGTCCGGTATTGGCACGTTTATCGGCATTCTGCCAGCTGAAGGTGCGACGGTAGCCTCGATGATCGGCTATAACGAGGCCAAGCGCTGGTCGAAGAGGCCTGAAGAGTTTGGCAACGGCTCTCTTGAAGGTATCGCTGGGTCCGAGGCCGCAAACAACTCGGCCACGGGTGGGGCGATGGTTCCGACTCTTGCGCTGGGGATTCCAGGCAGCCCGACGGCTGCTGTGATCCTCGCCGGTCTGATGGTGCATGGCCTGCGACCCGGCCCGACGATGTTTACCGAACAGGCCGACTTTGCCTTCGCAATCTTCTGGTCGATGATGCTGGTGAACATCTTGTTCTTCTTCATCGGACTGTGGGGTGCCAAGATCTTTGCCCGCGTCACGCTGATCCCGATCCAGATCTTGTGGCCTTGTGTCTTCATCTTCTCGATCGTGGGTGCCTATGCGCTGGAACAATCCATGCTGGATGTCTGGATCGCCATCGGCTCGGGGATACTGGGCTTCTTCATGCGCCGTTACGGTTTTTCCGTGGTGCCCATGGCCATCGGCCTGATCCTGGGCGGTATGCTGGAAACACGCCTCGGTCAGTCGATGGTGATGCTGGACGAAAAATGGTGGCTCATGCTGACCCGTCCGCTGACGCTCTTCTTCTTTGTTCTTACGGTCCTAGCTCTGTTTGGCCCGCTGCTGTGGGGACGCCTTTTCAAACAACGCTCGCCGCTTAAGTCGACCGGAGAATAACAATGACCAAGATCAAATTCGTCCGCACCCGTGTCTGGAATTGGAAAGGCAAGACCGTTCCACCGCAGGGTAATTTCTGCACCAACGCCAGCGACTTGTTGTGGGAAAAGGGCGATGCGATGTCATCTTTCCGGTTTCACCAGTGGCTGACCTGCGAGATTGAAACCGAAGACGGCACAGTCGGCATCGGCAACGCGGCGCTTGCCCCGGGTGTGGTGAAAAAGGCCATCGACGAATGGTTCGCGCCCATGGTGATCGGCGAGGACCCATTCGACTATGCCTACCTTTGGGAAAAGATGTACCGCCGCTCGCATGCTTGGGGCCGCAAAGGTATCGGAATGACCGCGATTTCTGCTGTCGACATCGCCATCTGGGACCTAATGGGCAAACTGGCGGGCAAGCCTGTGTTCAAGTTGCTGGGCGGTCGCACCAAGGAAAAGATTCCGGTCTACTATTCTAAGCTCTATTCGGGGCCCATCGAAGCGATGCAGGCCGAGGCGGAAGAGGCCAGGAAGAACAAATATCAAGGCTACAAGATGCGGTTTGGCTGGGGCCCCAAGGACGGCATGACCGGCATGCGGGAAAACCTCAAACGCGTGGAAGCGGTGCGTGAAGTTATTGGCTATGATGTAGACCTGATGCTGGAATGCTATCAGGGCTGGAACGTCGATTACACCAAGCGGATGCTGCCCAAGCTTGCGAAGTACGAACCGCGCTGGCTGGAAGAACCGGTGATTGCCGACGATGTGGAAGGATACCGTGAACTGAATGCTATGAATATCGTGCCCATCTCGGGCGGGGAGCATGAATTTTCGCTCATCGGCTGCAAGGATCTGATCCAAAAGAAAGCCGTCAGTGTGCTGCAATATGACACGAACCGCGTGGGTGGCATCACGGCCGCGCAAAAGATCAACGCCGTCGCCGAAGCTTTCCAGGTTCCGGTCATCCCGCATGCAGGTCAGATGCACAATTATCACCTGACTATGGCCAATGCGAATTGCATGATCAGCGAATACTTCCCGGTCTTCGACGTCGAGGTCGGAAACGAGCTGTTCTATTACATCTTCGAAGGCGACCCGGATGCCGTGGATGGCTATCTGGATCTGGACGACAACAAGCCCGGCCTCGGGATCGAGATCTCGGACAAGCATCTGCATGACTTCGAGGTGAAGGAATGAACCGGAAATACGCAGGTATCTGGCCGGTTGCGCCAACACCGTTCAATGGTGACGGGACGCTTGATCTCGAAGGTATGAAACGGGTGCTCGACTGCCTGATTGATCAAGGGGCGGATGGAATCTGCGTTCTGGCCAACTTTTCGGAGCAGTTTCTGATTTCGGATGCCGAACGCGAAGTACTGGCGCGGCTTTCGGTCGAACATATCGCGGGACGGGTTCCGGTCATCGTAACGATCAGCCACTATGCCACGCAGATAGCCGTTGAGCGCGCGCAATTCGCCAAGGATTTGGGGGCTGACATCGTAATGATGATGCCGCCATATCATGGTGCACTTCTGAAAGGCACACCCGAACAGAGCTTCGAGCAGTTCGCATCTGTTGGCGAGGTCGGCATTCCGATCATGGTGCAGGATGCACCACTTTCCGGCGTGGATCTGCCTGTGCCACTGCTGGTGCGAATGGCACAAGAGATTGAGGAAGTGAAGCTGTTCAAGATCGAATGCCCCCGTGCCGCCAACAAAATCCGTTCGCTGATAGAACAGGGTGGCGACGCAATCGAAGCGCCTTTTGATGGCGAAGAGGCCATCACCCTTCTGGCGGATTTGGATGCCGGTGCAACAGGTTCGATGACCTCGGGCATGATCGTGGATCAGATCAAACCGGTGCTGACCCACCACCATGCCGGACGCATCGACGAAGCGACAGCCGCATATGGTCGAGTAGCCATGGCAATTAATCACGAAAACCGTCAATGCGGCTGGCAATCGTGCAAGGCCGCGATGGTCGAAGGCGGCGTAATCAAATCAGAATTTTGCCGCCACCCAATTCCGCCGTTGCATCCCGCCATCCGCTCGCGTCTGATCGACCTGCTGCGGCCGTTGGATCCTATGGTTTTGAGCTGGGGGAAGTGATTTGAGCGAGAGCTGGATTGATAGCCTGAAAGAAGAAGGTGGTGTAAAGCCACGCAAGACACTTGCCGAAGAAGCCGCCGACAACCTGCGCGAATTTATTCTGCTGGGTAAGCTTGCCCCCGGTACGGCAATTCCCGAACGTGATCTGGCCGAGGCGCTCGGCGTATCCCGTACGCCTTTGCGCGAAGCCTTGCGGTTGCTCGAAGTTGAAGGGTTGGTGGAGTACTCGGCCACACGGCGCCCGCACGTTGCCGACCCTTCTCTGCACGAGTTGACGCAGTATATTTCGGTCTTGGGCGCTCTCGAAGCGTTGGCGGGTGAAATCGCCTGCGTCGAAGCAACGATGGCTGAAATAGCCGAAATCGTTCGTTTGGGCGCTCGTATGTCCAAAGGTTCCGGAAAGCTCGAACCGCTGGAGTTCTTTCAACTCGACATGCAGTTTCACGCGGCCATCGTTGAAGCCAGCCGGAATGAGCCCCTTATCGAAACGCACCGGCAATATAACGCCCGCCTTTGGCGTGCACGGTTCTTGTCGTCGCAACAGGTTGATCGCCGTGACAATACTCTGTCCGAACACTCGCGGATCACCGACGCCCTACAAAAACGTGACGCAGCCGCGACGCGGCGGGCGCTGCGCGATCACCTGAATAGTACAATCGAGAATATTGAACGCCTTCACGCCCAAAGCAGTGGAGCAAAGTCCGAGGACTGAAAGATGAAGCCCAGAATTGGTATTATCCCCGGTGATCCAAGCGGCATCGGGCCGGAACTGATCGCACGGTTGCTGACTTCGGAGGGCGTTTCCGAGGCGGCGGACATTCTGCTGATCGGCGACAGGCATGTGTTTGAAACGGGACAGACCGTCGCCGGTGAAACTTATGACCTGACCCCCGTTGACGTGTCGGGCGACTGGACCCAAGCCCCTGCGTTCGCCCTACACGAGATGGAGACGATTGCGCCTGACGAAGTGAGGGTTGCCGAAGTGACCGAAGCTGGCGGAGCATCGGTTCTGCGAACGCTGGATTCCGCTCTGGAACTGACGCGCTCCGGTGTGATTGACGCCATCGTATTTGGACCGTTCAACAAGGCTGCGATGCACTTGGCGGGGCTGGGTCATGATGACGAGCTTCACTACATGGCCGAAAAGCTGGGCGTGACGAACTACATCTCGGAACTCAACACGCTTGACGGCATGTGGACCAGCCGCGTGACCAGTCATGTCGCCCTGCGTGACGTGGCCGACATGATCAGCGAAGAACGCGTTGCCGAAGCGGTGCATCTGATCCACAACACACTGCGCCGTTCTGGTTTGAATCGCCCTCGGATTTCAGTGGCCGCGATCAATCCGCATGCCGGTGACGGTGGAAATTTTGGCACCGAGGAGATCGACATCCTCAAACCGGCAGTCCGCAAACTGGCGCGGGGGCAGATGTCAGTTGATGGTCCGTGGCCGTCCGACACCGTGTTCCTCAAGGCGGTTGCCAAGGAAATCGACGCGGTTGTGACGATGTATCACGATCAGGGTCAGATAGCGCTGAAACTGCTTGGCTTTGACCGTGGTGTGACGGTGCAGGGTGGGCTGCCATTCCCCGTGTCCACTCCGGCCCACGGAACGGCGTTTGATATCGCAGGCCAGGGCTGTGCGGATGTCGGCGCAACCCGCGCTGCTTTTGACATCGCATGTGACATGGTCACGCATTGGGACAACTGAAACATGACTTTCAAGCCGCACGGAAAACACCTGATTGCAGGTGAATGGATCGCTGGAGACGTGAAATTTTCATCCTCCCCGGCGCGTGGGGACGCACATGAGTTTTCATCCGGAACCGCCGCCCATATCGACGCATCGGTCCAAGCCGCCGAAGAGGCATTCTGGAACTTTGGGTATTCCACCCGCGAAGACCGCGCGGCCCTGCTGAATGCGATTGCCGATGAGATCGACGCGCGCGGCGATCTCATTACCCAAATTGGCACGCAGGAAACCGGCCTTCCCGAAGCTCGGATTCAGGGAGAGCGGGGTCGTACCGTAGGCCAGTTGCGCCTTTTCGCCTCTCATATACTGTCAGGTGACTATCTGGACCGCCGCCATGACAAAGCGTTGCCGGATCGAGCCCCTTTGCCGCGTCCTGATCTGAAAATGGTACAGCGCCCTATCGGGCCGGTTGCCGTTTTCGGGGCATCTAACTTCCCGCTTGCGTTCTCAACCGCTGGCGGCGACACCGCTTCGGCGCTGGCCGCCGGTTGCCCTGTTGTGGTCAAAGGCCATCCCGCGCATCCGGGGACCGGAGAGATTGTTGCAGACGCCATCAAGGGCGCAATCGACAAGACGGGCACGCATCCTGGCGCTTTCTCATTCGTACACGGTGACACGATGGCGGCAGGGCAGGCACTGGTGAGACACCCGCTGATCCGAGCGGTAGGGTTTACCGGCTCTTTGACCGGTGGCCGGGCACTGTTCGATCTTTGTGCGCAGCGTCCTGAACCCATTCCGTTCTTTGGTGAGCTAGGCTCAATCAACCCGATGTTCATCCTGCCGGCAGCCGCGGCGACACGGGGTGCTGAGATTGGCGCCGGTTGGGCAGGTTCGCTTACGATGGGTGCGGGCCAGTTCTGCACCAACCCCGGCATTGCAGTCGTCTTGAAGGACCACGCCGAAGAAATCGCCAAGGCAGCAGTCGAAGGCTTGAAGAGCACCGCCCCACAAACCATGCTGACAGACGGCATTGCGGCGGCATACCGTAGCGGTCAGTCGATGATTGCTGCAGAACCGTCTGTTACCGAATTGCTGGCAACAGCGTGCGACGGGCGCACGGCAACCCCTTTCCTTTATCAGGTCTCGGCAAAGGGTTGGCTGGGCAATGAAACACTGGGACACGAGGTTTTCGGGCCATTGGGGCTCCTGTTAGTCGCAGAAAACATCGGCCAGATGCGGGAAGTGTCTATGTCCCTGCAGGGGCAGCTCACATGCACGCTGCACGTGGATTCAGATGACGCGGAAATTGCGCAAACGTTGTTGCCAGTTCTTGAACGCAAGGCTGGCCGGATTCTTGTAAATGGTTTCCCGACTGGTGTGGAAGTCAGCGACACGATGGTACACGGAGGTCCATACCCGGCTTCCACGAACTTTGGAGCAACATCCGTAGGCACACTGGCCATCCGCCGCTTTTTGAGGCCTGTTTGTTTCCAGAACGTACCGGCAGCAATGTTGCCAGAGCAGTTCTAGCCTTGTCTGACGTTTCCGGGAGAGGCAAATGAAATCGGAATCGGCCGGGTTCGTCACAGTTCATCATCAGCCTTCAGATGTGTCGATCCGGAAGCGCCGGTTGCGCTGACTTTGCTGCAGCAACTGTGCGGCGGCGCGGGGCGTAAAACAAACCATCGTCGGCCGATGACATTGCTCTTGTCACGAAAGGTTAGCTCGGCGAGTCGCTCCACAGTGATTGGTGCGAGTGTTCAAGGTCGACACCGAGCCCATGACTGACGTGTGCTGTTCCATTTCGGAATAGCATTATTGACGTGCTTCCTGATCGCTGAGCAACGCTCGCATGATGGCACGAATACGACGTTGATTGTCCGCGTCTAACGCAAAGTACAGTGCATTTGCCTGGGGGTCGCTTTGCTGGGGGCTGATGAGGTCTCCCGGATCAGCGTGAAGCACATTCGCTATTCGAACCAGAGTTGCGACGTTCGGCGTACGCGCCCTGCCGCTCAGCAGGTCTCTGACCGACGTCACGCCAAGCCCCGCCGCTTTCGCTACAGCACCAGGGTTGGTGCCTTGTTCTTCGATGAGGTCCGCGATTTTTTTTGCAATTCGCTTTCCGAGTTCGACGTCGCTCTCAACCTGCATGATTTTCCATCGGTAAATAATGTTCTGTCATTCCTTGGGTTAATGGCGATCTACACATCAGTCAACGGTACCGACAAAGGTGGCATTGCAAAAACAGAATACCGGAAATGCGCGCAAAATCATTGCGCATAGATGATTGAACGTCTATATTGGCCTCACAGAGATGATTAATCACACTAGATAGACGGAGGAACGACAATGACCCTCTTTTCAAAAGTAATGATGGCAACCCTCATGGCCTCGACCGCATTGGCGTCATCAGCGGACGCCTGCTCGCGGCTTGCCAAGCAATCAGACCACGGTGTCGCCTATGTTCGCTCAGTAGATTGGGGCACAAAAACCGGAATGGATCTTGTGACTTTCGGCGTTGGCGATGACGTCACATCTTACGAAGCCGATGGATACTCGCGCCAATCAGACGAACCGGCGAAGAACTTCACTGTAGCTTGGGTAGAGAACGAGTCTTTCCACGGTGTTCAGGCACAGGCCTTCAACGACAAGGGAATGGTTGCGGATACGCTCTATATGTCCCCCAGTGCAGACTACATTGGTGATTACAAGGACAATGGCGCCCCGGCCGTGAACTTGGCCGACGCGCCGGGTTATCTGGTCGCAATGTACGACACCGCCCCCGAAATCGCCGAGGCGTATAACTCGGGTGAGTTCCAGTTCGCCTGGTCAGCAGATTTGGGTCATGCGGGTCAGCACGGAGTGCATGTTTCGGCCGTGGACGCAAATGGTGATGTCGTTCTGTTCCAAGTGAACGAGGGCGGTGAGGTTCTGGTTTACTCCGGCAATGTTGAAGGTTCGGACCTTGGGGTAAAAGCGAACGCGCCATTGTTGCAGTACCACCGCGAGAACATTGCAGCGTTCAATGCGGAAGATGGAAAGACTGCAGAGAACGTTCCGGCGGACATTTCCTCGGCAAGCCGACACCTGCGTCTGACCTGGCTTAACCAGAACATTTCTCTGGGTGGTATGTCCAAGCCGGAAGCTTTGGGAACGGTACAGAACATGTATGACAGCGGTGCCAGTGTCCCGCAGCAGGTGATCGACCCAACCATCGGAGCGACTTATACCACCAGACAGACCAGCAGAACGATCCTGGGAGACGACGTCATCACAGTGCGGGATTTCGCGACCGCTGCGGAAATTTCGTACTCGATCACAGATGCCAAAATCGCCCACGATCTTAACGGTGGTCAGGTCTGTGCGGATGCCATGGATCAAGCCAACGAAGGTGGGCGGATGATCGAGTTCCGCCCGTGCCCGAAACCCGAAGCAGGCTCCTGATGCAACTCCTATGAAACTCAAAAACAGCCCCCGTTACCCGACGGGGGCTTTTCTTATATTGAAATGCCCCGCTGCCAATATCCCCGTCAACTTTGTTGCGCACTGCCAATCTCTGGCGGCGACAGGATATTGCCTTTGAACCGAAGTACGGTCTGACAGGTCGCCACGCAGCAATGCGACAATCCGACGAACGGTAAGAAAGGGGCGATTGCAATAGCCTTCGGCAACCTGTTGAAAGGATGCTGGAACCTCTCCGTTGGCGATAGAGTGCTCCGAGCAGATTTTAAAGTGCGGAGGCCGGCCAGGACCGCGATCCGGTGTCGGCGCCGAAAAAACTCAGAACCCAACTACCAAAATATGAAATTCAACCGACTTATTGCCGCCGTGCCATTACGTGATCCATAACCAAATTGAGCACCTCGATATCATCCTGGTTAAACGTCAGATAGCGGAACCGTACCGTTCCCCGGTCCGGCTTCGAGCGCGACGGTGTGAGCACCTCAACCGTAACACGAGCACGAAGTGTGTCTCCCGGGAACACCGGAGCGAGCCATCGTACCTCGTCCATGCCATGGCCGCCCAGGTTGGTGCCAGTAAGTACGCCGGTATCACGAAACAGCCGGAAGGTGAGCGCTATGGTTTGAAAGCCGCTGGCAATGATCCCGCCGAAAATCGACTCCTTCGCCGCCACTTTATTCACGTGGAAGGGCTGCGGATCGTGCGTAAGTGCAAAATCAATTATTGCGCCTTCGGTGAGCGTAATCCCACCAGTCTCGAAGGTGTCTCCGACTGACAGATCGTCAAAAAACTTGCCGCTGATCATTCCAAGAGCATAGAAAAACGCGCAGTTGTCCGTCAACGACAACCCAACGCCTGCCGATCAGACGTAAGTGGCAAACGCGACGTATACATGTTTGAACCTGAAACTGACCTCAGTAAAGGTGAATGCCGCCTTCAATAATCACTTTTCGTCGCGAGACCGATGGACTGCTGCAATAAGTCAGAACCTCTTGGACGATGTGATCGATGGATGTCGTTGCACCTACTACGTGGCGCACCTGAATGACCGGGACGCTCTGGCGGGGATCCCTGATCATTCGTCAGGCCGGCGGTCTTGTACATGCAAGCTCAATCCCGGACATGCTGGAACATGGCAGCGCCATTCTGGCCATTACGCCGAAATTGGAACACTTGACGCTGAGCGACATCGTCCCTCAGGTCCGCCGGACGGATTCAGTGGCCCCGAGAACGAGCTAGTGGGAAAGCCAAATCTTCATCACTGGCAGCATACGTACCGGCCTCTGATTAGATCACCGGCTTCCAGAGTCCACCAAGCTCGCGACGTGCCACGTGTGTTGCAATGAGAACGGCAATCATCCACCCGGTTATGACCGCTGCGGCCGTTCCGATCCACACGCCGATTTCGTTGAAACTCAGCAGGCCGACAAATATCCAGACGAAGAAAGCAACCCCAAAACCCTGCCGATACAGGCTGATCCAGACGGTCCAGATCGGCCTTTTCAGTGCCTGCAAAAGCGAGTTGATCGAAAACAGCATCATGTAGAACGGCAGGATCAGGCTGTCGACGCGTAGGTAGCTTAGTCCCACGCGGATCACTTCGGGATCGTCGGTAAACAGGCCCAGAACCGGACCGCCGAAAATCCACAGGACGGGTGCGGCGATGGCGGTCATGATGAACCCAACCTTCCAGCAATAGAACAAGGCTTCGCGCACTCTCGCACCGTCGCGGGCTCCGAAATTCTGGGAGGCTATGGGCAGAAGGGCGCCGGTGACGCCCAACACGGGCAACAGCAGGATTTGCTCCAGACGAATGGCCACGCCGTACCCTGCGATTGCGTGTTCGCCAAAAATCTTAAGCGCAAACTGCATCACGAACCCGGACAGCAACATCACCATGAACGACGTGGCTGTGGGCAACACCTGTACCGAGATTTCAGTGAATTTTTCCAGGCGCGGAACAAAATTCCGCGCCCGCATCCGTTGCATCCTGCGCCGTCTGAGCACCTGACGTATCAGGAAGAGCATGACCCCTGTCTGACTGATCACGGTTGAAACTGCCAAACCATCAAACCCGATGCCGGGAACCAGGCCCGGAACCCCGTAGATCAGCAATGGATTCAGTCCGATATTGGCGAAAAATGCGACAATCAGCGCCCGCTGCATGGAAACGGCATCGCCATGTGCCTGAAGGATACCGTTACAGCCAAAGGCCAGCAGAAAACCTGGAAGAGCAAGGAGCAACCAAAAGAAATACCGCAGACCTGCATCGCGGTAATCCCCGGGCTCGGACACCAAACGGATCAGTGCAGGACCATACCACAGACCAGCCAGCGCAAGGACGCACGCGGCTAGGAAGCCATAGCTCATGCCTTGTGCGGCCAGTCTGCGTGCCTTTCGATGATCACCCGCGCCCAGTGCGTTGCCGACGAGTGCACTCATTGCAGCGCCAAGCCCAACGCCTATTGAGATCGCAACAAAAAACGCCTGAAACCCAAGTGCGAGCCCGGCCTGAGCACTTGTGGACAAGAGCCCTGCGAAGAACATGTCGACAACATTGTAGAGCGTGTTGAACAGCATCCCGATGGCGCCGGGAATGGCCAAGGTGCGAAAATGCACCGAGATCGGCCCTCGCGTCAGATCAAGATCGGCAGGAATGGCCATTTCAGCATTTCTTTACGGGCGCTCGGCCTGAACGGTCAGAAAAACGAACTCTGGCGTCAAAACCTCTTCGAACCCATGGTTCAGTTCGGCGTCGACGCTGATGCTGTCCCCGGCTGACAGGGTGAAGCGCGCCTCGCCGTAACGATAGACAGCCTGACCCTCCAGCGCCTGAACAAAGACGACACCGTGGCCGACATAAGTCGGCGGGCGCCCTTCATCGCGCAGAAGAGTGACCCGCCGCGCCTGAAATCGCAGGTCCTTGCGGGAATGCAGGGCCAGATTGACGTATTCATGGGAATGCCCGCCGGCAAGACGGGTAGACTTCAGCCCCTGTCCGTGGCGAACCAGGGTATAGTCGGTGTGATCTGTCCGCGCTTCGCGAAACAGCGAGACGATAGGCACTTCAAGTGCCTCGGCCAATGCGGCCAATGTATCGATCGAAGGTGACACAAGCCCGTTTTCAATGCGGCTGACCATCGCCGCTGAAATGCCCGATTGCTCGGCCAGACGACGGGCCGATTGTTTCCGGCTTTGGCGCAGCTCCTTCAGCGATGCACCGATCGCGCGGTCAATCTGTCTTCCCGGAGTGTCATCCTGCATGGTACATCCCGTCACTCGTCGGTGTAGTAACCCACGACATCTCCCTCTGTGGTCACGCCGAGACCGTTCAGCAACCTGTTCACGTAGTTGAAGTACCCAACAATCTGGTTGATTTCGAGGATCTCTCCGTCGTCCCATCCGGCTTTCTTCAGGGCCGAGACGTCAGACTCGGCCATCGCGGCGGGCGATTGGGTAAGTTTCCCGGCATAGATCATCGCTGCCAGCTGTGCGCCGTCAAATGCGTCCTCGGGGCGGTTGGCCTTCAACGCCGCTTCAATCCTGTCGGCGCGTGCATCATCCCCGATCAGATGCCGGGCATTGGCCCAGTGATTGGCATAGGAATAGGGGCAGCCGTTCAGGGTGGACACATAGGAACTTATGACTTCCTGAAACCACATGGGCACGGTGTTGACGTCATCGTGCAGACAGGCCCGGTACAAAATAACGTGCCCATTCATCGTATTGGGCCGCAGCGAATGCACGCGCATGACATTGTCGACGGTTCCGTGCGGCGTACGGGCCAGGTCCAATGCGGCCTTTAGCTGATCGTCGGCATCCTCGTCAGAAATCATCCGAATCCAGGCAGACATTCATGCTCCTTCCCTTGGCCGTCAGCTCAAATTTCAGGCAGTCAGAAACTACCCGCTGAGTTTTTTATTGACGAATATTGCATATTAAGCAACCATATTAATCAGTGCGCAACAGAATTGAGGATTCCATGGCCTTACCAGATTGCCCCACTCAATCGTATCGCCAAGTCGATGGCACTGCTTGGGCCGATCCAGAATTGCGCCGAAACAAGTGTTCCGCGCGCAGGTTTTTCCGAAGGCGACCGCTCTTGCCACAGGCTTCCTGAACTCACAACGCCCTCAATATGCGATCCCGAATTAGAACAGGTCAGGCATGAACCAACCCAGTCCGATGATCGAGGTAAGCAATCTGGACAAGTTCTATGGTGGCTTTCACGCGCTGAAGAACATCGATCTGACCGTTCACCAGGGTGAAAAGGTTGTCATCTGTGGTCCCTCAGGTTCCGGGAAGTCGACCCTGATCCGTTGTTTCAACGGGCTGGAGTGGCATAATTCTGGGCGCCTCGTGATTGATGGGATCGAGGTTTTTGAAGGGGCCAAGGAGATCCGGGAGTTGCGTCAGGAAGTTGGGATGGTCTTCCAGCAGTTCAATCTGTTTCCACATCTGACTGTGCTGGAAAACCTGATGATCGGCCCCATGAAGGTACGTAAGGTCCCGAAGGCAAAGGCCGAAGAAACCGCGCGCAACTATCTTGACCGTGTCCACATTCCGGAACAGGCCGACAAATACCCGGCGCAGTTGTCCGGCGGTCAACAGCAGCGCGTGGCCATTGCTCGGTCTCTTTGTATGGAGACCCGGATCATGCTGTTTGACGAACCGACTTCTGCCCTTGATCCTGAAATGATCAATGAAGTGCTTGATGTGATGGTCGAGCTTGCCGACACAGGCATGACGATGGTTGTCGTCACGCATGAAATGGGTTTTGCCCGCAAAGTCGCTGACACGATGGTTTTCATGGAAGCCGGTCAGATCGTCGAAGTTTCGCCGCCGGAACAGTTCTTTACCAACCCATCCAGCGAACGGTGCCGGTTGTTCCTGAACCAGATACTGGAACACTGACATGAGCGATCTGGGCATATCTGCACCAAAGGGCCAGCCGCTGCCCAAGCCACCGCTCTACAAGCGCTTTTTCGGCTCGGTCCCCGTTTCCGTCGTCATGTATGCGATCATCGTGGGGCTGATTGCCTATGGCTCGTACGTTGGCGCGCAGGGCATGGGATATAACTGGCAATGGTACAGGGTGCCGCAATTTCTGTACCGCAACACCGAACTGGGGTTCGAATGGGGTGAAATCCCGATCGGGCTGGTGGCCACAATCAAGCTATCGGTTACCGCGTTTCTGCTGGCAACCGTTATTGGATTGTTCGTGGCGCTGCTGCGCCTGTCCGGTTTGGTCGTTGGGTCGGCAGTCGCCGTCGGTTATCTTGAGCTGATCCGAAACATCCCGCTGCTGGTCCTGCTCTATTTGTTCTATTACGTTCTGGGGCCGATTTTCGGGTTTGATCGCTATACCGCCAGCATCCTGACGCTGGCCGTGTTCCATTCCGCCCTGATATCGGAAATCCTGCGGGCCGGAATCAACGCGGTTCCGACCGGGCAGTGGGAGGCCGCCAAATCCATCGGGATGAGCCCTGCCCAGACGTATCGTTATATCATCCTGCCCCAATCCGTCCGTTTCATGCTGCCGCCGATGACCGGCGAGGTCGTGCACCTAATAAAATCCTCAGCGATTGTCAGCGTGATTGCGGTGGCCGAACTGACCACCTTCGGGCGCAACATCATTTCAGACACGTATATGAGTTTCGAAATCTGGTTCACCATCGCACTGGTCTATCTGGTGGTGACCCTGATCCTGTCGATTGGCGTAAGCCATCTGGAGAAGAAATATGCCGTCGACCAATAAAACTGAAACAATTGTCGGACAACAAGGAGAACCAAGATGAAGCTTTCTCGCAGAATGCTCGGGGCAGCCCTGGGCGCAGTCGTGGCGACTGGTGTGGCGACGTCGGGCTGGGCGCAAAGCGCGACCCAGGAACTGTCCAGCGAAAGTGTTATTGAAACCATCAAACAGGACGGGGTGATCCGGATCGGCCTGTCGCTGTTTGTGCCATGGTCGATGCGCGACAAGAACGGCGATCTGATCGGCTTTGAACTGGATGTCGGCCGAAAACTGGCCGAGGACATGGGCGTCGAGGTTGAATTTGTGCCCACCGCGTGGGACGGAATCATTCCGGCGCTGGTATCGGGCAATTTTGACGTGATCATCTCGGGCATGTCCGTGACGGCACAGCGTAACCTGACAATCAATTTCACAGACCCATATGCATATTCGGGCCTTGCAATCCTGGCGAACAAGGAGTTGACGGCAGGCATGTCGCGAGAAGATCTGAATTCGTCCGAGGTGACCTTCGCGGCCCGTCGCGGCGCGACCCCGGCGACCGTGATCGCCAAGGCATTTCCCGAAGCCAACCTGTTGCTTTTTGATGAAGACGGCGCGTCCACTCAGGAGGTTCTGAACGGGAATGCCCATGCCACGATGGCGTCGCAACCGACCCCCAACCGTGAGGCAGGTCGCAACCCCGAGACATTGGTTGTTCTCGAGGGCGAACTTTTCGACCCGCGTGGTGAAGCATTTGGCATGCGCAAGGGCGACCCTGACGCCATGAACTTCTTCAACAACTGGATTGCCCAGCAATGGCGGTCCGGCTGGCTGGAAGAGCGTCACAACTACTGGTTCGCCACCGAAGAGTGGGCTGATCAGGTTGCACAGTAACAAATCCGACCGGGGGCGGGCACACCGCCCCCGGAACTAAGGCGGAGCGAACCCGGTGCAGAACTTCCTCAAGAAACTCAGATGGCCTGATTACCTGATCATGGCGATTTTGCTCGCCTTCTTCGGGTATATCTGGGTGTCGATTGAAGGCACGCTGAACTACAAGTGGCGCTGGGAACTGATCCCCGGATATATCGTTGGCTGGCATACAGGTCGTGAGGAGTATTTTGCCAACCTGCTGTTGCAGGGTCTGGCGGCCACCATTCGCATCAGCATTTATTCGGGCATTCTGGCTTTGCTGCTGGGCACGATACTGGGTGTCGCGCGCTGTTCGGCCAACCTGACGATCCGGATGCTGGCGCGCACCTATCTGGAATTCCTGCGTAATGTCCCGCCCGTTGTTGTTGTTTTTATCTTCTTCTTTTTCCTGTCCCAGCAACTGATCGATGCGTTGAACCTGGAACGCTGGGCCCGCGGAATTGCACGACAGGAAGACAACCAGATCTGGACGTTTTTCTTCGGCGAAATGCGACGTTTCCCATCGCTGGTTTCCGGCGTCATCGTTCTGGCCCTGTTCGAAAGCGCGTTTGTGGGGGAAATTGTCCGGGCCGGGATTCAGTCCATCCCAAAAGGCCAGCGCGAAGCTGCTCGTTCGATCGGGATGAGCCGTTTTCAGGAGCTGCGCTACATCGTGCTGCCTCAGGCGATGAAAAAAGTGGTCCCGCCACTGGCAAACCAGTTCATATCCTTGATCAAGGACAGCTCGATCCTTTCACTTATTTCGGTTCAGGAACTCACTTACAAGACCGTTGAACTCGTCGCTTCATCTAGGATGATATTCGAGGCGTGGATCACGACCGCAGCGTTTTACTTCGTCGTATGTTTCGGCCTCAGCCGTCTTTTTGCACGCCTCGAAAAACGATCAGACAAAAGATGAGTTTGTTATCCGTCTGAACGTTCAGCGCGGTTGTCAGAAACGGGCCTGAACCATCCCGTTTTCAACCCGCGTCTCGAACACCCGCATAGGACGCGTGGCCGGGGAAGACACAGGCTTGCCGTCCCGCACGTCGAACGCACCCTGATGCAGCGGACACTCGATCACGTGGCCATCAAAATAGCCGTCGCAAAGATCGGCCCCGCCATGGTTGCACAACGCCAGCGATGCGTAGATGCCGGTTGGCGTATCGTAGATCGCGATCATGCGCGGGCCGATTTCGACCCGCGTGACCCAGTTTTTCTCAAGTTTGGACACCGCGATCACATCGCGCCAGGTTTTTTCGGCCGTCATCGTTCAAACCTCTGCCGCATGTTCGCGTTTGCGCCGCAAGATCTGCCGCAGAATGTCGCGATGGGCGGCCAGATACCCGCCATTTTCAACGAAAATATGGTCTTTCAGCTTTTCATGCAGACGGGGCAATGCATGAAACGGCACAGAGGCGACATAGTGATGTTCTGCGTGATAGTTCATGTTCCAACACAAAAATGCCATCGGTGCCGATACCAGGTTGGTCCGGGTGTTTTCCGACATCTTGGCAACAGTGGGCCGCCCGACATGTTCGGTCATGCGCACAAACCGCATGACCGGTTCGCCCAGAAACAACGGAATGATCCAGTACCAGATCAAACCCCACCACCCGGTCAGCGCCATGGCCAAGACCAGTGCGGCATAGATACCCAGCATCATACGTGCGTCCCGAAATACAGCCTTGTGTTCGACCTTCGGGATAAATCGAAGCTCTGCCTCGCTCAGGCGGCCGGATGCATGGCGAAACACCTCTGTGAACTTGGCGCGCCAGTAGGGCAGAGCGGAAAGGTACAGAAAGTACTGCCCCAAGGACTTGGGCAGCGGAATCAGTTCAGGGTCTTCTCCGGTCAGCTGTGTGTACGTGTGATGATCGCAATGCTCGTACCTGAAAAAGCGGTGCGGCAGTATGATGATCAGCCCGCAGATCTGTCCCACCAGATCATTCAGCCGGCGCGTTCGAAATACCGTGTAGTGCACACATTCGTGCTGCAGCGAGAAATGGTGCACCAGAACGACGCCTTGCAGGAACATGGCAGGCCAAATCAGCCAGCTATCCCAGGCAAGAGTAATGAGTGTTGATGTAAAGGCAAGTAACAGGACCCAAAGCGCCAGGTGGCGTAATCCCGGTCCGTTCGAACGTTGCATGAAGCTTCTGAGCTCTTCGCGCGTGAGTTTTCCTTCGGCCAGGGCCTGAGTCAGCGGCGTGACGATTGGTTTTGGCATGTGATTTCCACAATTTTTGCCGGTGTGGGGGTCGCGCCCTCTGCACATGATCCGGCACCGGAGACGGGAGTGCTCCGCACCATAAGGCCAACTCGGTCAGGCCTTATTAACAATGGATTATCTAACCAGAGCGTGATTCGATCAAGCCGGGATAGGTCAGACAGCCACGCGCAGCCCGATATCCGGATCGGGATTTGCAAACAAATCAGCGGCGCAGGAATGCCGGGCGAGTATCGACGGACCGTTGGGCAACCTCTCCGCGTGGAAAACACCGTGATCCCAATACGTCGCCCCATCAATCACGATTGTCGGATCAATCACGTTCCAACTGATCTCGCCCGGGGCATATGCTCCGCATGTGTGGAAATGCAGAATGCGAGGATTGCCGAAAGCGGCACCTCCCCAGCGCTCGAAATTTTCCCGCATGTCCCATGGGTATCCGCAGCCGGGATGAATGCCCGCGTGCCAGGAATGTACAAAATTCCGGTCGATGCCGAACTGTCCGGCGACCCGATCATAGTGTGCCTCGGCCCTGGCGGCATTTTCGGGGTCACCGTCAAACCGCGTCAGGCGACCGTTCTCCATCATGGCGAAGACCGGCCTGTCAAATTCCAGTGTATAGTCGTCATAATACTTCGATCCTGTGCCCGTCAGGAAGCTGATGGCCACACGACCGGAAAAACTGTACGCGGGAACCGGTGTGAATACGGACATCGGAAACCGCAAAATGGATGTGTCGCCGGTGGGTTTCAAATCCATGATTGGACGCCCACGCACGTCCGATCCCAGAGGGCAGGTGATCCGCACGTCATCCGCCCTGTCCAGAACCGCGTTGACGTCGGCCTTGAGTTCCATGAACGCGTCGTGGTGTCCGTTGGAAAACCCTGAACCCAGAAGCTCCTGATTCACGGCAAAGCTGACGATGATCTTCTTGCCTTGCGGCATGTCCGAAAACCGCAACTGATCCCCCAGACGCGCCAGAAACAAAATGATGTCCGCAGCCTGAAAACGGGCCAGAAGATCATGCGAAAGATGTGGGTTGTCAGGGTTGAAACCGACATCGACCGCGTCAACGACCAACCCCAGCTGCTGGGCGGCATTTCTGACCACCTTGACGCAGTCGGCATCAAAATACCCAAACTCCGGGGGTTCATACGCGATCAGCAGCCGGTCGCCTGTGGATGCACGCGCACAGTTCACCAGCAGATTTCGCGCTCCTCGCTCGGGCGTCGTGTCGGACATCAATAACCCCTAATACCTGACTTTAATGAATTTAATGGACGCACGCGGTTCTAATCCATTTGAAAGAAATAATGGCTGACATTAGGGTGACTAATATGATCCTGAACCTACCATACTCGGCGCTTCGCGCATTTGAAGCCGTGGTGCGCCATTCGGGCTTTTCGCCCGCAGCAGAAGAACTGGGTGTCAGTCAAAGCGCCGTAAGTCAGCACGTCAGATCTCTGGAAGAATGGCTTGGCAGAGAATTGCTGGTCCGTGGAGCGCGCCAGTCCCGTCCCACGCGCGAGGGTGAGCAACTGGCCCTGGCAATCTCCGATGGGTTAGGGCGCATTTCGGATGTTTGCACGCAATTGCGGGACAAAACCCGTAGTGACCGGACAATCGTTATTTCGTGCTTGCCGGGTTTCGCCTTTAACTGGTTGTTTCCAAGGCTTATTCACTTTGACCTGGCCCACCCGGATCTTTCGATTTCGATTGCCACCGACACCGGGCAACACCCTTTTTCACGCGTCGATGCAGATATCGGGATTCGATATGGACTGGGCGAATACCCTGGGTTTCAGGTCGATTTGTTGATGAAGGAACAGTTGTTTCCTGTATGTGCGCCCGGCCTTCTGCCAAGGCTTCAGAGTATCGAGGATCTGTCCCTTCATACGCTTTTGGTGGATGAAAACCTGCACCATGGCACGGCCAGTCCGACATGGGATTTCTGGGCGCGGCAATGTGATTTAAGTTTGCCTGCCGCACTACGCACGCGCAGGTTGGGGCAGTCGAATATGGTTGTGCAGGCCGCAATCGAAGGGTTGGGTGTGGCGCTTGGTCGTGAGCCTCTGGTTATTGATGCGCTCTGCGATGGTCGCCTGGTGCGTCCTTTTCCCCAGCTGACGCAATCGCCCCTGTCTTACTGGCTTGTGCGCCGACCCGAAACCAAGGACAGCCAGAAGGTAAGCGAGTTCCTGAACTGGATTCAGGCAGAGGCTCGGGCGCAACCGGACATACCCGCTCCTGCGCCGGTTTCAAATTAGTCTACCTTATATGTCGCATTACCAATCCGGCATGGCGAAACGCGGGTAAACTGCCCCATACTGCCGCAAAGCCAACAAACCGAACGGAGATCCGGATCATGTATCTGAAGAACTGCTGGTATGTCGCCGCGTGGAGCAAGGATATCAGCCGCGACCTGAGGGCCGAGACGTTTCTGGGCGAGAATATCGTGCTGTACCGGCAGCAAGATGGAACTCCGGTCGCGTTGGAAGACGCGTGTCCCCATCGCAAGCTGCCGCTCTCGAAAGGCAACCTTAAGGGCGATCTGGTCGAGTGCGGTTATCACGGTTTGACCTTCGACTGTTCCGGCACATGTATCGACAGCCCCACACAACGTGGCATGACGCCCCGGCGCGCGGTTGTGAAATCCTATCCGGTGGTTGATCGGTATCGGCTGCTTTGGATCTGGATGGGCGATCCGGCGCTGGCCGATCCCGACACAATATTCCCGGTGGAGAACTTCGACGATCCAAGCTGGGGTCTGACCGATGGTGGCGTGATGGACATCGACTGCCACTACCTTTGGGTCTGCGACAACCTGCTGGATCCCAGCCATGTGGCCTGGGTGCACGTTACGTCCTTTGCAGGAGCGGGCACCGACGAAGAACCCCTGAATGTCGAGAAGACGGACCGTGGCGTGATCGTATCTCGGTGGATCGAGAAGAAGCCGCCGTCTCCGTACTATGCGAAATTGGTGTCCTTCGACGGCGATTGTGACCGGTTACAGCATTACGAGATGTGTATGCCGGCAATCGGACTGAACAAATCCATCTACACACCCGTTGGTACAGGTGGATATGACAAGGACCCGGTTGATGAGACATTCATTAATATCTCGTACAACTTCATGACCCCGATTGATGAGGACCGGACGCGGTATTTCTGGTTCCAGCACCGCAACTCCTATCCGCACAATGCCGAAGTTTCGAAATTCATGAATGATGGGGCTCGAATGGCGTTTCTTGAGGACAAAGACGTGCTGGAAGAAGTTCACAAGGGAATGAAATACGCCAAAACGCCCCACATAGATCTTGGCCTGGATGCCGGGGCAAAACAGTTCCGCCGTGTGCTTGACCGCGCGATCGAGGCGGAAAGCGCCGCAACGGAAAACGTCGCGAAATCTGCCTGAGGTCGCGGTGAAGGGCCGGAACACCGGCCCTTGCCACATTCAGCTTACGCAGTTTCGTAGATAACCGGGAAACGTCCGCCTGCGAACGGAGCGCCGGGTTGCAGACTTTCATCATGCAGCCATTCGGTCACCGCATCGCGCGGTTCATAGGTTGCCCCTTTGACTGCAAACCGTATTGCATAGCCGCGTCTTCGGCGGGTCGTGGTTCTGTTGCCCATCGCCGAATGCACGGTCATCCCGTCAAAGGCCAAAGCGTCACCGGGCTCCATATGGTCATAGTGAAAGATGTCATAATCTGTGCGGTTGGCCTCAAAGTTCGGCATGTCGATGTATTCCGGGTTGTCCTGCTCAAGATAATGCAAGAAACCACCCAGTTGATCGGTTTTGAACGGTCGGTATTTGGCGCCCCAGGCATGTGATCCTCGCACAAATTCCAGTGCGCCATTGTCAGGATCGACTGGGTCAAGCGCGATCCACATCGTCATGATCGGGCCGGACACCGGCCAATAGGGTTGATCCGTGTGCCACCCGGTCTGGGTCTGTGTGCCGGGCTCTTTCACGAAAATCTGGTCATATATCAACGATGTCCAGGGGCTGCCGGCCACCTCTGCCACACGTTGGCCTATGTCCGAGGTCAGGCAATAATCCTGAAACACGCCCGGCATTTCACGCATGTTTTTGTAGGCAAAATACCGATCGCCTTTTTGGACTTCGGTGTCCACAGCTTGGCGCAGTTTGGCCAACCACTCCTCGGACAGGATATTCTTCAGCAACACGACACCATCGCGTGCATAGGCTTCCTGAACGGCCTTTGTGTCAATTGTATATGTCATTGCATTTCCATCCACTAAATCCGCCCGAATTGTAGGACGGTTGAAAATGGGCGCGACGCGCCCGGGCTTTCATGGATTCAGGAAGCCGGTGAACTGCGGCAATTGATTATGAAACAGGGCCATTTCGACCGGGCCGACCACTTGCCGGCAAGGCTTCGATGAAACTGTTCAACGCGGCGTATCATGGCGACATCCTAGCCAAACTGGTGTGAATAGCCAGAAAATACGGAAGCAACCCGAGTGGTCCGCCAAAACAACGGTTCGGTTCAGAGGTTCTGGACGCGAAATTTTGGTTGCTTCCTGGTAAATTTGTTTATTGACGTGTTTTGATTATTAATAAATATTATTACCATCATGCAAAAGTATTCCATATTCTCGCTCGCTCGGAATGCGTTGTCCGGACACCACAACTGGCCTCTGGCTTGGCGCAGCCCACCATTGAAAGACAGGTATGAGGTCGTTGTGATCGGGGCAGGGGGGCACGGTCTGGCTACGGCCTACTATCTGGCGAAAGAATTCGGCATCACAAATGTCGCAGTTCTGGAACGCGGTTGGCTGGGCGGTGGAAATATCGCGCGCAACACGGTGACGATCCGGTCGAACTATATGCGTGATGAGTCGATCCCTTTCTATGTCAAATCTGTTGCGATGTACGAAGGCCTCACGCACGAGCTTAACTTCAACATGATGCATTCAAAACGCACCATGGTTGATGTTGTGCAGACCTGGCCCAAACTGCGGGAGCTGCGGCGGCGCCAACTGGTCATGGATATCTATGGCTCGACCTATGAACAGATCACGACGGAAGAGCTGCGTCGTCGCATTCCGGCGCTGACCGGCGGAGGGCCGGATGCGCGCCTGCCGGTCATTTGCGGCATGGTTCATACCGATGCAGGCGTGAACCGACATGATGCTGTGGCCTGGGGGTATGCACGTGCGGCTGACGCCATGGGTGTGGAAATCCATCAAAAGACCGCCGTGCAGTCGTTGATCCGCAGCTCGGATGGTAAGATTGCCGGTGTCGAAACCAATCGGGGAACAATACACGCGGATAAGGTTGTCGTGGCGGTGTCGGGCCATACCACGACGCTGACGGAAACCGCAGGGCTAAAACTGCCGTTGCGGACGATGAACCTGACGGCTTTTGTGTCGGAACCTGTCAAACCGCTGGTCGACGTCATAGTGAATTGCCCGGATAGCGGCTTCTATTTCAGCCAGTCCGACAAAGGCGAAATGGTGATCGGCGGCGCACCGGATATGGGGCAGAGTTTTCGTCGGGACATCAAGCAAAACGTCTTTGAAGACACGGTTGCTTCGATGCTTTCCCTGTTCCCGTCCTTCAAAAAACTCAAACTGATGCGCCAATGGGGCGGGCATCTGGACATTGCGCATGATGCATCCCCCATCATGGACCAGACCGAAGTGCCCGGACTGTTCGTCACGGCGGGTTGGTGGGGCGGATACAAGGCAATCCCGGCGGGCGGTCTGACGTTGGCGCATCTGGTCGCCAAAGGAGAACCGCACCCGCTGATGGCATCCTTCACCCTCGACCGGTTCCGTCATCTTGAATTCGTGATGGAAGCCGGCACCACCACGGCGCGATGAAAAGGACAGGACCATGATGCTGATACCCTGCCCATATTGCGGCAAACGAAACGAAAGCGAATTCATCTTTGGCGGTCCGGTCGGGGCGGATCGGCCCGACCCGAATGCTGTCAGTGACGCGGAGTGGGTCGAATACCTGACTGTTGTGCCAAACCCATTGGGACCTGTGCAGGAAAAATGGTGGCACGCGCGCGGATGCGGTGAATGGCTGACAATCTGGCGCGATACCCGGACACACGAGATTGTGGAGGCGCCCCATGGCACAGCGTAACCGCCTCGCGTCCGGGGGGCGCATAGACCGCAATCGACCTTTGCAGTTTCGGTTCAACGGCAAACGCTACGAAGGTTACGAGGGCGACACTCTGGCTTCGGCCTTGCTGGCCAATGGCGTTCGTGTGACAGCCCGCAGTTTCAAGTACCACCGCCCGCGCGGCATTGTCGGTCATGGCCCCGAGGAACCGTCGACTCTGGTAGAACTGGATGGCGAGGACGCATCGGGCAACCGCCCCGCAACCACCGTACCCCTTCGGGATGGGCTGAGCGCCCGTTCCGTCAATTGCTGGCCTTCGCCCGATTTCGATTTGGGCGGGGTGAACCAACTGCTTGGTCGCTTCATCCCGGCCGGGTTTTACTACAAGACCTTCAAATGGCCGGATTGGCACTTGTTTGAACCCACAATCCGCAAGGCTGCGGGACTCGCCGCAGCACCCTCTCGGCCCCCCTCTGCGGGCCGGTTCGAGGCGCGGCACGCCCATGCTGACGTTCTGATCGCCGGAGCAGGCCCCGCCGGCCTGCAGGCCGCACTTGAGGCAGGTCGCGCAGGAAAGCGGGTGTTCATCGCGGATGAGGGACCCGAGGCAGGAGGAAGCCTGCTCAACCGGACGCTGACCATCAATGGGCGACCAGCAATGGAATGGGTGGCCGAAGCAGTTCGGGAATTGCGCAAGATGGACAATGTCACCCATCTGCAAAACGCAACTGTCTGGGCTTATCGCGAACACAATCTGCTGATCGTGAACGAACGGGAGCCGGAACAGAACAGCATCCTGGAGCGCAGCTGGCGGGTGCGCGCAGTTGAAGTGATCATTGCCACCGGCGCCACGGAGCGTGCAATGGTCTTTGCCGACAATGATCGTCCCGGTGTCATGCTGGCCTCATCGATACAGGCCTATGTGAACCGCTGGGGCGTTGTTCCCGGGCACCGCGTGGCCTTGTTCACCAACAACAACAGCGTCTACGCGGTCGCCGCTGATCTGTTGGCGGCGGGTTTGGCAGTTGTTGCAATTCTCGATAGCCGCAAAAAGGTGCCTCAGGCTGCGCTGGACAAGGTGCCGGGTATCTCGGTTCATCCGGGGACCGTGGCTGCGGGTGTACGCGGGCACAAACGTCTGCGCGCCGTCCGCGCTGTCGCCGTCGACAGCGGCGCTGAAACATGGATTGACTGCGATGTACTGGGTCATTCCGGGGGCTGGAACCCGACTGTGCATCTGTGGTCGCAATCCCGCAGCTCGCTGCGGTTCGATGACAATCTGGCCGCATTTGTTCCCGAAACAGCGGCCCAGGCTTGCCGGGCCACGGGTGCTGCGGCTGGGGAAATGAACCTGGATCGGATCATCGACGGCGGCGAAGATCTGACATACGACATCGAACCGCTCTGGCGTGTCGATGTGCCGGGGCAACGCGGCAAGGCGTTTCTGGACATCCAGAACGATGTCTCGGTCAGCGATGTGCATCTGGCCTTGCGCGAAGGCTATGACAATGTCGAGCACGTCAAGCGCTACACGACTGGTGGCATGGGCATCGATCAGGGGAAAACCGGAAATATCAACATCATCGGCACCGTGGCAATGCAAAAGGGCGTACCCTTGCAGGAGGTCGGTACGACAACGTTCCGGTCCCCGTACACTCCGGTCTCCTTCGGCGCGATCGGAGGGCTGCGAGAGGACAGCGTTCTGTTTCCCTATCGTCACACTCCGGTGACGCAATGGAACAAAAACAACGGCGCGGTGATGTACGAGGCTGGCGCACGCTGGCGACGCCCCGGCTATTTCCCAAAACCCGGTGAGGGATTGCAGGAGGCCGTTAACCGTGAATGCCGGGCAGTCAGGGAAGGCGTTGGTGTCTATGACGGCTCGCCGCTTGGAACGTTCGAACTGAAGGGCCGCGACGTACCGTGCTTTCTCGATTTTCTGTACACGAACGTCATGTCCAGTCTGAAACCTGGCGAGGGGCGGTACGGGCTGATGCTGTCGGATGACGGGTTGATCATGGATGACGGGGTGGCGTTTCGGCTGGACGCGCATCGCTGGCTGATCTCGACTTCGACGGGCCATGCGGATGCGATTAACCAGCATATGGAGAAACTTCTGCAGACCGAGTTTCCGGACTGGCAGGTGATGATCACCACAGTCACGAGCCAGTGGAACAACGCCACAATCTGCGGGCCGCGCGCCCGGGATGTTCTGCAGGCACTGTGTACGGACATTGATCTGTCAACTGACGCGTTCCCCTTCATGTCTTTCCGGGATGGCACCGTTGCCGGGTTTCCGGCCTGTGTCGTTCGCGTTAGTTTTACCGGAGAGCTGTCCTTTGAAGTCAATGTTGCCCCGCGTCATATGGCCGAACTGTGGGACAAAGTGATGGAGGCGGGTGCCCCATTTGGGATTCTGCCGGTCGGTTCGGAATCCAGCCATGTTCTGCGGGTCGAAAAGGGGTTTCTTTCGCTGGGTCACGAAGTCGACGGCACCGTCGACGCATATGATCTGGGGATGGGCTGGGTCATGTCCAAAAAGAAGCCTGACTATCTTGGCAAACGCTCGGTCTTGCTGCGACGCGAAAGCGGGTGCGTTCGCCGCGAACTGGTTGGCATTCTGCCCGAAGACTCCAACCAGCAGGTTCCGGAAGGCGCGCCACTGACCCCCGGCGGCCGAAAGGAGGCGACCGAAGGCTTGGTTACGGCCTGCGTCTGGAGCGTGGTAAACGACCGCTGGGTCGGGTTGGCCTTGCTGGAAAACGGACATGCCCGGCACGGTGAAACCGCGTATGTCCGTCTTCGGGACAAGGTCATCCCGGTCACAATCACCAGACCGGTGTTTCACGACCCCGACGGCAAACTTCTGAGGTCCTGAGATGAGCTATGACGTACAATTTGCACGCCAGAGCCTGAGCGCACTTTTCGATCTTAAGGGGCAACCCAAGGCAATCGAAAGCTGGGTCAAGGAACTGTTGCCGAGCTTGCCAAAACAACCCAATACCCGGATCGGGCAAGGGGGGGCCGAACTGTACCATGTCGGCCGAAATCACTGGATCGTTCGGACTGGGCCAAATCGTGAGCAGGAATATGAGGAAAGGCTCAAACCGGCGGATTGCCCGGAAGATATCAGCATCGTACGAATTTCGGACATGCTGACGTTTTTCCGCGTTGCCGGACCCGAGGCGGCGGACGTGATGGCCATTGCCTGTCCGCTGGATCTGAACGAAACCATATTCGGCCCGGATGACGTGACCTATTCCGAGGTGTTTGGCCTGAAGGCGCTCGTGACAAGGTGTGATGGCGGTTTCGAATTCGCAGTCGAACAGAGTTTTGGCGATATGATTGAGGATTATCTGGCCCGGGCGACCGCCTGAAGAAACGGCGGTTCACAGCTTGGGCCTTTGTTCTTGCACCTTAGATAGGGCCACTTAGCGGACCAATTTCCGGAATTCACGAGAATAAAGATCCTGACTTGAAGTCAGAGCGAAACCATCGGTTGAATTGCAATTTCCGGCATTAAAAGGTCCGCTCAATAAGCGCCTTTCGAATTGCTGATTGCCATGCTGACAACGCTGACCTCTATTCTGCCGATCTTTCTGATTATTGCCCTTGGGCTGGCCCTTCGGAAAGGTGGCATTCCCAGCACGGACTTCTGGAACCTGAACGACAAACTTGTCTACTGGGTATTGATGCCATGCCTGCTATTCAGCAAGATCTCAATGTCGCCTTTGGACAAATCAGCGCTTGGGCTTTATTCGGCCACGATCCTGGGCGGGTTTGTTGCTGCACTGATCTTTGCGGTTGTCAGTACGCGCCTGATGGGTTTCGCACCGCCACAGGGGACATCTATTTTGCAGGGCAGTGCCCGGCACAATTCCTTCATAGGACTTGCTCTGGCGGCAAACCTTTTCGGTCCGGCAGGGTTTGACATCGCCATTCTGGCGACGGCGATCCTTGTTCCGATCACCAATATCGTCATGGTGATCATGCTGGTCGGTTCTTTGAAAAGCGACAGAACCACGAGTCTGCCGCTGGCCATTCTGCGGGAACTGGCCCGCAACCCCTATGTCATTTCAATCCTGTTGGCAGTGGGTGCCAACCAGCTGATCGGAGACCGGATTCCGGTGGTTCACGATGTGGCGGATGTTCTGGGTGCGGGGGCGCTGCCTATTACTCTGCTGGCCGTTGGCGCAAACCTGAGAGTCCGCGCAATGGCTGCCAGCACAATACCCCTGATCCTTGCGTTCACGGGCAAGATGGTGGTTTTCCCTGTCGCGGTTCTGGTAATCGGACTGGCCGTCGGACTGCCGCAGAACGTGCTGCAGATCGCCGTGGTTTATTCCGTTGTTCCGACGGGTGCGTCCTCTTACACGTTGTCAAAACAACTGGGCGGAGATGCGCCTTTGATGGCGGCGATCGTCACGCTACAGACCCTGATTGCTGCGGTCAGTATACCACTTTCGTTGGCGATACTGCTTCCGATGGCCGGGTAATACAGTTCCAAGCGACCCTCGCTGAAGAATCCCGAACAGCCGTTTGCCCTTTGGGCTGCCGTTTCATGCCTGTCAATTCCAACGCGATGCCGCAGGTATCCGGGCAAACAAGCGTCGCGCTGCTTTCATCCAAGCAGGCTCACTTAAATCATAATATTTTTGAAAGTGAGTTGCTAAATAGTGAGTATTGTATGATAAAAGTAAGCGCCACCTACCCGGCCAGTGACTGCTGGAGGACAAGAATGACTTTAGCCTTGGCGAAATCAGGAATTTCGCGCATCAAACCCCACATGGTCGCAGGGGCGATTGATGCATCACCTCCACCGTCTGTCCTGCTCAACTCCAACGAAAGCGCGTTTGGTCCCAGCCGTTTGGCCCGGGCCGCCGCGCAGGCAGCAACAAGTTCAATCGAACGGTATCTGGAAAACCCCGATCTAACTCTCGCCCCGGCCATCGCTGAACATTTCGGCCTCGATGCCGCGCGGATCACAACCGGGCAGGGATCGGACGACCTGCTTGCACGGCTTGCCCGCGCTTATCTGGGTTCGGGTACCGAATTGATCCGCAGCGCGAACGGGTACCTGAAAGTCCCGAACTATGCGCACGCCAACGATGCAGGCGTCGTGTCGGTTGCGGACGATGGTTTCAAACCCTCTGTCGACCGCATGATCGAAGCCGTGACCGAACGGACCCGTATCGTCTATCTGGCCAACCCGGAAAACCCCGCAGGCACGTATCTGAACGGCTCTGAAATTCGCCGCCTGCACGCCGCCTTGCCAGACAATGTACTGCTGATAATCGACGCGGCGTATGAAGAATACATCGATGCCGAAGATTACGAGCCAGCGCATATTCTGGTTGATGAGGCCCAAAACGTGGTCATGTGCCGTACATTCTCAAAAATCTACGGTCTGGCAGGCGCGCGCGTGGGCTGGTTGTATGGGCCTGACGACATCGTCGATGTTGTTCGCAGGATCGGGCTGACCTTTCCGGTTGCATCGCCTTCGGCAATGGCTGCGATCGCCGCATTGGAGGACGCAGCCCACACTCAGTATGTTCGCGATGCCAACCGCTTGGGCAGGAATTGGATCACCGCCGAGATGCAGGGGTTGGGACTGGACGTCATCCCCAGTCAGGCAAATTTCGTTCTTGTTCACTTCCCGGATGGCAACAAGTCAGCAGAAGCTGCAAAACGCGCGCTTTTGCAGCACGGCATTGCCGTGCGGCGGTTCGCATCGCCAGCGTACAAGGACTATCTGCGCATTACAGTCGGGCATATGCATGAATTGAAAATTGCACGGGACGGAATTGCCAAATTCCTGAACGGTGGCGTGTAATGGGTATGTCTTCCGGGATTACAGTGGACGCGCCAAAGGTTGCATACCCGTCGGGGCGCGCGATCATTGCGCAGCTCAAGGCCGCACAGGTTCAGGAAATCGTCGCCCTTCCGGATATCGTCACCAGCGACGGTCTGTTGTGGCCCATTTCCAAGGATCCCGATTTTCGACTGACGCGGATCTGCAAAGAGGATGAAGGTGTCAGTATTTGCGGCGCCATGTCCTACAATGGAACCCGGGCCGTTCTGATGATGCAGCAGACAGGGTTGATGGACTCCCTGAATGCAATTCGTGCGATCGGGATGGATTATGAATTGCCCGTTGTGATGATGGTTGGTTTGCAGGGCAAGGAACCACATGTGCACCCGGATCAATCTTCCTCCTACGGTGTTCGGATAATCCGCCCTGTCCTTGACGCGATGGAGGTATCGCATTCGCTGATCGAAGAACCCGGCGACGAAGCCCACATACCGCAGGCCATCGCAATGGCCTATGCATCCTCGCAGCCTCATATCTTTCTGATCGGCAGACCTCCGGAGGTGTCATGACGATGCGTCGCGACGAGGCGCTGCGGGCGCTGATCCCCCACATTCATGACATTGACATTGTAGTTGCAGTCTATCAAAGCTGCTTTGACTGGCTGGCCCTGAACCCGCGAGACCTGAACTATGTCGCCGTTGGCGCGATGGGTCAGGCATCGTCCCACGGGCTGGGATTGGCACTGGCCAATCCGGACCGGCGCGTAATTGTTTTTGATGGCGACGGCAGCCTGCTGATGAACCTCGGGTCACTGGTGACGATCGCCGGCGCTGGCGTATCGAACCTCTATCACTTTCTTTCGGCCAATCGGGTTTACGAGGTGAACGGAGCGCATCCGTTGCCCGGCGCTGAAAAGGTCGACTTTGCTGCAATGGCCTGGGCGGCTGGCTATGACGGGGTTCAGCGATTCACCAATGTTGACAGGTTCGCCGAAGCCGCGCCGCAGATCCTGTCTCTGGCAGGCCCTCAGTTTGTTTCGATGGAGGTCACGGCAGGAACCTCCTATCCCAGAGACTACGCCTACATTCACAGTGCAGAGGCGCGTTCGACTTTTCGCGCAGCGCTCAATCGCCGATAGCTGCAAGGCTCGGCCTCACAGGCCGAAGCTTGGCAGCGCCCTATTGCGGGCGGGTTGAGACCGTAATGAACTCGACAGCATCAGACAGGATTTCACTGAAGCCGTGCGGAAGCTTGGCATCAAAACTCAGTGTATCGCCCGCCGACATCCGGAAATTCTCTCCTCCGCAACGGTAGGTGGCCTGACCTTCGATCATGTAGATGAACACATGACCTTCGTGCTGATAGCTGGGCAAGTTGCCGGATTGCTCTTTTGAAATGCGAATTCGCGCAGACTGAAAAATCCCCCCGGGTGCCGAGTGCTTGCCCAATAGGAGATAATCATGCGCATGCCCCTGCGTGATGCGCCGCGCGGGCAGGCCATCGCCAACGCGCGCGTGATGAACATCTGCAGCGATATCCGACCGGGCAAACAGCGCCATCAGCGGCACATCCAGAGCATCCGCCAAAGATTGCAGTGTTGACAGCGAAGGCGAGACGTTGGCGTTTTCGATCCGGCTGATCATCGCAGTGGATACTTGTGCCCGAGCCGCAAGATCGCCCAGCGTCAGTTCCCGTTCATGCCGCAACCGCTGAAGCGTCTGACCGACTTCACTTTCAGTGTCGTTTTTCTTTTCCACTTTCAACGCTGCCGATCAGGTTATCCGGGGCACGAGATTGGCACAGCATCGACATCCTTACCAGTGCAGGATTCACAAAAAAGCTTTGTCGCGAGGCTTATTAGTCATCCGTTGCTTCGATTGGATTTTTGCAATCACATCACGGTGATTCTTTTCACTTTCGGCGGAACAAAACCGGTCTCTCGCAGGTTTGAGCATCCACAAATGAAGCTTAATGATGTTATCAATCTTTATCATTCGCCCGCGTATTGGACATGATGGTTTTCGGATGCTCAATTCGTTTACCGAAAAACCCGGCACCACCCCCATCTGTCGATGACAACAGAATTACGTTCACACGGCAGACCTTTGTTCTGTAATGCAATCTTGAACGTAGGTCGTCGTCTTGGGACGTGGCGCACGGCAATCGTTTTTGTCGACGGAAAACTGGCTGAAAGTCTCTTGGGTCGGTTTCCGGCGCCTCATGGCGGCGCAACTCAAAGCCAAAAATCCACCCCCAGCCAAGCGCGGCTCATTCGGACGTCAGAAGATTTTTCTTTTTGATTTGGCGTATTTGTTGCAAATTAGTGAACAAATCGTTTCCCATTTCTCTCTTTTTTCAGTTTTTGACCCCGCATGGATTGGACGGAAACATGGCCGAGAAAGACTTTATCGCAAATGCAGCACCAACCCATCTGATTAACCAGGTCAACAGCGGCGACACCTACAGCCTGTGGCGGCTGAACATGGATCTGCCTGAGCTGTTCGAACAGATCCTGTTGTCGCCCGGATCAAACTTTCCATCCAGCACAAAGCTGTGTCCGATCGGCGGGTATATGCTCTCCTATGATCTGTCGCAGCTTCAGGATCCAAAAGATCCCCATGTTCCTTATGATCTGTTTGAATTTGACCCGACCAACCCCGACCCGCTGAGCGTTCAGCCTTTGCAATCGGGGAAATGGAAGCAGCACAAATTCTGGCAGTATTTCGATCACTACACCTGGGATGCAACCGAAACGAATATCGTGCAGCTTGTGCCCGTGACGGGATATGTCATGGCCTATATGCCGACAGCTGCACGCGGGACATATATGCTGTGGAATTTCGATCCCGCACCCAGCCCGATGTCGCCGCCCGACCCGCTGCCTACCTCGATGGGGCCGCAGGATGCCTTTGCCGAGATCACCGGCGGTAGCGCGTTGCTGCCCATGGGCAACTATGTGCTCGAATGGATCGCCGAGCATTCGAAATACCGCGTGTGGAACTTTGATCCGCAAAACTGGCATCCGTTGTCGATGCCGACGATATCTGAGGGCACCCGCCCGGACATTGATGCCTCGCACCACCTAATCGCCATGGGTGAGAACATTCTGGACATTGCGCCCGGAGATGGCAGTTACCGGCTTTGGGGGTTTGATCCGTTCCTTCCCGACCCGTTTGTCGGCCCCCTGAAACAGGGCGCCTTGCCTCAGGGGTTTGATGTGTCTGGTCAGCTGACTCCGGTACAGATGCCGGTTCCGATTGATGCGGCCAAAGCGCTTGTTCCCGGCACGATGGATTTCATGCGCACCAATATCGAACATGTGGTCGTCTACATGCTTGAAAGCCGGACCATGGACAGTGTTCTGGGCTGGCTGTACGAGGCGGACGCACCCCATCTGAACTATGTGAACGCGGAACCGCCGTTCAAGGCAAACTCAAAATCCTATACGAACACTTACAAAGGCACCCCGTACCCGGTGCACCAGTATGAGGATGGCAAGCTGAGCGATCAGTTCGTGCTTTCCTCGCCCAAGATCGATCCGTTTCATTCGACAGCCGACAGCATTCAGCAGCAATACAGCGGCGGTTTTCCTGCCTACCAAAGCGGTGCAGTGCCGGACATGGGCGGATTTGTGTCCAACAACCTCAGCCCCGAAGCAATGAGTTCGTTCAGCCCTACACAATTACCGGTGCTGAACGGTCTGGCCGAGAATTACGCGGTGAGCGATTATTGGTTTTCACCCATGCCGGGCGGCACAATTGCCAACCGGGGCTTTGCCCTGTCGGGATCGAACTACAACATTACGGTAAACTGCGAAGGTGAGCCGCAATACACGCAATACGCAGAGCGGCCCTTGCGGCAGCCGATCTGGAAAGTGCTTCAAAACAACGGCCATCAGGACTGGAAGATTTATTACTCGGTGGAATGGGAGAACCAAGTGTTCACCTATCACCTGTATATGCGCAATCAGTTGCCCAGCGTGGACAAAAGCAAGTTTCAGTACGTGCAGCCGCTCAGCACATTCATTGCAGATGCGAAGGCTGGGATGCTGCCGAAATTCTCGTTCCTCGAACCCGCCTGGATCGCACCAAGTGGCGCGACCTCGTATCATCCCGGTGCTTCCGGCGACATGGTTCCGGGCGAGCGCAAACTGAAAGAGATCTACGAGGCGCTGAGGGCCAGCCCGCAATGGGACAAAACCGCATTGGTGATCACGTTCAGCAAGGGCGGAGGAATGTACGACCATGAGGCACCACCGATGGCACAACCGGCCTGGCCGAGGGATGTGAACGACGGGTTCAAGTATGATGTTTTGGGCCCGCGTGTTCCGACAATAGTGGTGTCGCCGCGAGTGAAATCCAACACGGTGTTTCGCAGTGGCCAACCGCAGCCGTATGAAGGCACCTCTCTGCTGTCGACGGTTTTGGACTGGTACGGCATCCCGCGTGCGCGCTGGGGCTTGGGCGATCGGGTACAGGCGGCACCGACTTTTGAATCCGTGTTTGAACTGAGCGATCCGCGCACCGATCACCCTAAGCTCTCGGTGCCTTACGACAAGGACTATCCGCCTATCGGTTCGGATGGCTGATCCGATGGCTGAGTTTTCCTATTCTCTGGGGGCGGTGGAGCTGTTGAACGAACTGTTCCCACCTGCCGAACTTGCCAATTCCGATCTCGGGTTGACCGACCGCGAAAGCGTGATTGCGCATTACACAAGGAACTCGCTTGAGGCTGACGGGTTTTCCTCGGGCAACGTGCAGGTCACAAAGTCAGGCGGGCAATACCGGGTTTCGATCTCGGCTGATCAGCCGGAAGCGGCGTTGTCTGTCTTTGCCGAACACCATCAGAAACTGTTCGCGCCGGATGCCGCGGGCAAGGCGGTCGCGGGAAAAAACCTGTTGCAGGACCTTGGGGTCTGGAACCCGATGGCCGGTTATCCGGTCAACAGCGACAAGGACGACGGCCTGTGCAAATGGCATCTCTTCCCGCCACTGGGGCTGAACGTCCTGGGTCAGCGGGGTTTGTTGCTGATGCATTACCCGCCGTGGCAGGTGTTGCAGCAGGGTACTTTTCTGGAGTGTATGACCATGCATCGCTGGGATACCGTGTTGCGGGCCAGCGGAATTCCCGCGGATGACGTGAGTTTTTACCGAACCATTGTGGATGTAAATCCAATCGCCGCGCCCGGTGCAGGTCAAAGCGAATACCCCAATGACTATTTTCCCATCATGATGGCCTCGGGCTTTTTCGATGGCCCGCCCGAGCGCAGCTATATCCGATCGATGCTTAACCTCTATCTGAATGGGCCCAACGCAACAGGTGAGCGTCACACGCTGCCGCTGCTGGTCTGCGGATCACCTCTTTATGATCCGCAGGCTCCCGGCTGGTTCAGGGTCGCGTTCAAGGATGATATGCCGAAAGACGAAAACGGCACGCCGGAAACGCCGGTCTTGCAGGTCGGGAAAGTACGGATTTCCCCCGACGACCCGCGCGAGACACCGTATATGGTTGCCAATCACATGATCGCGGCAGGAGTGACCGGAAAGTGCACGGACTGCGCGAAAAAGATACCGGATATTCGGATGTACGAGGCGCAGGATTTGGTGGCTGCGTCCTTTTTGTTTGAATACACCAAAAACCCCGATATCGAGCCGGAGCAGGCAAAGGAGAATGCCTGCCAACGCTGGTTCGGCAACACCAAAGGGCTCGGGCCGCCCAATCCCGGTGACCCACACGACGCGCAGGTCATGTGCGCGCTGGCCCAGATGGACTTGTTCTATTGTCCGGGACCGCCGCCGCACCCGAAATACACGTTCGACGAAGCGATGGCGCGGTGCGCCGGGGCTGGGAACGAAACCTGCGGGTGCAAGATTGCGCCTCCGTCCGGACCGAAGAACAGCATGACACACAGCTAGCGAGGCGTCCAAGAACGGGACAATTGATGTCTTTCATGTACCTCAGGTGTTTTCGTCCTGTTTCAGACCAGTGATTTCGTATGTTCTGACGGGCGCCCCGATGCCGCGCAGTTCAACCGTTCCATGTTCGACGCAAGCGATTTCGGGTTTGATCCGGTCATACGTGTCCTGCGAAATCAGAATGCTACCGGTGCGCGCAGCGTTTTCAAGGCGCGAGGCCTGGTTCACAGCGCGGCCAATCAGGGTGTAATCCATTCGGGACTCGCTGCCGAAATTGCCAACGGTGCAGTATCCGGTGTGAATGCCCATGCGGCATTCCAGAGGTTTTCGGATGCCTTCTTTCAGCCACTCCTCGCGCAGCGCTCCAAGTCTGTCACGCATGGCAATCGCCATTTTGGCGCATGCAATGGCATCATTTTCAGGCCCGCGGGTTTCCGGATCGCCAAAAAAGATGACAATTCCGTCGCCGACAAACTTGTCGATGGTCGCGCCAAAAGACAAAGCAACTTCGGACATTTCTGACAGGTAGTGGTTCAGCAATGTCTTCAGATCTTCGGAACTCATCTGTTCGGCAAGCTCGGTGAACCCGACCAGATCCGAAAAGAAGATCGTCAGAAGCTTGCGCTCCGACGTCAGTCTGACTTCTTTCCTGCGATCGAAAATCGATCGATATACCTGCGGTGACAGGTATTTGGACAGCTGGTTTGCAACGGCTTCCAGTGCATTTGTTTTCTGACTTAGTTCAGCGGTGCGCTGTTCGACCTTCTGCTCAAGATCGACATAAAGCTTGGCGTTCTCGATGGATATTGAGGCTTGCGCCGTCAGCAATTCGGCAATTGCAACCCGCTCCTCCGGGAATGCTCCGGCGGCCAGGTTGTTCTCCAGATAGGCAATCCCGGAAAAGCGGTCGGAACGGATCACCGGAACACACATGACCGAGCGGATCTGATTCCTGACGACATAAGGATCAATGCCATACCGCGGATGGCCGGCTGCATCGTCGAGAACCAGAGGTTTCTGGGTTCGGGCCACATAATTGACAACGGACATTGCTAGGGTATCGGGGTCGGGTTCAAACTGAATATTGCGTGTTTCCAGGTCGCCCTCTTCAACGAGGCATTCAACTACGGCCAGTAGTTGATCGTCATTCATTGACAGGAAAACGCCACGCTGCGCGCCCGTGCTTTCCAGCAGAATGCGCATTGTGCGTGACAGCAGATTGCTCAACACGATTTCGCCCGAAATCGCGCGGGCCGCATTCATGACCGCCTGCAAGTCAAGAGCGCTGTGCGAGATCGAATATCCGCTGTTTTCTGCATCCCTGTCCCCCGATGAACGGGTTGGTGCGATGAGTTGAAGGGTGGGGTTCTCGGCATCCATCAAATCGACTTTCCGCCTTGCACCCCATCGGTGATACAGGCGGCGAGCAGCGTCCAGATGCGCATTGGCCGCAAAACTCTGGCCGATCTTCTCAAAGGCCGACGACGCGAGTTCGTGAATCATGGCCCGGTCGCGGGTAAACCCGTTCTCTTCAGCACATGCGACGGCCCGGGTATAACACGACAGCGCATTCAACATATCGCCCTGCAAGCGCGCAAACTCTCCGCGCATGGCAAGGTCGAGATGGCTGAAATTCTCGGGGCAGTGCTGGGCCCAGTCGGCCATATGATTGGCGTGATCCTCCATCTTCTGCCAAAGATGCGATTGCTCGTCCGCAGGGGATGTCTCGTACGTCGCGGAATAGGTCAGAAAGGCCAGAAACCGGAACCGAACGGATTGCGGCAGCGACATGACACTGTCCATCAACCTTTCCTGCGCGGCTACGTGCGGAACGGCCCCCTTGAAGTTGCGGTACAGGCAGTGAAGTTCGGCCTTATAGATGTGATAGTTCGCGACACCTGTCATGAAACCGCGCTCGGTCATTCCCTTCAGGCAGGAAACTTCATCGAACGTGTCATCGCTAAGTGAATACAAATCCCGGGTGTTGCCTGCGAAATTCTGCAACATCTGCAGAAAAAGACTGCCTGAATCGTAGCTGTCCGCATAGTTGCAGTCCTTGACGATCACCATGTATCGCGACTGTTCGGCAATTGCGGTTTCAAGATCCAGACGCGGGTCCCAGATGATGCAATCCTGAGCGTTATAGGCCAGATACAACAGATCGCCCGACTGGTATCCCGCCTCCAAGCCACGGGTGAACCATTCTGTCATCGTGCTCCAGTGGTGGCCCCAGTGGTGGATGAACATCGTGTAGACGTAAATAATGCGGGATTTCAGGGCAATGTCGTCATATGCCTCGTTCATAGCAAGCGAGAGCTTGCCGAACTCGATCGCTTCAGCAGGGCGGTTCATGCCCCCGCACAGCAACATCCCGTACGTCGAGTAGGCAAAGGCGGTTTCGGCCGAGTTTCCGAAACGCAGTGACAGGTTGACGGATTTCAGGATCAAAAGACGGAACAGGTTTCCGGCACCTGACAGAAAGGCCGCAGGAAAGATCTCCATCAACAGCCCGACCGCCGTTTCCATATTGGCGTCCGTCATACGGCCCGCGTTGATCAGATCGGCAATCTCCCGGCCTGCCAGGTTGACAGAAATCTCTGCGACTTCTGCTTCAACCTCTGCATCCGAGACATCCGCCGTGAACCTGACCCCAAGAAGGGAAAGCCCTTCGAGGGCTGAATCGATGGAGTCTTTCATCCGGCCCAAGGTCGAGTAATGCCTTGTTCTCATCGACAAAACGCGCGCCTTGTCCAGCGAGGTCCGAAGGTTTTCCAGCGCGCGTGACAACTCGGCATCGGCCTCGTCATGCAAGCCGTTCAGATAGGCGGTTTGTGCATAGAGCGATGATAGCGATCTGGTCAGCCCATAGGCCTCTTGCCACGGGTTCGAAGGAAGGAGGGACCGGGCAATACGCAAATAGTTCAAAGCCACCTGATACGAGGACGCATTGTGCGCAATGCGAGCAGCCGCCAGGTTCAGCTCCGCAAGTTCGCGTTTGTCATCTTTCCGGGTGATCAGATCGCGGGCCACGTTCAGATGGCGAACGATCTTGATCAGGCGTTCGTTTTGCGGCTCATCCGTGTCTTCGCTCTGCAAAAGTCGTCCGATCGACAGATGAACAGGCTGTTTTTCGGCGTCATCAATCAACTCGTAAGCGGCCTGATGCAGACGATCATGCTGGAACCGGTAGCGCGGGTTGACTGCCGCATCTGCCCTGGCGTCCGTCAGAGCTGCGGCCTGATCGAAAAGCTGGTAGCTGTCGTCCAAGGGCAGGATGATGTTGCGGGCCAGGGCGCTCATCAGGGATATGCCCAGCTGCTCTTTAGAGCGCTGATGAATCAGCGACAGCTTGGCCATGTCGAACTCGTGTCCGATACAGGCGGCCATGCGCAACGTTTCCTTGGTGTCATCCGGAAGTTTGTTCAGGTTTCCAATCAGGAACTCGACAATGTTATCGCCAATTTCGGCCTTCCTGATCGCAGCCAGATCCCATGTCCAGCGGCCATGTGTGCGGTCAAAATTAATCATCCCATCGTCGAACAGGGATTGAAGCAGTTCCTTTACAAACAGGGGGTTGCCTTCGGTTCGTTGAAAAAGAACAGCGCCAAGCTCTTGCGTGTCCGCCTCATCCGTTCGGAATGTCCGGGCAACTATCTGGTTCACGACCGCCTGATCGAGCGGCGGCAAGGTCAGATCATGTACCGTCCGTGTCTTGGCAACCTCCTTGCGCATCAGGCTCAGCAGGTGGCCGCTGTCCACTTCATTCTCGCGATAAGCGCCCAGAATAAGCAGATGACCGATGTCCCGGGCCGTTGCCATTTTCTGCAAAAGGTTAAGTGTCGGTGCATCGCTCCATTGCAGGTCGTCAAGATACAGTACCAGCGGGTGGTTTTCATCCGCCAGCAGCCTTACGAAGCTTAGAAATGTCAGTTGCAGCCGGTTCTGCGCCTCGGTCGGAGGAAGGGTCGGGACCGGCGGTTGCGGTCCGATGATCAGCCCCAGATCCGGCAGGACATCCAGCAGAACCTGCGCGTTTCGTCCCAACGCGCCAATAATGTTTGTTTTCCACGTCGCCAGTGACTCTGGCGGTTCTGCCAGCAGTTCCTGAACCAGCCCGGAAAATGCAGCAGCGATGCCGCTATAAGGTCTGACCCTTTCAAACTCGTCAAACTTGCCGCGCAGAAAAAAGCCGCGCGCCTCAAGAATTGGCCGGTTCAGTTCCGCGACCAGCGCGGTTTTCCCAACCCCTGAACTGCCGGAGATCAGGCATAGCTCGGATGCGCCGGCCTCTACCTTGGCAAGCAATTGGGTCAATTGTTCCAGCTCGGCATCGCGTCCGATCAGCACTTGCGGAACACGAAACGTTTCGGACGTGTCTCGCTGCGCGATATCAAAGGGCGCAATTTCACCTGTGCGCGAGAGGCTTCGGCGGCAGATCTCAAGATCGTGCAACAGACCAAACGAGCTTTGGTAGCGGTCTTCAGGGTTTTTGGCCAAAAGCCGCAGCACAATCTCGATCAGCGTCGCTGGAACATATGCCCCGGCATCATCCGGGACACGTGGCCGCTTGGCGATGTGCGCATGGACCCATTCAAGTTGCGTTTCGGCCCTGAATGGCAATTGCCCAAACAAAAGTTCAAAGAATACGACACCAAGAGAATAGAAATCTGATCGGTAGTCGACATCGTGCGAAATCCGTGCGGTGTGCTCGGGCGAGATATAAGGCAGATGGCCCTCGATCAGTTTCGAAGCGACTTTCCCCTGATGTTCCCGCGACAGGGCCGTCGCGATTTCGAAATTCATCAGCCGGACGCTCCAATCCGTGTCATCCAGCAGAATATTCTGTGGTGCGATGTTTTTGTGAACCATACCGCGCGCATGGATGGCGTCCAGCGCAGTGGTAAGCCGGATTATGATGTCGACAACACGCTCAAGCGGCCATGTGGCGGTTCGTTTGGCGCGCAGGTAGTGCGACAAGGTCCATCCGGTCGCGGGGCTGATCATAACCGGGGCACCATTGCCAAGGAAGACCATATCCGTGACCGGGATAATCCCGTCCAGGCTGCCTAGCTCGTTTAACAGCCAATACTCACGTTCCAGCCGCTTGGCATCCCGAATGTCGGGGAACTCGGCAGACAAGGTTTTGACAATCGCCGGCTGTCCGCTTTTGCTGTTGCGGGCATGAAAAAGCGAACTTGCGTAAAACGCCTCGATCTGCTGTTCGATCTGGTATCCGGCGATCTCAAGATGCAAGGCAGAAACTACCTTCCTGAAAGACTACAAGGAACTGTTTAAAAAAACTGTGACACAGACGCGGGCTCCTGCATTATTACACAGGATGAAATTAAGATAGAGCATAACCTTGATTAACTATTTTGGATACGGCTCTAATATGAATTTTACTTCATTAAGAGCTAAAGGCGTCACACCTTCGGCGTCGCGTGCGGCGACGCTCAGGGGGTGGCGTTTAACGTTCAATGTCGAGCATTTCTTTCGCCACGAAGGGGGCGTTGGAAATATCGAACACACCGGAAACCCACAGGACCGGGTTCTGGGCGTTCTGCATTGCTGCAACGAGGCCGACTTGGCAGCGCTCGACCAGATGGAAGCCTATGGCGTGGGGTATGACCGGACTGTGGTCGACATCGAAACTGTTCAGGGGGCCGAGCAGGCGCTGGCCTATGTTGGCTTGCCGGATTTTGTCAACGACGCCTGCCTGCCAACACGCCGTTATCTGAACATTCTGGCGCGCGGGGCGTCCGAGGCCGGCATTGACCCGGAATACATTTCGGCGCTGAATCGGCATCCGGTTCTTCAGCCACCGGTCCTGCCCGCCTTTGACCCGGGACCTGTTCCCCGTGTCATAGACCACACCGGGCTTGCCCGGCACCTGACGGTGTTGGCGGGATCTGTCTTTGACATGACGAATGCGCGTCCGGCGCAATCTATCGGGAAGGACTGGTTCGGCGGCAGGGAAGTCACGGTGTTTTTGCTCAAGCGACTGGACACCAGCGACGGGACCGAATGTCTCGAAGATATCCTGAACGACCGGCTGCGGCCGGACCAGAAAGACTGTCTGAACACCTATCTGCACGCCTTTGCGGATGAGTATCAGTATGCAGGTCAATTCGACTATACTTCCCTGCCAGCCGAAAAAAGGCTAGGATAGGGCTTTTTAAAGGGGGGTATTATGGGCCATCTGGCAGCGTCTCCGCATGGAGTCATCTCGGAACCTTTGCCTGACATATTTTTCGTCACCGGCACACGAGAGATGCATTTCAATGACATTGACTGGCAGTTCAGCCGGAACATGACGATAGTTCGCGAAGGTGACAGGCTGATATTGTTCAATGCGGTCAGGCTTTCCGATGACGGGTTGAAGGCGCTGGAGCAGTTGGGCCGGATTACCGACGTCGTTCAGGTCGGTGGTTTGCACGGAGCCGACGATGCCTTTTACCGGGACACATTTGGCGCGACCTACTGGGCCCAGCCTGGTGCCGGTCAGGAAGGCGTTCCGGTGGATCGTGAACTGGTCGAAGGCGGCGAACTGCCGATATCAGGTGCGCAGCTTTTCACCTTCAGGACCACCAAGACCCCCGAATGCATTTTTAGGCTCGACCGGGACGGCGGCGTAATGATCGCGTGCGACGCTTTGCAGAACTATCTGAATCCAGACGAATTCTTCAGCAAGGATTCCGCCGAAATGATGGAAGGCATGGGGTTCTTTACACCGGCCAATGTCGGCCCGGTCTGGATGCAGGTGTCCGAACCGCAGGCCGAAGATTTTCAGCGGCTGTCGGCTCTGCAATTCAGGCACGTTTTCTGTGGCCACGGCGCGCCGGTATTGGGTGGCGCGTCTGACGCCTACAAGGCGACTTTCAGGCGGCTTTTTGAGTTTTGACTAAAGTGAGCGTGTGCAAACGGCACGCGCGCATGCTTTTACTTTTGGCCCGCCCCTCGGGAGCGTGCCCAAGACCTATTGTTTGTTCACAGAGGAATTCGTCATGACGAGCGCAAATTGGAAAGCAAATCCGTCTTCCGATCAGTGGAATGATCCAAACAACTGGGACACAGATCAGATACCGATGGCAAACGCCCAGTTCGGAGGATCCTCTCATACCGCGATAACCTTCACTCCTGATTCAATGGCTCAGATCGAGTGTCTTGAATTTTCGGAACAGTCGGATGCCTATTCATTCACAATCCGGGATCTTGCCAAGCAGCCCGCGCTGACGATCACCGGGCGCGGCATCGTCAATCAATCGCTCAATACCCAAAGCTTCATCGTGGCTTCCTTTGGAACCTACAACCAACCTCAGCTGAAGTTCACCGGTTCTGCATCCGCTGGCGAGGGGCCGGTCAGTTTTTACGCAGGCCCTCCGTCGCTGGAAACGACCTACGGGGGCGGCACGATCGCCTTTCATGACGACGCCGATGCCGGGGCCGCGTACTTCACCCTCAGAACCGGGAAAGTGCCCCCTCCGGACAGAAACAGCAGTCTTGGTGGCACAGTAAAATTCAGCGAACGTGCCCGCGCGGGAACCGCGACCTTTTCGATTTTTGGAACTCTGGGCAGCGACGGGGATACCTTTGCCAATGCCGTGTTTCATCAGGCGGCATCTGCGGATCGGGGCACTTTCATCAATCACGGTGGCACTGTCCCGGGCGGTGATGGCGGCAACACGCAGTTTTACGACTATTCGACCGCCGGACAGGCGACCTACCTGAATTTTGGCGGCACCGCAGTGGATGCGGACTGGCATGGGGCCAATGGCGGTGACGTCGCTTTTGACGGCTGCGCGACAGGCGGGCAGGGAAAGTTCAACAACTACCCGGCTACAATCGACGGTGCGCATGGCGGCGTGACCAGTTTCAACAACAACCCCAACTATCCTGCGATGGACAATCCCGGCGCATCAGCGGGCGACGGGACCTATATCAACTATGGTGCAACAAAAGACTGGCCCGGAGGCGGCGGGCATACCGAATTCACAGCGCGCTACGGTTATGCCACAGCCGCCAACGCAACCATTGTGAATTTCGGAAGTGCCGTAAACCGCAACTCGGGCGCGGGGCATACGATCTTTTCAATCAAACCCCCGAACGAATTCTTTTCCAGTGCCGGTAAGGCGACAATCTGGAACCACCCCGGTCAGGTTGGCGGCTATACGATATTTGAATCTTCCTACGGCACCGGCGCGCCAAATCTTCCACCGACCGCAGAAACTGCGATCTTTCACAATCTGGGCGGCAATGAACCGGGTCAGGAGGGCGGATATACCTCGTTCACGGATGTGGGCACCGCAGCCAGTGCCACTTTGATTGCTTATGCCGGGGCGCGCGGCGGCGATGGTGGTCAGGTCCTGTTTTCCGACAAATCTACCGGAGGCTCGGCAACGGTTCAGTTGATCGGCAATGGCGTGCTCGACCTCAGCGGACATGATGGCGGTCTTGGTATCGGACAACTGGATTTGACCAATGGCATACTGAAGGTCCAGCTTGGTACGAACCCCACAACGCTCAGTGTTTCCGGGGCCGTAAACGTAAATCGTTCCCCGGTAACGTTGGTTTTTTCCTTCCCTCGCGGCCATGGTCTGAAAAACGGGGTTGAGTACCCCGTTCTTCAGGCTCCGAACATGGCTGAACTGGATGTGGCGCAATTCGTTGGAAATGCCATAGATGGCAATTCACCGACATTTGTGATCACCGGTGACACCCTGAAGGTATCCTACTAGGCCGCGTCCGAGTTTAAGCGGGCTTGTGCCCGAAGAGTACCTTGCAGAAAACACTGGACAGAGCTGTCTATTGATGCTGTTCTCTAATGGACAGTTATGAACAGTACTGTGCCTGTCCGGATCAAAAGCACTCAGGGAAGGAAATGGACCGATGAAGTCACACTATCGTGCGGTCGTTATTGGTGGCGGCGTTGTCGGCGCGTCTGTTTTGTACCATCTGGCCAAATTCGGCTGGAAAGATGTCTGTCTGATCGAGCGGAACATTTTGACCGCGGGCTCAAGCTGGCACGCCGCAGGCGGCTTTCACGCCCTGAATGCGGACCCTAATATCGCTGCATTGCAGGCCTATACGATCGACCTGCTGTCCGAAATCGAAAAGGAATCCGGACAATCCGTCGGGATGCACATGACTGGTGGCCTCACCCTGGCCGGAACACCCGACCGATGGGAATGGTTGCAATCGGCGTATCGGACATTTCAGGCCATCGGCATCGACGACGTGTGTCTCGTGTCGCCCAAAGAGGCCAAAGAACTGTGCCCGATCATGTCCGATCACGGGATTCTGGGCGGCATGTGGGCCGAGCGCGAAGGATATATCGACACCACCGGCACGGTCCATGCCTATGCGGGCGCGGCCAGGAAGCACGGTGCAGAAGTCATAGAACACAACCGAGTTCTGGAATTGAACCAAACCCAGGGCGGATGGGAGGTTGTGACCGAAAAGGGGACGATCCACGCCGAACATGTTGTCAACGCCGCGGGCCTGTGGGCCAAGCAGGTGGGTCGCATGGCCGGTATCGAACTGCCGGTCTCGCCGCTGAACCATCATTACCTGATCTCCGACACGATCCCGGCCGTCGAGAAGCTGGAACGAGAACTGCCGTTGGTCGTGGATCTCGAGGGCTTTACTTACATGCGGCAGGATCAGAACGGCATCCTGCTGGGCATTTACGAGATCGATCACGAACACTGGATGATGGACGGCGCGCCCTGGGAATACGGATTCGAGTTGCAGCAGGAGGACCCGGATCGGATTGAAAAAGAACTGACGCTGGGTTTTGAGCGTTTCCCGGATCTTCAGCATGTGGGCGTCAAAACATGGGTGAACGGCGCCTTTACCTTTTCACCGGACGGCAACCCCCTGGTCGGTCCGGTACGCGGCAAGCCCGGCTACTGGTGTGCCTGCGCGGTGATGGCAGGTTTTCTGCAAGGCGGCGGCGTCGGGAAGTCGCTGGCCGAATGGATGATCCATGGCGAGCCCGAGGCGGATGTCTTTGGCATGGATGTCGCGCGCTACGGGCCATTTGCCGAGAACAAACAATACATCAAGGAAACCACCGGTCAGTTTTACACCCGGCGGTTTGTGATGACCTATCCGAACGAACAATTGCCGGCCGGCCGGCCGCTGAAAATGGCGCCTGCCTATTCGGACATGACCGAAGCGGGCTGCCAGTGGGGCGCCAGTTGGGGACTTGAGGTTCCGCTGTACTTCGCCCCCGCCAAGGATTTTGCAGAAACACCAACCCTAAAACGATCCAACGCATTCGATCTCGTGGCCGAGGAGTGTAAAGCCGTTCGAGAAACCGTCGGGCTGCTGGACATCTCCGGATTCTCGCGTTTCGAAATCTCGGGTCCCAATGCAGAAGCCTGGCTGGACAATCTGATGGCCAGCAAGTTGCCTGGACCCGGACGGGCAAGACTGGCCCCAATGCTGTCCCCCGAAGGCAAGCTGAAAGGTGATTTGACAGTCTTCAACTGGGGCGACGGCACATGGTGGATCATGGGCAGCTACTACCTGCGCGAATGGCACATGCGCTGGTTCAATACCTACCTGACCGATGGTGTCACGATCCGCGACATTGCCGATGATATTGTTGGGTTCAGCCTGTCTGGGCCAAACAGCCGCAAGGTTCTGGAAAAACTGACGGTTGGCCCTATCGGCGACCTTCGGTTTATGGGGTGCGGTACGTTCGATATCGGACTGATCCGCGCCAAAGTCGGCCGACTTTCAGTAGCGGGAGAGCTGGGATACGAAATCCACTGTCGAGCGGCTGAACACATCGCTCTGCGAAAAACCCTTCTGAAGGCCGGAGCGGATCTGGGCATACGTGAAGTTGGTTTCAACGCGTTGCTGTCACTGCGGCTGGAAAAGAGTTTTGGCATCTGGTCGGCCGAGTTTACGCAGGCGTACACGCCCGCGCAAACGGGAATGGATCGCTGGATCGACTGGTCCAAATCGTTCATCGGAAAGTCCGCGGCCGAAGCGGAACGCACGGCCACACCGGATCAGGTCATCGTCACGGTTGAGATCGACAGTCAGGATGCGGATGCCAGCGGTTATGAACCTGTTTGGAAAGATGGCAGGCGCGTGGGCTTTGTCACATCGGGTGGATACGGGCACACAGTACGGAAATCGCTGGCAATGGCCATGGTGGATCGGGAATGTGCCGAGGAAGGGACCAAGTTGCAGATCCATGTGGTGGGCGTTGAAAAAACGGCGCGTGTGATCGCCGCATCGCCCTATGATCCCCAAGGTCTGGCGATGAGAGGGTGATGCGATGAACCCAGAAAACAACAGCCCGGGTGGCAGGCGCAGGGGACGCGGCGGCGAGACCGTCAGGACCCCGGCGCGCGATGTGAACTACCGCCAGCTCAAAACCCCGTTTCCGGCGATGGACGTGTTTTCGGCAGATGAGATTGCGAACATGCACGCAACTGCCCTGCGATTGCTGGAAGAGCTGGGCATAAAAGTTCTGTTGCCCGAGGCCCGGGCTATTTTCGCGAAAGGCGGTGCCCGCGTCGATGAGGACACCGAAATGGTGAATATCGGACGCGACATGGTCGACGCGGCGCTGGCAACGGCGCCAAAGTCCATCACCTGCCGCGCGGGGGCGCGACACCGGGATGTGACACTGGAGCTTGGCAGCCTTGTATTTCAAGCCGGGGCAGGGGCACCCAACGCGACCGACCTCGAACGGGGGCGGCGTGCGGGTTCGGCGCGGGACTACAGGGAATACACGCAGATCAACCATCACTTCGATGTGTTTCAGATGCTATCACCCTCGGTCGAACCTCAGGATGTGCCGACCCATCTGCGGCACTATTTCACGACCGAAGTTCAACTGACGCTGTCAGACAAGTTTCCGTTCCTGTTTTCCCGTGGCACACCGCAGGCAATGGACAATTTTGAGATGCTGAGGAACTTTCGGGGTCTGTCGGACGATGAATTCCTTGCCACGCCACATGCATACACGATCATAAACACCAATAGTCCCCGTACACTCGACATCCCGATGGCGCAGGGTCTGATCGATTTTGCCCGACACGGGCAACTTTCGATTGTCACGCCCTTCACGCTGATGGGTGCGATGGCTCCGATCACGGTGGCCGGGGCGATTACGCTCAGCCATGCCGAGGCGCTGGCGGCGATCACGCTGACCCAGCTGGCCCGTCCGGGTGCGCCGGTCTGCTACGGCACGTTCACGTCCAATGTCGACATGAAATCCGGGGCGCCCGCCTTTGGGACACCTGCGCATTTTCACGCCTCGCTCGCGGCCGGGCAGCTGGCGCGTTTCATAGGTTTGCCCTGGCGTTCCGCTGCCGGTTCAGCGTCCAATCTGAACGACGTGCAGGCGGCAAACGAAAACCAGTTTGGCCTGTGGGGATGCCTGATGGCCGGGGCAACGGTGATCATTCATTCCGCAGGATGGCTCGAAGGTGGGCTCAGTGTTTCCTACGAGAAACTCATTACCGACGCAGAGGTTCTGAACATGGTGGCCGAACTTTGCGCCGGGCGCGCGGCGGGGGTCGATGAAATCGGACTGGATTCGGCACTGTCGCAGGTGGAGCCGTGTGGTCACTTCTTTGCCGCGCCGCAGACAATGAAGCGTTATAACACCGAATTCTACGAGCCGATTGTGCACGACTATGCCAATTTCGGCACCTGGAGCGAACGCGGCTCAGTTGACGCCTCGGTGCGGGCGACCAAGGTCTGGAAAGATATTCTTGCTGCAGACAAAAGACCCGATTTGGATGGTGCACGGGTCGAAAACCTGAAACAGTTCATCGCAAAGCGCACGGCGGAAGGCGGTGCACCGCCGGAGAGTTGAATGAACAAGCGTGCCCAACCAATTTTAAACCGGGATGACCCGGAAAAGGACCCGCTGGTCGGAAACATCAAGGTCACGCGTGAAGACTGGCTGAACCTGTCGCGTGACGTTCTGGTTCACGAAGGTGTTGCCGAGCTGAAGATACTGTCTCTGGCCCGTCGGCTTGGGGTCTCGCGGTCCAGCTTTTACTGGTACTTCGAGGACAGGGCCGATCTTCTGGCAAAGCTTCTGGAGGAGTGGGAGGCGCGGAACACGCAAACGATTGTAACCCACTGCGCAAAACCCGCGCCAGATATCTGTGCTGCGGTTTGCAATTTCTTCCGCTGCTTTGTGACCTCGGATCTGTTCGATCAGGGGCTGGATTTTGCGGTGCGGGAATGGGCGCGCCGGGACGATCAGGTCAATGCTCTGATCGACGCCGCCGATAAAACCCGACTGGACGCCATAACCGAAATGTACGCGCGCCACGGCTACGACGCAGGCGACGCAGATGCGCGGGCCCGCATCCTGTATTTCATGCAGATCGGATATCACGCGGCAGAAATGCGCGAAACTATGGAGGTGCGGGTCAGCCGGATCGAAGGGTTCCTGAAGGGTTTTACCGGAAAGGAACCTTCAGCTGAGTTGATTCAGAGTTTCGTGGCCTATTCACTGGCAATGGATAAGAAAGAATGACGCGGTATTCGGCATTTCAGGTTTTTCGCGAAGGTTTGCGCGGTCAGAAAGGCTGGGCCAAAGCCTGGCGGTCTGCCACGCTGAAACCAGCCTATGATGCGGTGATCATCGGCGGTGGCGGGCACGGGTTGGCAACCGCCTACTACCTTGCCAAAAACCACGGGATGACCAATGTCGCCGTACTTGAAAAAGGCTGGCTTGGCGGCGGCAATACCGGGCGAAACACCACCGCGATCCGCTCCAACTACTTTTATCCTGAAAGCGCCGCGCTTTATGATTTTTCGGTCCGGTTGTACGAACGCCTGTCCAAAGAGCTGAACTACAACGTCATGTTCTCGCAACGCGGTATGCTTGTGACCGCTCATTCCGAGCATGACATGGAAATGGCCGCGCGGCAGTACAACGCCATGCGTCTGAATGGCATAGATGCCGAGCTGCTGAGCCGGGAAGAGATTCGCAAGCGGGTTCCTGTTCTGAACTTCCGGGACGATGCGCGTTATCCGATTCATGGTGGTGTCAATCAGCCGCGTGGCGGAACCGGTCGGCACGACGCGGTTGCCTGGGGATATGCGCGCGCGGCCGACCAATTGGGGGTAGACATCATTCAGAACTGCGAAGTGCAAGGCTTTGTGATGGAAGCCGGGCGTTGCGTCGGTGTGCAGACGTCATTGGGTGAAGTGCGCGCGGGTGTGATTGGCGCTTCTGTGGCAGGGCATTCGTCTGTTCTGGGGCAAATTGCCGGGTACAAATTGCCCATCCATTCTTATGCGCTGCAGGCGTTTGTATCCGAACCGTTGAAGCCGGTTCTGGATACCGTCGTGTTATGCCCGGCACTGGGAACTTATGTCAGCCAATCAGACAAGGGCGGGCTGGTGGTCGGCGGTGGGCTGGACCGAGTGCCGTCCTACGGTCAACGCGGCAACCTGCCGATGCAGGAAGTCGTTTTGGGCGGGCTGGCCGAGATGATGCCGGCCTTGGCCAAGGTGAAGCTTCTGCGCCATTGGGCCGGGATCGTCGACGTGACGCCCGACAGTTCTCCGATTATCGGACCGTCGGGCGTGGATGGCATCTATCTCAATTGCGGCTGGGGTACCGGCGGCTTCAAGGCGATCCCGGCGGGCGGGTATCTGCTGGCACATCTGATGGCCACGGGCGGCCATCACGAGATCAGCCGCCCCTTTGACATCAGCCGTTTCGCAACAGGCGCGCTTGTGGATGAAAGCGCGGCCTCTGGCATTCCGCACTAGGAGGTTGAATTGCAGATATTTCCCTGTCCCTTTTGCGGTCCCCGGGACGAGCGCGAGTTTCACTTTGCAGCCGAGGCGGGAAAAACCCGCCCGGATACCAGCGGCGCGGTTTCCGATGCGGAATGGGCAGGCTATCTGCACATGCACCGCAACGATAAGGGAGTGGTCCGGGAAATCTGGATGCACACAACCTGCGCCGAAGTGTTCCTGTTGGAGCGTGACAGTGTGACGATGGATGTCCTTGGCTCGACCCCTCTCAGAAAGGTCGCGCCATGACGTCATTTCGCACTACTTCGGGCGGGCTGATTGATCGGACCCGGCCGCTGAATTTCACATTCGATGGCAAACCCTATCAGGGATTTGCTGGCGACACTGTGGCTTCGGCGCTGATGGCCAGCGGCGCGCGTGTGATGGGGCGCAGTTTCAAGTACCATCGTCCGCGCGGTGTCTGGAGTGCCTGGGTGGATGAGCCCAACGCGATCATGACAGTCACCTTGAACGGCCGCGAACTGCCCAATTGCCTGGCCACAACCACGCATCTTGAGGAGGGGATGCAGGTCCGCGCGGTCAATGCCTGGCCCACTGCACAGTTCGATATCAAGGGCGGCCTTGATTTCTTTCACCGTTGGTTGTCTGCCGGGTTTTATTACAAAACCTTCATCTGGCCCGACTGGCATCTGTTTGAACCATCGATCCGGAAAATGGCCGGATTGGGCGCAGTGTCGACGGACGTTTTCGACGGCTATTCCTCGGACAAAACTCATGCGCATTGCGACACGCTGGTTGTGGGCGCGGGCCCGGCAGGGCTGGTCGCTGCCCGCACTGCCGCAGAGGCCGGGCAGGACGTCGTTCTGGTCGATGATCATCCGGAAACCGGCGGCAGCGCCTATCAGTTCGAGGCGATTGAATCCGGGGCGCCGGTAGAATGGGTTACATCGCTAAGAATGGCCATCGAGTTGGCAGGCGGGCGCATCCTGACATCGACCACAGCTTTTGGGGTCTATGACCACGGTTTGGTTGGGCTGGTTGAAAACGGCCCTTTCGGCACCGCTCCGCGCCTATGGCGGATGAGGGCAGGGCGCGTCATTCTGGCCAGCGGGGCTTTGGACCGGCCGATAACGTTTGCCAACAATGACCGGCCGGGCGTGATGTCGCTGATGGGCGCGGCCGAGTATCTTGCGCGGTATGGTGTTCTGGCCGGGCGGGAGGTTGCGGTTCTCAGCAATCACTCATTGGCCGATCCGATCATTGCCAAGCTCAAGGACACCGGGGCGCGGGTCGTCCAAATCGACCCTTCGACGGGACCGGTCAAAGTTTCTGGCGGCAAGTCTCTGAAATCAATCTTTGAAGGTGACAGAACCTATCCGGTCGATACCGTGCTGAGCTCAGGCGGGTTGACGCCGCTGGTGCATCTGTGGCGGCACGCTGGGGGTAAACTGGATTGGTGCGCCACGCGGCAGACCTTCCTGCCTGGTGCCGCACCTGGCGGGATGGTCGCAATCGGCGCGGCCAACGGCACCTACGATCTGAACGCAGCGCTGGATGAGGCAAGTGCGGCCGGTCGGGGCGAAACTACAACACGTCCGGACACCACTATTATCCTTAACCCGTTGTGGCCAACACCCGGCTCGAAAGGGCGCCAGTGGATCGATTTTCAGCATGATGTCACGCTCAAAGACGTGGAACTTGCCGCCCGCGAAAACTTTGTCTCGGTCGAGCATCTGAAACGCTACACGACACTTGGGATGGCGTCGGATCAGGGCAAGACATCAAACATGGCCGGGCTTGCGGCCATGGCAGCCATTCAGGACCGGCCAATCCCCGAGGTTGGCACCACAACCTTCCGTCCCCCCTTTGTGCCGGTCCCGATAGAGACCTACCATGGGGCGCGAACCAAGGAACTTTGCAATCCGCTGAAACGCTTGCCGCTGGAACCGCAGCACCGCGCGCTTGACGCGGCGCTTTGTGAATATGGCGGGTGGCTACGCCCGGGATGGTACGGCAACGGAACGCCGGAACAGTTGATCCGGGCCGAGGCAGTGCGCACACGCGAGAGCGCGGGCATTCTCGATGGCTCTCCCTTAGGCAAGATCGAGGTAATGGGCCCGGATGCCGAAGCCTTTGTGAATTTCATCTTTTATAACACCATCAAAACACTCAAACCCGGTGCAATCCGCTACGGATTCATGCTGACCGAAGGCGGCATCGTTTATGATGACGGGGTGATCTCGCGGTTGGATCAGAACCGGTTTGTGATTTCCTGCTCGTCCAGCCACGTGGACAGCGTGCGCATGCACCTGGAATCCTGGCGTCAGGATGGCAACGACCCCGATCGTATTTTTGTGCACGACATGACCCATCAATATGTCACGGTTACGGTCACCGGGCCCAAAGCCCGGGAAATCCTGACGGTTCTCGATCTGGGTATTGATCTGTCCGCTCAGGCGTTCCCGCACATGACCTTTCGGGAAGGGAGCTTCAATGACGCCTCTGTTCGGGTGTCACGTGTCAGTTTCACCGGCGACCTCAGCTATGAAATCTCGGTCCCTGCATCGTCTGGGCGCAGCCTGTGGCAGGCCGCAGTTGAGGCGGCTGCGCCATTCGGCGCCGCCCCTGTCGGCATCGAGGCAATCTCGGTCCTGCGAGCCGAAAAAGGCTATATCATGATCGGCAAGGACACGGATGGAGAGACCATGCCGCACGATCTGGGTTATTCCATGCCCCGGGAAAAGAAGAAAACCCCATTTGTCGGGGACCGCAGCCTTCACACCGCCACGGCCAACCGTTTGGACCGCAAGACACTGGTCGGCCTGACCGTTCCGGTGGGCGAACCGGCCATTCCGACCGGCGCGCATATGGTGACTGGTGACACACCACCCCGCTCGCTGGGTTACGTAACATCAAGCTATGACAGTCCAAGTGTCGGCGCGCCGATTGCATTGGGGTTGATGGAAAGCGGTGCAGAACGAACAGGCGAAATGATCGACATCTGGCACGACGGCCAGCGTCGCAAGGCGACGTTGTGTGCGCCTTGCTTCTACGACCCGGAAGGGGAGCGTCTGAATGCGTGACGACCGGAATAAATGGGCCCCCGCTGGGCAATACGGGCAAGAGATTGATTTGGGGTCAACCGCTATGTCCCGAGTGCATCTCGAACGCCAGACCCTGATGTCCGGCCCCGACCTTGCATCGCGGTCGGTGCCCCCGTGCACCGGCTGGCCTGATGTCGTGGCAGATGACGTTTACACCATCGCCCTGCGTCGCGACAGATTGCTTGAGATCAACGGAGCAGACCGACAGGAAGGCTGGCACGAAGAACAGAACATGGCTGTTTCTGACGTTTCGCACGCCTATTCGGTTTTTGACCTGATTGGGCCGGGGGCGATGGAGTTGCTACAGCGCGGAACCGAAATCCGGCTTGATCAGCCATCCAAAAGCGCGGTCCGTCGATTTTTCGGGTTCGAGGTCATTCTTTACCGCGTTCAATCGGAAACCCGGTTTCGCCTGCATATCGCAAATGCACACGACCACGCATTGTGTGAGTTTCTTACCAAAGCGGCCAATGCTTTCTGACAGTATCTGTGTCGCGAGCGAAGGCCCGTTTCGGGCAGATGAATGGTCGTTCGGTTGATCAGCGAGTGGGGCAAAAACCCACGTTTGGCTTGACTTGGCTTCCCCAAGCAGGAACCGTTAAGTCAGAGGGGTTTATCGGGCTCGGTGGGCATTCCGCTATCTGACCCGCCAGCTTCCGCAGGAGGGCCAGGAACATGTATCGCCTTCGTCTATTTTCGGTCCGGCATTCGGGTACATTTGAAAAAATTTACAAGTACGTGGAAAGGGCGATGGTTGCGCTTGACCCGCTGTTCGACCGGATCGGATATCACCGGGTGGAAAAACCTGTTGCGCTGGTTGAACGGGGTGTGAAATCGCTGCTGTTTGATTGCCGCATGTGCGGTCAATGCGTTTTGTCATCGACCGGTATGTCGTGCCCCATGAATTGCCCGAAACAGTTGCGCAACGGCCCCTGCGGCGGGGTTCGGCCCGGCGAATACTGCGAAGTGAAACCGGACATGAAATGCGTCTGGGCATTGGCCTGGAGCGGGGCGAGCCGGATGAGCAGCGGTGCGGCACAGATCAATGAGGTTTTGCCTCCGGTCGAGCACACCTTGCAGGGGACGTCTTCGTGGCTGCGTGTCAGCCGGGAAAAAGCGATGCGTGCGCGGGATCAACGTGACCTGGCCAAACAAGCCCTGGCGCAGTCCTTCCCCGAGGCCCGGTCGATGGAGCCGGTTGCCGCACCTTTGGCGCAGGAACCCGAAAATATCGGGAGCGGTAAGAAATGACTGGTCATATCGAAGCGCTGGACACTCATTCATCCCGTTCTGCACTTCCGGAAGGATTTGTCTCACACAGTCGTCTGGAAAAAGTCCTGCGGTCTGGCCGGTTTGCCGTCACGGCCGAATTGAACCCTCCTGACAGCGCCGATCCGTCCGATGTCTACGATGCCGCCCAGCCGCTCAGCGAGGTTGCCGATGCCATCAACGCAACGGATGCTTCAGGTGCCAACTGCCACATGTCCTCGATCGGCATATCCGCGTTGCTGACACGGGCCGGGTACTCGCCCGTCTATCAGATCTCCTGCCGTGATCGTAACCGTATCGCAATTCAAGGCGATGTGCTGGGCGCTGCCGCGCTTGGTGTCAGCAACGTCCTGTGCCTGACGGGCGACGGGGTCGGTGCAGGGGATCAGCCCGGCGCGAAACCTGTTTTTGACTTTGATTCGCTGACGTTGCTGCGCACCATCCGCTCGATGCGGGACAACGGAACATTTCTGTCGGGGCGCAAAATAACCGCGCCGCCGCAGATGTTTCTGGGCGCAGCCGAGAACCCATGTATTCCCCCGTATGAATGGCGTCCAAACCGATTGGCCAAAAAGATCACTGCCGGGGCGGATTTCATCCAGACCAACTACATTTTCGACATGCCGTTGTTCGAATCTTTCATGTCTCGTGTCCGGGACGAAGGGTTGGACAAGAAAGTGTTCATTCTGGCGGGGGTCGGCCCGCTAGCATCGGCCCGAGCGGCCCGCTGGATGCGCAACAACGTGCCCGGGATTCATATCCCGGACGCGGTCATCGAACGGCTTGAAAAAGCGGACAATCCCAGCGAGGAAGGCAAAAGGATCTGCATTGAACTGCTTCAGCAGGTACAGCAGATCAGGGGCGTCGCGGGGGCGCATGTCATGGCTTATCGACGCGAACATATGGTTGCCGATATCATCCGCGAAGCCGGAGTTCTGCACGCCCGCCGCAGGACCAACCGATGACACCGGCGCCCTCGTCCAAGCGCAGCGAACTTGGATTGTGGCAAAGAATTTGAATATCATTAGAGTATTGAACAACAAAACCGAAAGACAGCGGCGCTGGCTGTGTGCGCCTGTGGCGGTCTAATTCAAGGGAAGGTCTGCATTATGAAAATTGACGGCAAGCATTACCGCTCGCTCTGGTTCAACACAGAAAAGGATGTGCTGGAGATCATTGATCAGCGATGGCTGCCGCACAAGCTGGTGATCCGGCCTGTCGACACCATGGATGCCTTTTGCACTGCAATCGTGGAAATGAGCGTGCGTGGCGCGCCTTTGATCGGAGCGACCGCCGCATACGGCATGGCGCTGCAAATGCGGCTGGACCCATCGGATGCGGCAATGGATCAGGCCTGGGAAACGCTGCACGCCACACGACCGACCGCGATCAACCTTCGGTGGGCGTTGGACCGGTGCCGTACGGCTATGCGTCAGTTGGCCCCGTCTGACCGGGCGGCAGCGGCATTGCAAATGGCCCATGACATTGCGGACGAAGATGTCGAGATCAATCGGATGATCGGTGTCCACGGACTTGAACTGATCCGCGACATTGCAGCGAAGAAGCCCGAAGGCGAACCGGTCCGCCTGCTGACCCACTGCAACGCCGGCTGGTTGGCGACGGTCGATTGGGGCACCGCCACCAGCCCGATGTATCACGCCTTTGATGCGGGTATTCCCATCCATGTGTGGGCCGATGAAACCCGGCCGCGCAACCAGGGTGCACTGACATCATGGGAACTGGGCAACCACGGCGTGCCGCACACCTATATTGTCGACAACGCAGGCGGGCACCTGATGCAGCACGGGCAGGTCGACATGGTCATTGTCGGCACCGACCGGACCACCCGCCGCGGCGATGTCTGCAACAAAATCGGAACCTATCTCAAGGCGTTGGCCGCCCATGACAACAATGTGCCTTTCTATGTGGCTCTGCCGTCGCCGACCATTGACTGGACGGTCAGTGACGGCGTTCGCGAAATCCCGATCGAGAAACGCGATCCGCGCGAAGTTACGCATATCTGGGGCAGGGACGATGCGAACGAGATTTCTTCGGTGCAGGTGACACCTGACGGAACTGAAGGCATGGATTTTGCGTTCGACGTCACACCCGCGCGGCTTGTCACGGGGCTGATCACTGAACGTGGCGTATTCGAAGCTTCAGAGGAAAGTCTGGCAGCGGGGTTCCCCGAGATGCAGCGCGGCGCTGCCTGATCTGGCACGGCACAGAACAGATCAAATAGTTATTTAGCGAAACGCTGGTGCACTTGCAGCCCGCCTAACTATGGCGGGCTAGATGCTTTCGAAGGCGAAATTCAGGCTTTAGAAGAAAATGAATTCATCCACGTGGAATGGATGAAACGCCTGAGCTTTGCCTGTGCTGATGCCATTCGCTTTGGCCTGGTGAGGGGCGGCTTCCTGCGCCCTTGCCGCCCGGATACGTGCCCGCTCAAGCTCTGCCCAAAGAAAAAACAGGCCCTCACGTTTCCCTACCAGGGATTCCGGCACCAAACGCCGCGATTTTTTGACTTTCTGCTCGATTTTTGCCTCCGGGCTTTGCACCCCTTTTGCACATTTCTAACAATGCGGCAAAATTTGGGCAACGAAATTCCCGGAGGACGTCGAGTTATGCGCTGATATATGCCCGGAAAGCCTACTTTCCGTTCATATCCTGCCACCCACATTACGTTTTGACAGTGTATGAACCGAGGTTAGTTTGCCCTGTTCACCATGTTCGTCACGCTTGTTGCCGCGAAGAGCAAGGCAGCCACACAAACGATTGTTGGCCCGGCAGGCGTATCGAATTCCAAGGCAGCGCGTAGCCCCCCAATAACCGATAAGGTGCCGATCACGGCAGCTATCACCGCCATGCTTTCAGGCGTACGGGCCAGAGGCCGGGCTGCTGCCGAAGGGATGATCAGCATTGCGCCGATAAGCAACACGCCAACAACCTTGATGGCAACTGCAACCGTGACAGCCAGCGCCAGCGTGAGAAACAACTGCTCTCGTCTTGGGTCAATACCGCTTGCATAAGCCAGATCGGTGTTGAGGGTCGCCGTCAGCAATGCCGACCAGCGCCACGAAATCAACAGAACAACCAGCGCCGCACCGCCCCAGATCACAGCCAGATCACCGCGTGATACGGCCAAAATATCGCCAAACAGATAGGCCATCAGGTCTATTCGCACCCCTGACAGAAACGAAACTGCGACCAGACCGAAGGCAAGTGCGGAATGGGCCAGTACCCCCAACAAGGTGTCCATCGTGTATCCGCGCCCGGACAGGAACGTCACAGTCAGCGCCAGTAGAAGCGCAACGGCAGTCGCGCCTGCAAAGATCGACACCTGAAAAGAAAGGGACAAGGCAACCCCCAGAATTGCGGCATGGGCGGTTGCATCGCCGAAATAGGCCATGCGCCGCCAGACCACAAAAGAACCCAAAGGTGCCGCTGCGCACGCTACACCAACCCCGGCCAGCGTGGCGCGCGTCAAAAAATCATCCAGCATTACTCGGCAGCCTCCTTCGAAGCGTGATCATGACCATGGTCGTGGTCATGGCGATACAGTGCCAGTGCACCACCTGTCCCCGAACCGAACAGGGCCCGGTATTCCGGCGCGGTTGCCACCGTTGCAGGCGTACCTTCGCAACAGACGTGGCCGTTCAGGCATATGACACGGTCCGAGGCGCTCATGACCACGTGTAGATCGTGGCTGATCATCAGTACGGCGCATCCGGTCTCGGCACGGGTGGCTTCGATCTGTTGATAAAACGCTGCAGAACCCGGTTGATCGAGCCCCTGAGTCGCCTCGTCCAGCAACAGCAACTCGGGCTGGTTCAGCAAAGCCCGCGCCAGCAGGACGCGCTGGAACTGCCCACCGGACAGTTGTGACATTTGCTGCCCCGAAAGATCGGGAACGCCCGCACGTTTCAGCGCTTGTCTGCAGGCCGATCGATTAACGGCGCCCGGAAGACGCATGAACCGTTCCACCGTGATCGGAAGCGTAGGGTCGATATGCAGCCGCTGCGGCACATAACCCAGCCTCAGCCCGGGTTTCAGCCGTACACGGCCAGTCGAAGCACGCGTCGCCCCGATCAGGGACCGCAGCAGGCTTGTCTTTCCCGATCCGTTTGGCCCGACTATCGTGACGATCTCACCCGGATTTATCGACAGGTTCACATCGCGCAGCACGGTTTTTGCGCCATAGCGGATGCTGAGGCCTTCAATGGTTGCGAGACTCATGAATTTTCTTTCCCAACGCAGGTCGGGCACAGGCCTTCTACTTCGATGATGGTACGTTCAATCCGGAATCCGGATGTCTTGGCAGCTTCTCCCAATGCCCCTTTTTCGGGGGTGGATTGTGCCTCGGCGACTATTTCGCAGTTTCGGCAGATCATGAAGGCAGGGGCGTGCGCTTCGCCGGGATGGGCGCAGGCAACGAACGCGTTCAGTCGTTCGATTTTGTGAACGAATCCATGCTCAACCAGAAAATCCAGCGCACGATACGCGACCGGTGGTTGAGATCCGAAACCCGCCTCGCGCAGCCTTTCAAGGATCGCATAGGCGCCAAGCGCCTTGTGGTCTTCCAGCAGCACTTGCAACACCTTGCGTCGAACGGGTGTAAAGCGAAGGTTCTCTTTCTCGCAACGCGCATCTGCCGACGCGATAGCGTCGGTAACGCAGGCGGAATGGTCATGCTGTTCGAACCCGACGCTGACGGCTTCCTCGCGGTTCTGCAAGTCACTTGTCATGTTATTACATATCGTATAGTTGAGCGATTAATGTTATACAATCACATAGGGAACCCCATGTCCAGAAAGCTTCTTTCCCTGTCCATCAGCGCAACCTTGTTTGGAAGTGTGGCGTGGGCTGATACACCGAATGTCGCAGTTGATATCGCGCCCGTGCATTCACTGGTCGCGCGGGTAATGGATGGTGTCGGCAGTCCGGTTCTGATTGTTCAACCCGGAGCTTCGCCGCACGAATACTCCCTGCGCCCTTCGGACGCCGCTGCACTGCAAGACGCGGACTTGGTGTTTTGGGTCGGAGAAGACCTGACACCCTGGTTGGAAGGGGCAATCGAAACGCTTTCGGAAAACGCAGATGTGACATCCCTGATGGAGGCTGAGGGCGCGGTCGAACTGGAGCTTCGCGAGAGCGCGTTGTTCGAGGCGCATGACCATGAAGCACATGCCGACTCGGACAATCACGATCACGATGACCACAATGATCATGAAAACCATGATGAACATGATGACGATCATGCCGAAGAAAAAGATCATGACGACCACGATCACGACGAACATGCTGAACACGATCATGGGTCACACGACACTCATGTCTGGTTGTCACCCGAGAACGCGGCAATCTGGCTGAACCTGATCGCCGGGAAGCTCTCAGCCTCTGATCCGGACAATGCAAGTGCCTATTTCTCGAACGCTGCGGCGGCACGGGAAGAAATCGAAGCCCTGAAAACCGAGATCAACGAGATATTGGAACCGGCGCGCGGGAAAGAGTTCATTGTCTTCCATGATGCCTACCAATATTTCGAAGTTGCCTTCGATATTCCGGCCGCCGGGGCAATTTCGCTTTCTGATGCCTCCGATCCCAGCCCGGCACGGATCGCCGAGATTCAGGGCCGTATTCGTGCGGAGGGCATCGACTGTGTCCTTGCCGAACCTCAGTACGACCCCAAACTGGTCCAGACGGTTCTGGACGGGACCGAGGCCAATACCGGCGTCAGCGACCCGATCGGCGCAAATATCGAACCGGGTCCATCGTTTTATCCTCAACTTCTTCGTAATCTTGCAACCACCCTCTCGGATTGCCTTTGACCATTCGGCCTGCATTCCGCTGAAATCGGAGTGCAGGCCGAAACCTCGCAAGGAAACCGTTCGGTTGACCGGCGGATTCATTTGAATCCGCCGAATTTCAGCGCAACGCTTTTCGCGCAGCAACTCCTCGGCTACACTTCTCTCATTGATAACGAGTATTTACCGCTGTCCCGGCATTCATTTGTTTTTTGAGAGGAAAAGTCATGAGCAAACGTCCCACAAAATCGCGGAAGTCAAAGTCTGGCGGAAAGTCCAGCTTGCCAAAAGCGCTTGCTGCGGCCCCGCGGCTTGGTAACCGGGTGCTGAACGCTCACAGGGATATGACTGACCTGCGGGACAGAGCATATAAGCCAACATTGCGACAGCTTCGCCTGACGATGGATCCGCCGCATCCCGATCTAAGCCCCATACGGGATCAGGGACGGGAAGGGGCTTGTACCGGGTTTGCCCTGTCCAGTGCGATCACCCTGATGAACCGGCAGCGCCACGCACGGATCGATCCGTCCGCACAGGTCCCGATGGCCAGTGCACGCATGCTGTACGAGATGGCCAAAATCAACGATGAATGGCCCGGGGAAGACTACGAAGGGTCCAGCATCCGTGCGGCCTTGAAAGGGTTCTACCACAACGGCGTCTGCAGCGACGAAACCGCACCGTACCAGGATGGTGACTCCGGCTGGCATCTGACTGTTGAGCACGCCAAAGAGGCCCGCAACCTTGGACTGGGCGCATATTATCGCATGCGTCCGGAAATTATCGACTACCACGCCGCTTTGAATGAGGTCGGCGTCATCTACGTGTCCGCGCGGATTCACCGGGGATGGCGAAATCCGGCGGATGGCGAAATCGAACCTTCATATTTCAGCGAGGGCGGACACGCCTTCATCATCGTCGGCTATAATGAACGCGGGTTTCTGATCCAGAATTCATGGGGCGAGGACTGGGGCGGCTTCGATGGCCGTCCGGGAATTGCCCTGTGGAAGTATGAAGACTGGTCCGCCACCATTATGGATGCCTGGGTGTTGCGCCTGGCGGTTCCGACGCCGGACGCCTTTGACCTGACAATCAGCAATCCTTCACCTCAATCTCGAACCCTGTTCGGTTCACAGGAAGTCCGCGCGCCCCGGCACGAAGACATCATCGGACACATCATCCATCTCGATGACGGTCAGCTTAGGGAAACCGGGAAATACCCGACACCGATGACGACCATACAGGAGACTGCGGACTTTCTGTCCGACGAAGCCGCAACGGCTGAGCGTGGGTACGAACACCTGTTATTCTATGCGCATGGCGGCCTGAACAACGCCAACGCCTCGGCCAATCGCGTCCGGAAAATGAAGGAAGTGTTCAAGCGCAACGGAATTTACCCCATCCACTTCATGTGGGAGACCGGTTTTTTTGAATCGCTCACCGATGTCGTCTTTTCGTCGCGCAGTAGGGCCGAGGCTCGGGTCGGCGGCCTGTCGGATTTCTTTGATACCGCCCTGGAATCCTTTGCCCGCAAACCGGGAACAGCTGTATGGCGCGACATGAAATGGGACGCCTGGGAAAGCTTTAGGGCCGGGGGCGGCGGGCGTAAAGCTGTCAAGGCACTTCTAAAGGGCAACGCGCAGCGGTCCAAACCCCTTCAGATCCATTTTGTGGGTCACAGCGCGGGCTCGATACTTCTGGCGCATATGCTGGATGCCATGGACAAAATGAACCCGCTCAAAACCCCGGTTGCATCATGTTCCCTGATGGCTCCGGCCTGCACCGTCGATCTGTTCCAGAAAAGCTATCACCCCAGAATACGCAAAGCCGGAGTTGCCAGCGGTGTCGCAAACCTTTGGCAGTATAACCTGATCGATCAGCGCGAACAGGATGACAGTGTCGGGCCCTATCGGAAATCCCTGCTGTATTTCGTGTCCAATGCATTTGAAGACCAAAAGGAAATGCCGATCCTGGGCATGGACAAGTTCGGCAAAAAGGTTCCCGGGAAGAAGGGCTACAAAGTGCACTTTGCCGGGCGTGCATCATCTATGACGGACAGTCACACCCATGGCGGATTCGACAATGATCGCCAGACAATGAACGATATTCTCAAAAATGTGCTTGGGAAAAAACCGTCACCTGCGAACGGGTTCCAGCCCAGCGATCTTGTCGGTTACTGACATGCGCTCTGGTTAGAGCGCAGACATCAGTTCAGTAAGCGACCGAGGACGGAAACTGGGCCAATGCGGTGGCACCTGAACTGTGTTGTTTCACCGGTCCAGGCAGGCATCCGGAGAACCGCTGTTCCCGGACCTTTTCCGGAGTGTTGTTGTACATTGTCCAAAAGGACCGACCCAGGGACGTGATCGACGAAAACCCGGTCGCGGCAGATATTTCTCGCAATGACATGTCCGTATTGCGCAGCAGGCTGTTTGCACGCTCCAGCCTCAGCGCCCTGTAAGTGCATAGCAGCTTGGTTCCTGTTTTGCTCAGAAACCTTCGCTGAAGCTGCCGGGTCGACGTGCCCAGTACGGTCGAGATATCAGGGATTTTCAGCGGCTCTTCAATGTGGGTCAGCATAGTGTCCACGGCCTGCCTGACCAGTGGGTCTGCGCCCGACCGTTGTATAAGCCGGATGGCCAGTTGGCTTTGGTATTGTGGTCCCGACTCCGTCAGACCGATATAGTCGCGCAGGGATTCCGCAATGTAGGCCCCGTGATCAAGCGACACGAAATCCGACATCAGCCGCAGTGAGCTGAGCCTGGTCGAAGCACTGTGCATGCGACCTGTCGAAGCAAGATGTGTATCGGTTCCGCATTGCTGCAACCCGTTTTCCTGCGCTGCGGCAACAAAGTTTGAATGGACAGCGGCGTCTGTTTTGTCGGCCCGTCCCATCTGCGCCAGCAGCAGAACGGCGCCGCCAACCAGAATTGTTCTTGGTGCCAGGCTAAACACCTGCGAGGTCCAGTTGCGCTCGCGCGAGGAGAGTTTCCAGTTTTTGTGAATATCGCCCCAGAAAATCGCGGTCCGTCCGGCCCAGTACAAGGGTGTCCCCGCGCTTTCAACGGCGACACGCCGGATGTTTACCTTGTAGGAGTGCCCCTCGATCAGATCGTTCAACGCGTCGTAGAATTCGACGATCATATCGGTGGATGGCAGTGCACCCGTTTCCTTTACGAAAACGTCAACTTCATGGACCTTCAGGGCCTTGAGCGCGGCCGGCTCAGCCAGTTCGCTGCTGGCGTTTTTAGGGATATAGTGCTTCATCTCAATAACAGTGACCTGCTTTCAATTTGTGCACCGGAGTGTGGCTGCGGAGGTGGCTAAATGGTGCCCCCGCCGGATGTTTCCGGCGAGGGGTTTTATCTTTCACTCAGCGGCTTCTTCGTATTCTGACATTGGAGGGCATGTGCAGATGAGGTTTCTGTCGCCGTATGCGTTGTCGACGCGGTT
>NZ_JBQFPJ010000021.1:0-85838 GCF_056534475.1 Ruegeria sp. D4
GTGTGATCCACCGCTACGATCATGCGCCGGATGTTGTTATGTAACGCGCGCGTCAGTTCAGCCTCCCGCGGGTTTAGCGCAAGAACCCCTCCGGAAAGCGACAGGGCATCCGCGCCACATATTACCGCGTCATAGCTGTACTGGCAGGCAAGCTGCTCGGCGGCACGACCGAAACTGCCGCGTTCGGATCGAATGACCTCTCCCCCGGCCAGAACCGCACGGGTTCCGTTGTGATCAGCCAGCGATGCGACAACCGACAGCGAATTGCTGACCACGGTCAAATTTTTCCGGTCGCGCAATTGCTCGGCGACATGCGTCATGGTTGACCCCACCGTAAGGAACAACACCATGCCGTCCTCGACAATCTGACTGACTTTTTTCGCGATAAGCGTCTTTTCTTCCGCGTTGAGTTCCAGCGCCCCGGAAAACATGGGTGTATCCTGCGCACGCGACAGAAAGGTCCCGCCGTGCACCCTTTCAACCATGTTTTTCTTTGCCAGGCCCTTGACCAGTCGGCGAACGGTTTCTTCCGATACGTCCATGACCTGCGCAATCTGTGTATTGCGTGCCGAGCCTCCCAGCCGCGCCAGCACATCAAGCAGCTCTCGGCCGCGGTGGGGGATGTTTTCGCTGTCGTCAGCCATCATCAAATTTCACCATAGTTTAGCCTAAAGTTCCACGTCGCAGGCAATTGTTCTGTGACAATTTCCGCCTTTTGGGTCGGGCACCCTCATTTTCCAACAAATTCGTTCACTGGGCCGGGCTTTGTTTTTTAGCTTCAAGTCGAGTGTCAGCTTGACCGCCCTTTGGTTCGGCTCTGTTTCGTTGTTACGCGCCTATTGATCCGAAACAAACGTGCGGGGTCCGATTCAGATCACAACGCGGCTTTGAAGAGGTTTGTGAGATTGATGGCGTTTCCGCCGGGGCTGTCGTTGAGGTCCTGCAAAAGGCGCGGAAGCCGCCATCGACCGGTGCTGTCATCCATCGGCCTCTGTGTCCGCATCCTTTTCCATCCGCGGCATTTCTTCGATCAGGCGCGTTTCAAGCAATTGTCCGTTCCGATACAGGATCGGATAAGCCACGGCCGCGATGTGACTGTTGAACTCCCGGAACGCGCGCAATGTCTCCAGATGGATGTCGCTGGTCTCAAAACTTTCCGTGCTGCCATGCTGCAAACGTCTGAGGTGGCGTTTGCGACTGTCACGCTCGGCCCGCTTGATCTCGGTTTTTTCAAGGCTCAACAGGCGGGCGCTTTCCAGATCGTCCGAGATCAACACATTTGAGGCCAATTTCAGATTGGCCAGGATACCTTCGTGCATTTCGACCAGTTCCGACCATCCCTCTTTCGAAAATGAGGCCCCTTTTTTGCGCATGTCGGCGGCCAGAACGGTCAGTCGCTTGGCAACGACATCGCCTGCGGTTTCCAGACGGATTGCGTATTCCATCAGATCCCGGGCCACCTTGGCGTTTTGCCTGCCGAACTCTTCGGCTGAAATGGCGGCCACGTATTTCCGGATACCCGACAGGCAGTCGTTCACGTCTTCATCCACCAGCCGAACAGCACGTATCTGCTCCTTGTCACCGCTGCGGTACAACTCCAGCGACGGCCTGAACATCGACTCGACCAGATCGCTCATCCGCAACAGCTCGCGCTTGAGACTTGAAAGCGCCTGGCTGGGGCTGCCGCTATTGCGCATATCCAGCGCGCTGGTCGGACGGCCCGGCTGGACCATCGCCTCGGCTGATTTCGGCTCCGGAAAAAGCCGCTCGAATGGTGCACGCAAACGTCCGCAGAACGGCAAAGCCAACACCAGCAACGAGGCGTTGAACGCCAGATGCGCATTGACCAGCATCTGCCCGCCTTGCAGATCCCCCAAAACACCCGCACGCAAAGCCGCAGTAGCTGCAAACAGGGTGACCACGGCCCAACTGCCACGCAACGCGAGATTGGCGAACGGAATGCGCCTGGCTGGCATTTCCATCCCCCGGGTCAGCCAAACCGGTATGAAGGCCGAGCCGAAATTAGCCCCCAACACCAACGACAGTCCGGCGGCAAACGGAATTGCGCCAATCTGAACCAGTGTCACACACATCAGGATCGCCGCAACCGATGAATGCATGACAAAGGCCAGCGCTCCGCCGACCAAGAATGCGGTTATGTAATCTCGGGCCAGATATTCTGCGACGGCAGGCAGAAAAGCACTGTCCCGGATCGGATCCATCGCCTCGCGCAGAAAGCGCAATGAGATCAGAATGAACGCAACACCCATCAGGATGCGACCCAGTTGCCGGGGCTTTTTGGACTCGGTCTTGACGAAGAGATACCCGCCAATCGCCAGCAGCAGCGGCACCAGCCAGTCCAATTTGAAGGACAGGACCTGGATAATCAGCGCCGACCCAAGATCGGCCCCCAGCACAATCGCGAGGCCGGTGGGAAAAGCCAGAAAACCGCCTGCGGCAAAACCGGATGTCAACAATGCAACTGCGGCCGAACTTTGCAGAACCACCGCCATTGCAAGACCGACCATTGATGCCTGCACATAGCTGCGCTGGCCTGTCATGACCCGCTGGAAAGAGGCTCCGTAGCTGCGCTCGATCCCGGTGCGCACCATTCGCACCGCGTAAAGCAGCAACATCGTGGCTCCGGCCAGACTGATGAGGAAGCTTACAATCGCCATGATCCTATCCGTTCACCATTTCCAGCATTTCAGCATGCAGCTCGGGCGTCGCCGCCGAAATCACACAACCATCCGAATTCAGGTCGAGTGGTTTACCATCCCAGTCCGTCATCACCCCACCTGCGGCCTCGATCACGGCCAGCACCGGCAGAAAATCATAAGGTTGCAGATCATAGTCTATCACTGCATCCACATGCCCCGCCGCAAGAAGCGCGTGCGGATAGCAGTCATAGGCAAACCGTCTGGTCTGACCGGACTGCATCAGCTTGGCGAATAACGCCGGATGATCACGATAGATCTTATCCCCTTCATTCACAAACAGGATGGACTGATCCAACCGCGTCTGGTTCGAAGTCGCGATCTCCTTGCCGTTCATTGTCGCGCCCTGACCGGATACACCAATGAAAACTTCATCTATCGCAGGCATGCCGATCACTCCGATATCCGGCTTACCATCGATCAGATGCCCAAGCAGAAAGCCAAAAAGCGGATGCCCCGAAAGGAAAGACCGGGTGCCGTCGATCGGATCAATTATCCAGACTTCGCGGCGGTTCTGCCCTTCAAACCCATGTTCTTCTCCAAAGATGCCGTGATCCGGAAAGTGTTGTTCCAGGTAGGCCCGAACCTGCGCCTCGACACCCTTGTCGGCCTGCGTCACCGGGCTCTCGTCGGACTTGAACTCAACACCAAGTCTGCCGCGAAAGTACCCCCGTGCCGCCTTGTTGGCCAATTCGGCAATCTTCACCGCGTGTGACACCAATTCGGCCGTTTCGAACGTTTGAGAGTTCTTTGGATTCAGCATCCGTTTCTGTCCTGTTTACTTATGGAGTCTTGGCTCAGTGCAACAACAACTGCGAATGAACCCGCCGAAGGTCCCATCCCACGCTACTTGGAGCGTTTTTCACTACCGGAGCCGCAATCTTTGCCCGATTGCTGATAGGGTCCTGTTGTTCGGCGCACCATCTTGTGCCACGCACAACGCCAGACCCTTCGAAGAAACCATGGCTTTGCAGTGATCCGGGCAAACAAACCCTCCGCTCCCGAAGGTTATGACTATAGCGTATTTGCGGCATCAAAATCCCACATTTCGCGATCAATCCCCACAATAAACCCACAAATTCTCTCCAACACAAGTGAATAGTACTGTTTTTGTTTGTTTTCCGGACAACTGTGTGGGTGTTTGGGGATTTCACAGGCCTCTTTCCAACCGGCTGAAACAGCTTGCGTAGAAAATGGGGTGTAAACAACGCCCGCACCGTCGGCCACACCGATACGTCGCAAGCTCCACGCTTCTTTGACGCGTAAGATCCGGCGCTCTTTTTACCCGAAGCCGGTCCCCATATTGGCCGGGTCGGACAACTCATTACCGAAAGCGAACGGTATAACAACGCTTCACAAGCCGTGACCGCGAAGATTACGCCGAAAGTGCGCCAACGAGCTGGCGCTAGTTTACTTTTCAGAGCTCGAATTTTCCGATCTGCTGGCGCCCACGCGCCGGCAGCACGATCTGGGAACAGAGTTGGCCGGTAGCGGCGTGAAACTCGACCACCCGACCTGCATGTCAAACAGACCTTTTGCTGGCCTTTTCATCGATCATCTCGAGGATCTTGTTTCGCTGGATTTTTCCGGATGGCCCCTTTGGCAGGTCCTGCAAAACATGAACTTCATCGGGCGACTTGAAATGGCCCAGTTGAGCATTGCAAAGCCTGGACAATTCCAGTGGCGTCAAAGAGGAGCCTTCGCGAATTTTCACCGCTGCCTCGACAGTCTCACCATAACTGGCACAAGGTCGGGCGAATGCGGCCGCTTCGACAACATCGGGATGAGAATAAAGCACCTCGTCAATCTCGCGCGGCGCAATGTTTTCGCCCCCTTTGATGATAAGTTCCTTCAGCCTGCCGGTGACATAGACATAACCATCCTCATCCATACGGGCGAGGTCTCCGGTCCGCAGCCAGCCATCGGATGTAAATGTGCCTTCGGTTGCGTCGGGGTTCTGGAGATATTCCAGCATGACATTCGGACCGCGTATGACCAGTTCACCTTCTGCTCCGCGTGGTACGGGCCGGAGGTTCTTGTCAAAGATATCCGCCTCATTCCCAAAAGGGATGCCCGGTGATCCGATTTTGCGAATGCCGGGCGGCAACGGATTGGACAGTATCTGCGCGGCGGTTTCCGTAAGCCCCATGGTCTCGACAATCGGGATTTCGAAACGGTTTTCAAAAGCACGCTGCACGTCCGGCGCCAAAGCGGAAGATGCAGAGCGGCCAAAACGCACACGATGGCGGGTCGGCGCATCCGGTTTTGTATCGGAATGCAGCAGGTGGGAAATGATGGTCGGGACAACCGAAAACCATGTCGCCTCGGCCTTCCCAAGGTTTTCCCAGAACCGGCTGGCGGAAAATCGTTCACACATGGCCAATGATCCGCCAGAGACAAGCGTTCCCATAACCGTCACGCACAGGCCGTTGATGTGGTAGATTGGCAGAACGCAAAACCCGCGATCAGCTTCGGACAGCTCATGTGCAACCACCGTGGTCCAGCCGCCCGCCAACAGGCTGGAATGGGTGTGAACGACGCCTTTTGGGCGCCCTGTTGTTCCGGACGTGTACATCAGAAGCGCGTGATCGCCCGGCGAAAGGTCGTGCAGATCGCCATCGGCATCTTTCGCATCTGAAATTCTCAACACGGTTATTTTCGCTGGGTCGGCCGTACGTTCAAACAAATCCACCTGTTCGGGGTGCACAAAACCATAGCGCGCACCGCTGTGGTCCAGCGCATAGGCCACCGCGCTGTCCCCCGCGACGAGGTTTATCATCGTCGCCCGGAACCCGCCGTAAAGGACGCCGAAAAGGACCTCCAGCGCTTCGCGGCAATTGGGATAAAGGATGGCGATGCTCTCTCCTTTTTCGACACCTGACCCGGTCAACATGACCGCAATTCTCTGCGCAGTTTCGCGCAGCTCGGGCCAGCTCAGGTCGCTTGCGCCATCCGGAAAAACGAAACCGGTTCCGCCCTCGGCTGCCCGTTTGTCCAGCCAGTCACGGAGGGTTCCTTTGGGCGGGTCGATCATTGCCCGGCCTCCGACCAGTACTTTCCGAAAATCTCTCCCAGCGCGGGCTCCCGCGGCGGAGTTTCACGCACGACTTTGGTGGTCTGGATGAAATGCCGCCAATGCAGGTTTGTGTCGATGGAGTTTCCCCCCCAACTGCCACAGCCCATCGACAGGGAAAAAGGCATCCCGTTGGTAAAGCTACCGCCGGTGGCAAAGGTATGCGCCTGGTTTACGATAACACGACAGGTCGGCAGATCCCGACCCAACCCGATCGCGCGCGCGTCGTCCTTTGTATGAATTCCAACCGAATGCCCTGCCCCCTGATGTGCCAGAATGCGGGCGGTGATTGTCCGGGCCTCTTCGAAGTCTGCCGCGCGATAGAGCGCCAGAACCCGGCTGAGCTTTTCTCCGGACAGGGGATGATCCGGGCCGATCCCGTCAGTCTCAACCGCCAAATATCGGGTTCCCTCGGGCACCTTGCCCGCCATGCCCAGCGCTTCAAGCATCCTTTCCGCGTCCTGCGCGATGACCGAACGGTTGAGATGACCATCGGGCCAGAGCCGGGCGATGATATCACCTGCTTTGGAAGAACGGACCAGGGCACCACCCTCGGCGGCCATCGCCGCAACGAAAGCGTCGTAGACCGCATCCACCACGACCACAGCATTCTCGGACGAACAGGAGGTCGCGTTGTCGAAACACTTCGAAGCGGCAATCTTTGCCGCTGCGGCCTGCAGATCGGCCGTCTCGTCGACAATAACCGTGACATTGCCAGCCCCAACAGCCACCGCCGGCGTGCCGCAGGATTGTGCGCGATGAACATTGTTTTGGCTGCCGGTGCAGATCACCCGGTCAACAGCCTCCATCAACCGTTGTGTCTTGGCCTTTGACCCGGGCGCAGGCAGCATCTGCACCAGATCGCGATTAAGCCCAAGCTTGTCGAATTCGGCATGTATGTAGCCAAGCAGCAATTCACAGGACGCAACACCTTTGGGGGACGGCGCGACCACGATGGCATTGCCGCCCTTGAGTGCATTGATGATGTTGTTGGCCGGCGTCGCGGCAGGGTTGGTCGACGGCACAACCGCACCAATCACGCCGATGGCGCGCGCGATCTCGGTGATACCTGTTGCCGGATCATCGCTGATAATCCCGTGCGTATTGGCGTCGGCTATATCGCGCAGTAACCCGAGCGTCTTGCGGTGGTTCTTGGTGATCTTGTCGGGCACGTTACCCAGGCCGGTGGTTTCCACGGCCAGTTCGGCAAGGGCCCGGTTGCGTTCCGGTTCCATGATGGCCCATCCCGCTGCAAGTGCCGCTTTGTCATATAGCGCCTGACTACCACTGGCTTCGAAAGCAGACTGAGCGGCACGCGCCCGTTCGACGATCCGGTCCACTTCGGCAATTTCGGGGGCAATCCCGTCCTGAGCGTTCATCTTGGTCCTCGATAGATTGACCGGGGCGGACCTGTTCCGCCCCGTTTTAGAATGTCCGGGTCAGAGACCGGCCAGCAGTTCGTTCAGTGTTTGTTGACGCTGGCCCCACATCTCTATCACCTCGTCACGGGTCATGATGTGCATCGGCGACCCGCCGGCCTCCATCTTCTTGGCGACGCGCGAATTGGCGAACATCTCAGGTACTGTCGCGGCCAGCTTTTCAATCACTTCGGGCGGTGTTCCTTTTGGCACCATCACACCCCGGAAATTGACCGACGAGTTGTCCACGTCCAGCCCCTGTTCCATCATCGTTGGAACATCCGGCAGGAACGCGTTGCGTTCAAGATCGGCGACACCCAGAATTTTGACATTGCCCGCTTCCTGCGCGCGGAATGCGTCGGACAGGTTGTTGATGCCGCCCATGACCTCACCGGCAATCACGGCCTTCATGGCCGCCGCGCCGCCACCCTTGGTCGGGATATAAGCCATCTTGGTTCCGGCTGCTTTGTCGATTTGCAGCGCCGCGATGTGGTGGCCCACAAACAATCCGGCACCGGATACCGTCAGCTTGCCCGGGTTTTCCTTGGCATAGGCAATGACATCCTGCATCGAGTTGAACGGGCTGTCGGCGCCCACGACAAATACCGCCGGATCCGCACCCCAGTTCGCGATAGGTTCGAAACTGTCGGTCGAATACTCCACGCCACCCTTGATCGACTGGGCGATGAAATGCGGAACATTGTAGGCCGCCAGCGTATAGCCGTCTGCATCCGCCTGCGTGGCGAACCAGTTCCAGCCCACGCGGCCACCCGCGCCGGGCTTGTTGATGATGGCGATGGGCATTCCCAGCGCGTCCTCGTTTCCGGCGGTCATGGTCACGATCCGCGCCTGAAAGTCTGTCGCGCCGCCAGCCCCGTAGCTGACCATCATCATGATCGGCCGTTCGGGATAGTCCTCGGCCGCCGCCGCACCCGTCAGGCTCATGAGGGCCAAAGCCGCCCCGGCAATCAATCGTTTCATTTTGCGTTTCCTCCCTGATTTGGTTCTTCCGCTGTTTGCGCGGTCAGAACAGAATTTCCCTTGGCGTGTGGACGTTCAGAAGCATGGAAAAGAGGCCGTACATCACCGCCACGAAGACGCCCGTGATGATCCCGCGCCGGATCCAGCTTTTGACGTCCGAATGCGGCGCCGGGTCATAGATCGACAGCAGGATGAAGAAGGCGATTGTTGTCGCGGTGTAAAAACCCAGCGACTTGGCCGCCCAGAACACATAGATCAGCGTCACGATCAGACCCGGCAGCATGTTGACAAACATCGTGCGCGTGACGCCGTTGCCAACCTTGGACAATCCCATGACTGCCTTGCCAAACGTCCATCCGGCCAGAACCACAAAAACGGTTGCGATCAGACGCGGGAACAGGAACGCCTCGGCCGGTTGCTGGGTGTAGCTGACCCAGGTCACCCAAAGGCCGACCGAAAAGACAAGACCTGATCCGAATACATGCTGCGAACGGTTCATGCCTGTGCCTCCTCTTTGGTGGTGTAGCGACGGTGGCGCAATTCCATCCAAACCGAATAAGCGACCGACGCCAGCACAATGGCGATCAGGAACAGGTTCAAACCGCCACTCAGGAAGTATGCGGCCTTGCCCACGGTGGCGTCAGCAATCATTCCGCCCTGAATGAAGTTGGCTTCGGCGATGGGTCCCAGGATCAGGCCCAAAACCAGTGGCGCCGCCGAAAAACCAAACCGTTCCAGAAAGAACATGCCTATCCCCAGGCAAGCCATGACATAGACGTCACCCATCGAACCCTGAACCGAGTATGCTCCGAAAACGGACAGCGCCAGGACGATTGCAGCCATCACCGATTGCGGCACCTGCGCGACACGGGCTGCAAGACCGGCAACGTAAAGGCCAAAGATGCACATCAGCACCTGCCCGATCAGCATCGAGTTGATGAAGGTCCATGCCACGTCCGGGTGGTTGTCGAACAGGTCCGACCCCGGGAAGATGCCGTGGATCAGCAATCCGCCCAGCAGAACCGCAGCGGTGGGGCTTCCGGGGATCGAAAGGGTCAGCAGCGGCACCAGAGACGGGCCGACCATGGCATTGTTGGCGGATTCCGCGGCAATGACGCCCTCGGAATGACCGGTGCCGAACTTGTCTTTTTCGGATGAGAACTTCTTGGTCTGGTCATAGGCCACAAGGCCCGCGATCTGCCCACCGACACCCGGGATCAGGCCGATGATCGAACCTGTCAGGGTTCCGATGCTTAGGGCCCGCGTGCGGCTGAACAGCTCCCGGAAGGCGGCCATTATCGAGTGGCGCTGCACCTCGATGACCTCGGCTCCGGCATTGTGGCGCCCTTTGGCGAACATCGTCAGAACCTGCGGGATTGCGAAAAGTCCGATCAGGGCGGCAATGATGTTGATGCCGCCACCCAAGGCGGGATGAAAAATGAACCTCTGCGCGCCCATGATGTCGTCGAAGCCGATGGTCGCAAGCCACAGCCCGATGCAACCCGACAGCAACCCTTTGACAACCGACGCGGAATCCAGCGTTCCGATCACCGTGACACCCAGAATGGCCAGCCAGAACAGGTGCGACGGACCAAAGGCCAGCGCCCATTTCGCCAGAACCGGGGTCAGGAAGATCAGAAGCAAAACGCCAAATATCCCGCCGACGGCCGAGGCGAGAAAGGACAATTGCAGCGCCCGCGCACCCTGTCCCTGTTTCGCCATGGTGTGCCCGTCCAGCGTCGTGGCGATATTGGCAGGCGCTCCGGGGATTTTCAGCAAAATGGCGCTGACCGCGCCGCCCGCGACGGTCGAGGTATAGGCAGCGCCCAGCAGGATCAGGCCCTGCGCGGCCTCAAGCTGGAAGGTGAACGGGATCAGCAACGCAACCGCCATCGTGGGTGACAGGCCCGGCGTCGCCCCAAGGATCAACCCGCCGATCGTGCCACCCAAAAGCAACAGGAACGAGAGCGGCGTGAACACATCTCCGAAGTAGTAAATGAATTCCATTCAGGGCCTCCCAACCCGTCGGTTCACACTTTTACTTTTGTTGACAAATCAGGTTAGGCGATGAAAATAGTATTGCAAATGTTTTCATAAAATCGACTGTGCGAGAGGGTTTTATGGCTAAATTTCAGAAGGATAAGGTGGATATCGTGGCCGTTGCAAAGGCCGCAAAAGTTTCACCCTCGACCGTTTCCCGCACCTTCAACCACCCCAATCTGGTCAACCCTGCGACTCGGAAAAAGATCAACCGGGCCGTTCAGCGATTGGGCTACATCCGCAACCGCGCGGCTCAGACGATGCATGGAAAACGGTCGGGCACGATCGGCCTGGTGGTGCCAACAATCAATCACGCCATTTTTGCCGAAGTCATTCAGGCTTTTTCGGATTCAATCGACAAGGCCGGCTTCAGTCTCTTGCTGGCGTCGCACGGGTATGACCTGGATCGGGAATACGCCATGGTTCGCAAGCTGCTGGAACATCGCGTCGACGGCGTGGCACTGGTTGGGTTGGAACATTCCGATGCCACCGCCCGACTGATCGAACAGCAGAAAATCCCGGCGCTTGCGATCTGGAACTATTCCGAGGATTCCGCCCTTCCCTGTGTTGGGGCAGACAATCGACTGGCAGGACGTCTTGCGACCGAGCACCTGCTGGCCTTGGGGCACCGGGACATTGGATTGATCTTCCCCAAAACGACCGGCAATGACCGTGCGCAAAACCGGCTGTCCGCCGTGCATGATGCACTTGAGGAAATGGGCGTATCCATCCCGAGCGAGCATGAGTCGGAAGCTCCGTACAGTGTGTCTCAGGCCAAACAGGCCGCCCTGACCCTTTTGACGGAACAATCTCGTCCCACGGCCCTGCTTTGCGGAAATGACGTCATCGCGCAGGGCGCTTTGTTTGCGGCCCAGAGCCTAGGTTTGAAGGTTCCCGATGACCTCTCGATCATCGGTATCGGGGATTTCAAGGGATCCGCAGATGTCGAACCGGGGCTCACCACCATTCGCATCCCCGCCGAAACCATCGGCAAGCTCGCCGGTGAAAGGTTCACCGACTACATAACCTCGGACGAACCAGAGCCTTTCAGGCTCTGCTGTGAACTGGAGTGCATTGTCAGGGGAACAACTGCCAGCACTCGTTTTTCCCGAACTGTTTGAATGGTTCTTGCCCAGTAAGACAAGACGACCGCGTGATCCCAGGCGGGCCTTGCTCAATCTGCCTTCGGCATGGGCAAGCAGCCTGTCAATCCCGCAGGCAGCACCATCCAGGCCCCCGACCGATACAATAGTGGCACGAAGCCATCCTGCTCGGACGTGAGTGTAACGCTGACAACTGAAGCTGAGATCATCGATATTTCGTTCGGAAGGGACTGCAGAAACCCGTCGGTCGGGAACAAGACGACATAGGCCGGGGCCTCGTCCGTCAACAGGGCCGTCACCAGCATGATGACCAGCCAGCCGATCAGCATTGAAGGTAATGCAATCAGGACAGACCTAGTAGTCATGGATATGCTCCAGCTTCTGCTCTCCTATATCTAATGCACGGATCCGGTCGGCCAATTCGGAAACTTTCACCACCATCAGATGCCGGTAATCGCCAGACCCTTGCCGTAAACGACTGTAGATAGCACCGTCCATGTCCGGATCACCGGACAGGACTGTGAACAGGATGTCGTCATTCCCTGCGATCTCCATAAAATCCACTCCCTCACGCGCCCAGCGTTGCAGCAGAAGGGTCAACGCGCGGTATCGGGGAGTTTCCACTTCGATCCCCTGCGGATGCTCCGCCAGAACATGAACACCCTCCTCTTTGTCCAGCAGGGAACGGTCCGCATTTTCAACAATCATCCGCAGGGTCGGTTCATCCTGACCCACCTGCGCCACCGCATCGGCGATCACATCCGCATAGGCGGCCTTGACCCCGTATTCGATCCCCAGGGCGATCCGCCGCTCACGGTCCCGCAAATTGTCCGTGGCCTGTTCGTTCAAATCAGCCCGATCCTCGCGAAACCGCCATTTGTACCACGGAACCTGCTGCAAAAACCTGGCATAGCCAGCGGCTTGGCTGGCCGAGAGATCATCCAAAGGCGCCCGTGTCTGTCCGCGCAGCGCCGCGAAAACCCGGCCAAAGGTTTCCTCATAGGCGGCTTTGAGCAGCAATTCGGCGGAAAAACTGACCCCGATCACATAGACCATTTGCTTGTTCGCGCCATCAACCGCGCCATGGGAACTTGCAGCAGCACTCAGCGCGCAAAGCGAAGACCAGAACCCTCCGACAGCGCGAAAATATCCGTACTCATGCGGATCACCGGATTGGATGACCGTGGCGTAATCCTCGTAAGCATGAACGATGTGCCATTCCGGATAGGTCATCAGGGTCCGGGTTTCGGGTCGGTGAAAGGCGGGATCGATCAGCGCCTCATAGGCGGCAGGCTGGCCCGACCCCCGGCACATGATTTCCACATAGGCAATCGGCGACAGCAATCCCGCAACGCAGATCACTACCACCAGAAACAGCCATTTGCAGTATCGCCACAGCCGCCTCACCCGTGCTCGGCTCCGCCGCGAAACCCGGCCCAGACGCCGATTCCGCCCAATGCCAGATGCGGCAGGTTCGCAAGGAACCGCGGCAGCGACCAATCGGCGCCCAGCGATGCGTTGGTGAATATTCCAAGATCAAGGAACCCGTAGCCGGTGAAGATGCCGAATATCCCATCCCCCAGATAGGCCAGCCCGAACAGGATCAGGAATGTCCGCGCCGCCCGATGGGAAAGTAGCCCCGCGATCAGCGCCCACAGGGCCGAAGCCACATGCAGTGCATCGTCGTAGATATCCAGCGCAAAGATGCCAAAAACCAACCCATCTTCATCCGTCAGGCCCGGGATATAGTTCAGCGACGCCGCGATCATGAGCGCCACGAAATACCCCAAACACAGTTTTTGCAGATTGCTCATAGCTGCCCCAGATACTGATCCCAAAGATTGTTGCGCAGCACCAGATCGGGGTCCAGTTCCCGCTTTGCTTTCGCAAATTCCTCTGCCCGTGGGTAGGCACCGGTCAACTGTCCGATTGTGGCGTGCGGGCGGTAAGGCAGGTAATAGGCCCCGCCAATCTCGACAATCCGGTCAATCAGCGCGCGGGTCATGCGCGCCATATCCGCTTCACCGCGTTGGGTCAGCTCCTGACTGAAGGACATGACGGCAGCAATCCGCGGTACACGGGCAAAGGACAGCACAGATTGATCGTCCTGCGCCACATACCGAAGGGTCACATTCAGGAACTCCTGATACGAGGCCGGGATTACCTCGCGGCAGGCCTCGACAAAGCTGTCGAAGGCGTCAAACCCGACGAAATGCTCGTGCAAAATGTCCGTCCGGTCGGGGTTGCGATCATCCAGTGTCACCACCGGTTCATTGATCAGCGAGTTGCGCGTCACCTCACCTGACCCCAGAGCGGGGCCAACTCTGGTTTCATTCCACCAGCGGAAGGATTTGAACGTCTCATTGCCAAGCTGGGCGCGATAAATCCGGCTGGCCGCATGGGCCATCCATCCGGAACCGGAGGCCGCCGGCAGATCGTCTTGATCTTCTGTCTCGCGATATGTGATCAGCAGCGCCATTTGAAAGAACGACTCGCGTTCCACATTCAGCCGCCCGTAGGCCATCGTCACTGTCGGATCCATGATTGCCGCCTTGAAACGGTCGGCAAATTCGCCGGTTTCCATCACCTCAAATGCCGGAGACAGCCGGGCATTTCTGACCATCTCGATCTCCATGTCCACGATGACTCCGATAAGGCCGTATCCCCCCATCGCAAGGTTGAACAGGTCGGTGTTTTCGGTTGGTGAACAGGTCACCAGATCGCCGGACGGCAACACCATCCGGAGGGACCGCACAGTGGATCCCATCGGTCCGAACGGCACCGGCCAACCATGCGCATTGACCGAATAGGTCGCAGCGAGGCCGAAGTCATTGTTGGATTGCATCACTTTGGGCGACCATCCCTGGGGGTCGAGCGCCGCAATGACATCCGACCACCGCGCGCCCGCATGGGCCCGATAGCTTTGATTGGCCGTGTCCAGTTCGACACGCGCATTGTCAAAAGTCATGGCCGTGCCGTCACGCGGGATCGCTTGCCCTCCCATGGAATGACGCGCCGCGCCGACGTTCAGGGGCCGTCCTTCCGCACGCGCCTGTGACATTTCTCGCCGGATCACCGCAACCAGTTCCTTATCGCTCTCTGAAATCCGCAGATGCTTTTGGATCGGCGTCGCCGACAGACCGCTTGCATCGTTCAGATAGTTCTCCCCGGTCGGCGCAACGATGCGGTTTGCACCGGCATAGGTGGGCAACTCCGCCCGAAACAGGCCTGCCAATCCCCATCCCGCCAAACCACCGGCACCGACCAGCGCGGCACGGCGTGTAAAATTCTTCATTATGTCTTCCTCCCACAGTCGGTGCGGAAACCCAAAACAATACTGAAATCAGCTGAGCTAATACCGTGTTTTGGAGGAGTTATCTCACAAAGTCATGGCCGCAGGGAAGGCACCGCAGAGAAATGAAACCAAGTGGCAATTTCCGTGTGCGAAATGCCTGGAAGGAAACACGCCATTCCGCCCGATGACAGGAAGCTCTGCATCGGTCTCTCGCGTTTTCGAACCCGCCGGTGGCAGCTTTCTGCGCGGATATTCAGACCGCCTCGAAACCAGTGATCAAAGCCGACCGACGAACATCACGACAGCTTGATGCAAGTGACGAAAAATACCCGCTCTGCTTGGTTCAGGCGTCGAAGTTCCAGATGTCGCGCTGAACCTTCCAGCCGTCGTTGCCTTTCTGGAAGTAGAGAATGTACTTCCCTGAGAGGTCCTGCCCTCCCATCGAGCCCGTCAACGTTCCCATGGTAACGGCAAAGTCTCCGCTGACATGCGCCCCGGTCGGGTTGGCCACGACGTTGCTTAGACCTCCGTCAATTGCGGCCTGCCAATACTCGCGGATCGCGGAGTGACCCGACATGGTCGGTGCGCCCGGCGGCATGATCGCGCCGTCTTCGGCATAGGGTGCGGTTGCCTTGCTGGCATCCTTTGCGTTGATCCCTTCAATGATTGCCGCATCGAGCGCTTTAACGGTGTCCAGAACTGACATCTTCTCCTCCCGAGTTTTCCCGCAGATGATCACAGACTACCACAGTTGCCCGAGTCGCTTCACATCTGCGATGCCAGGACCGGGTAAGCCCCGGGAAAAGCGGAAGGCGACGAAGGCCAATCGGCTCAGCTTAGGTCGCTTTGCCTCTGGTCCTCCATCGCCCGATTAGCGGCGGCAAACAAGCCCACGCCAATCTCAATCCGCTGCCAGTTCCGTGATCTCGCGGCGGAAAGGCAAGGCGTCTCCGATATCCGGCCCGTCCAGCTCGCGGGCGTATCGATGCCCGGCATAGGTTGCCCATGCAATCGGCCCCGGCGCATTGGCGTCTCCGATCAGCTTGACGGACTTGATGCCTGCCTCGGCCCAATAGGTCTCTTTCGCCTTAAGGGCGTTGTAGACGCCGTTGTTCTCAAGCCGGGATGCGACCATTACGAAGGCATCGGTTTCGATCTTCCAGGTGCGGTCCGTATACACACAGTTCGATACCACGTGATCGGCGTGGATTTCCGCCACACCCTGATTGAGCACGATTTCGACCCCGGCTTCGACCAGTCGCGGGTGGATTGCGATCTGTTCCAGCGTGTTGTTCGTCCAGTCGCTGACATAGGCTGACGGCGTGACGAGCGTCACCTGCGCCCCGTTTCTCGCCAGCAACTCGGCCAGCACGCCGCCCATGTAGTAGTGGTCGTCGTCATACACCACCACGCGGCCCGAAGGGATCGTACCATCCATCAGGTCGTCAGGCGTATAGACCTTGGCGCCATCTGCAATCGGCATTGGCACGACATGCTGACGGGCAACACCGTCGCGACGCCATGTGGATCCGGTCGCGATACAGACGTTTTCGAATCCGAACTCAAGAATGCTGTCGGCATCCAGCTCACTCTCTCGGTAGATCTCCACGTTCGGGCGCTGTTGCAACTGGTACTCCCGGTAGTCCACGACACGCCCCCAGGCACTGAGCCCCGGCAACGCGCGTTCGCGGGTGACACGTCCTCCGATCACGTCCCGCGCTTCGGCCACGGCCACATCATACCCGCGGCGGCACAGCGCCCATGCCGCTTCAAGTCCCGCAGGACCAGAGCCAACAATCAGCACGTTCGAGCTGTCGCCCTTTTCGTTCATCTTCTCGGGGTGCCAGCCCTTGCGCCATTCCTCCATGAAGGTCGGGTTCTGTGTACAGCGGCTGATCGACATGGTCATGTCGCCGGTGATGCAGATATTGCAGCCGATGCATTCGCGAATGTCGTCGATCCGGCCTTCCTCGATCTTCTTCGGCAGGAACGGGTCGGCAATGGATGGGCGGGCGCAGCCGATGAAATCCAGCGTTCCGGACTTGATCATCCTGGCCATCACATCCGGTGAAGTGAACCGCCCTACCCCGACGATGGGCTTGTCTGTAAGTTCATGAATGCCGCGCACAAGATGTTCCTGCGCCGCCTCTTCCTTGAACCGCGACGGGCCCGAGCAATCTTCCCAGGTGCCCTGCGCCAGATCCCAGAGATCGGGCAGATCCTTGTTCATCTCGACATAGTCGCGCACCTCGGCGTTCGAGAACCCAAGTTCGCCGATGGTTTCGTCCAGCGACACCCGCAGCGTGATCGCCATCTTGTCGCCCACAGCGTCGCGCATGTCAGCGATGACTTCCTGACTGAACCGGGCCCGGTTTTCCAGAGAACCGCCATATTCATCGCTGCGCTGGTTGGTGGCCCGGCTCAGGAAGTGCTGAAAAATCCCGAACCCGTGTGCGCCATACAGGCAGATCAGGTCAAATCCGGCATCCTGCGACCGTTTGGCCGCATTCACGAACCAACGGCGCAGGTCCCGGATGTCCTGCTTGTCCAGTGCGCGCGCCTGAACCGGATCGTTGGTGAACGTACGGATCGGCAATGCGGTCGGTGCCAGCGGTACCTCTTTCGTGTAAAGGTTCGGCCCGTTGATGCCCGAATAGGCCAATTGGATCCCGGCCAGCGCGCCATGTTCTTTCATTTTCTCGGACATCTTGCGCAGTTGCGGAATGTCCTTGTCTTCCCACAAACGCAATTCGATGAACGGCGTGATCTCCGAGGTATGGTGCATCTCGCACTGTTCGGTAAAGATCACGCCCCAGCCGCCCTCGGCCTTGATACCCCGCATCGCAGCAGCAGCCGAAGGATCACGATAGCCGCCGCCATTGCAGTGCGGCACCTGATAGAAGCGGTTCTTGGCGGTCAGCGGGCCAATCTTCATCGGTTCGAACAGAACATCATAGCGTGGATCGCGCATTGCTGGATCTCCCTTAGGCATCTGGCGGTATCGCCCTGTGGCGGGCCGAAATTCTGATGGTCAGAGCGTATTTCGCGCTGGATATACCCCCTTATTTCGACAATCATGGTAGATCATGGATCATGAGGGGGTATATACCCCCAAAGAGGTATAGCGCCGTGGACCACATGCCCAAGCCAGAGCTTCTGGCGGACACAATCCTGTCCATAGGTACCACCGGGTTTGCCCAGCGATTGCAAAACTGGCTCGGCGCCTGCCTGCGTATCGATAACATGACCATCGTCGCTTTCTTCAAAAGCCAACAACCAGAGGTCTTTCTGACCCAAGCCAGCGAGAAGCGCGTTTTTGAACGTATGAACAGCCACTATGTAACAGGCGCCTACCTGCTGGACCCGTTCTATTCCCTGCACGCGGCAGACGCGGCAGATGGGATGTATCGGCTAAGCGACATTGCCCCGGACCAGTTTCATCGCAACGAGTACTACAAATCCTATTATCAACGCACCACGCTCGCCGATGAGATCGCATTCTTCTCGTCTCCGACGCAGGGCGTGTCGATGACCGTCTGTCTGGGGCGGGATGCGACCACCGCATCACGGTTTTCATCCCGTGATCTTGAACAGGCAAGGCAATTGGCCCCGGTTGTAAATGCGCTGGTCAGGCAGAACTGGTCGGACCTCAGACCGCAGGGCTCAGACACGCCGGAAGATGTCGTCGATCTTTTGCGTCACCGACTGTCCTCGGAACTCGAGATCAGCTTGAGCGCAAGGCAAGCTGAGATCGCACTTTTGATCCTGCAGGGGCATTCATCGGTTTCCATCGGCCTCACGCTTGGGATCAGCCCGCAAACCGTCAAAGTCATACGCAAGCAGCTTTACAGGAAATGCCAGATCTCTTCGCAGGGAGAGCTGTTTTATCTGATCGCACCGTACCTGTCCGATCACGGCCAACTGCAATCAAAACAAGCGTAAATCCTGCCAGATTAGCCAAAACCTAACTAAGGGTAAGCTAGACAGTAATTTCGCCCAATTCCAACTTGTGGAACGTTCCTCACGAAACGCGCAAGGCGTGCTGGATCGGCACGGAAAGCTGTAATCGCGAAGTGACCGTCGCCCGAACAATGGTCACTTTTACGACTGCACGCCGTCCTCCGAAATCGGTGATTACAGGGGCCTCCATATTTGGAGCCGTCTGACAGACCCTATCCAGTTCAGCCATGAGTTTGCCCGGCCATTTGTGTCGGACCGAGATACAGTCAAAGGGAAACGAAACATGCCCATCGAGAAAACGGACACACTGGTTGTTGGTGGCGGTCAAGCCGGTATCGCGCTCAGCGAGCATTTGGGAAACAACAATGTTCCGCATATCATTCTGGAAAAGAACCGGACGGCCGAGGCATGGCGTACCGGTCGCTGGGATGCTCTGGTCGCCAACGGCCCGGCCTGGCACGATCGTTTCCCGAGCCTGCTGTTCAAGGGCGACGATCCGGATGCCTTTGTCTCGAAAGACCGGGTGGCCAACTATCTTGTCGAATATGCCGAAATGGTGAACGCGCCCATCCGCGAAGGCGTCGAGGCGCTCAGGGCCGAGCGTATGCCCGGCGAGGGCGGCTTCCGTGTCGAAACTTCGGCCGGTGAAATCCATGCCAAGCGCATTGTTGCCGCTACGGGCGCTTTCCAGCATCCGGTGATCCCGCCGATTGTGCCGGAAACGGAAGGTGTCGACCAGATTCACTCGTTTTTCTACAAGAACCCCGGCCAGTTGGCCGAAGGTGCCGTGATGGTCGTCGGTGCCGGATCATCCGGCGCACAGATCGCGGATGAGCTGAACCGGGCCGGCCGCAAGGTGTTTCTGTCGGTTGGACCGCATGACCGCCCGCCGCGCCGCTACCGAGGCCGGGATTTCGTCTGGTGGTTGGGCGTTCTGGGCCTGTGGGACGTGGCCGCGATGAAGCCGGGAACCGAACACGTGACCATCTCGGTCAGCGGCGCATATGGCGGACACACAATGGATTTCCGTCGTCTTGGCAACGAAGGCGTTACCCTGGTTGGCATGACAAAAAGCTTCGAGAACGGCGTTCTGAGCTTTGCCGACGATTTGCAGCGCAATGTGGCCGCTGGCGATGCCAATTATCACGAAATGCTGGATTTGGCGGACGCCTATGTGGACCGCACCGGGCTTGATCTTCCGGAAGAACCCGAGGCCCGCGAAGCCTTCGCCGATCCCGACAGCCTGACCAATCCGCTCGGTTCGGTCGATTTCACCAAGGAAGGCATTACCACGATCATCTGGGCCACGGGCTTCCGTCAGGATTTCAGCTGGATCAAGGCCAATGCCTTCGACAACAAAGGCGCGCCGATCCATCAGCGCGGGGTTTCGGTTGAACCGGACGTGTATTTCCTTGGCCTGCCCTGGCAGTCGCGCCGCGGCTCGACCTTCCTGTGGGGCGTCTGGCACGATGCGAAATACATTGCCGATCAGATCGCGATCCAGCGGGCCTATGCCGATTATGACGGCGAAGCAGCCATCATTGCCCCCGCAGCAGAGTAAGAAGACAGGACCCCGACATGGCGCATACACGTATCCGCAAATTCAATACCTCCGACACCTACCCCGAGCAAAACCTCGACAACGACCTTTGCCAGGCCGTTGTGACTCAGGGTGGCAAGACCGTCTACCTGCGTGGCCAGTGCCCGCAGAACCTGGACGATGCGGTCAACATCGAAAGTCACGACCCGGTCGAGCAGACCCACAAAGTGATGCAGAACATCAAGCAGCTGATCGAGGAATGCGGCGGCTCGATGGAGCATCTGGTCAAGGTCGTCGTCTACATCACCGATGTCCGCCACCGCGAGGCCGTCTATCGCACCATGGGCGAATACATCAAAGGCGTTCACCCGGTCTCGACCGGTCTGGTGGTTCAGGCGCTGGCACGTCCGGAATGGCTGGTCGAAATCGACGGCACCGCCGTTATCCCTGACTGATCGTTTCGATCAGTCGACAGACCGGACCGCGTCCCTTTCTTGCTCTCACGCGCGGTCCGGTTGCTGTGATTCAAGGAGACCTGAATGACTTTTTCATTGGTTGCCCGTTGCGCTGAAACCGGAATGTTTGGCTTAGCGATTTCCTCCTCGTCGCCCGCCGTGGCGGCCCGCTGTTCCTTTGCCCGCGCCGGAGTCGGGGCGGTCGCAACGCAGAACGTGACCGACCCCAGCCTTGGTCCGCTGACGCTGGACCTGATGGAACAGGGCAAGACCGCACCCGAGGCTATCGAGGCCATGAAGGCCGGCGCAAAATTCATCGAATACCGTCAGGTGCTGGCTGTAGATACGGCCGGGCGCACCGCAATTCACTCCGGCCCGAACAGCCTTGGTATCTGGACACAGGCGCAGGCCGAGAACGTCGCATCGGGCGGGAACCTGCTGGACAATGACGGCATTCCGCAGGCCATCGTCGATGGGTTCCTTTCGGCCTCGGGCCATATCGGCGACCGCCTGATTGCCGCGATGCGCGCGGGACTTGCTGCGGGTGGCGAGGCAGGTCCGGTGCATTCCGCAGGCCTGAAGATTGTCGACAAAGTTAGCTGGCCGGTGGCCGATCTGCGCTGCGACTGGACCGAGGATTGTCCCATCGAGGCTGTTGCAACCGCTTGGAATATCTACAAGCCACAACTGGACGCCTACATCCAGCGCGCACTCGACCCGCGCGAGGCGCCGTCCTACGGCGTTCCCGGCGACCAGTAATCAGGGAGAGACAGAATGTTGGACTATTCACACGAAGACTGGAAAGCCCGTGCCGCCGGTCTGTCGTTCCGGGGGCAGGCCTTCATCAATGGCTCGTTCGTCGATGCGGCCTCAGGCAAGACCTTTGACAGCGTCAATCCGGCCACCGGCGCGGTTCTGACCAAAGTTGCGGAATGTGACGAAGAGGACGTCAACCGGGCCGTTGCCGCGGGACGCGCTGCGTTCGAAGATGGCCGCTGGTCACGTATGGCACCGGGGGACCGCAAGGCGGTGATGCTGAAACTGGCCGATCTGATCCGGGACAATCTGGAAGAGATGGCGCTGCTGGACAGCCTCGACATGGGCAAGCTGGTCACTGATGCCGCCACCATCGACGCGCCGGGGTCCGCGCATTTCTTCCAGTGGTATGCCGAGGCCATTGACAAGGTCTATGACGAGGTTGCCCCCACCGGTCCCGGCGATCTGGCACTGGTCCGTCGCGTCCCCCTTGGCGTCGTTGGCGCCGTTACCCCATGGAACTTCCCACTGGACATGGCCACGTGGAAAGCCGCCGCCGCGCTGGCCGCAGGAAACTCGGTTGTGTTGAAACCGGCCGAGCAATCGCCACTTTCGGCATTGCGCCTGGCCGAACTGGCCGCCGAGGCCGGTGTCCCGGACGGGGTCTTCAACGTCGTGCCGGGCTATGGCGCGACGGCCGGTCGCGCGCTGGGTCTGCATATGGATGTGGATTGTCTGGCCTTCACCGGCTCGACCGCCATCGGCAAGATGTTCATGCAGTATTCGGGGCAGTCGAACCTGAAACAGATCTGGCCGGAAACCGGCGGCAAAAGCCCCAATCTGGTCTTTGCCGATTGCGAGGATCTGGACACCGCCGCCGACATGGCCGCCTTTGGAATATTCTTCAATCAGGGCGAGGTCTGCTCGGCCAACTCGCGGCTTTATGTCGAACGCTCGATCAAGGATGCCTTCGTCGAAAAGCTGATCGCACGGGCGCAGGCGACGCAGCCGGGCGACCCGCTGGACCCGGCCTCGAAAATGGGTGCCATCGTCGACGAAAAGCAGACGCAAGGCATTATCCGTTTCGTCGAAGAAGGCAAGAAATCGGCCAATCTGGTGACAGGCGGCGAGCGTGTCACCGTAGACGGCAAAGGCTGCTTTGTTCAGCCCACCATCTTTGACGACGTGAGCCACGACAACCCTCTGGCCCGCGATGAAATCTTTGGTCCCGTCCTGTCGGTCATTCCCTTTGACAGCGAGGATGAGGTCGTCGCCATGGCGAATGACTCGATCTACGGTCTGGCGGCCTCGGTCTGGACCGACAACCTCAGCCGCGCCTGCCGGGTGTCCGACAAGTTGATGGTCGGCACTGTTTCGGTCAACACCGTTGACGCCCTGTCTGCCCAAACGCCATTTGGCGGCATGAAACAATCGGGCTTCGGACGGGATTTGTCATTGCACTCGCTTGAAAAGTATACTGCTTTGAAGACCACGTGGATCAAGTACACGGCTTGATCCGCAACCACGCGGGGATGCGCCATTGCCTTTCAGATACACGCTGCGGCAGCTGGAATACTTTGTGGCCGTTGGAAAGGCAGGCAGCATCGCCGCTGCCAGCGACAAACTGAATGTCTCGTCGCCGTCGATCTCGGCGGCGATCACCCAGCTTGAGCTTGAGTTCGGCGTCAATCTGTTCGTGCGTGAACACGCACGGGGCCTGTCACTGACCAAGGCCGGGCACAAGTTCATGGAACGCACCGAATTCGTTCTGCGCGAGGCCGAACTTCTGGCGACGCTGGCAGGTGAAATCACCGGCAAGGTTCAGGGCATCCTTTCTGTGGGTTGTCTAATGACCTTTGCGCAGATCGTCCTGCCCGGATTGCGGCGGGAATTCGAGATCACATACCCCGACGTCCGCATCGAGCAGCGCGAACTCAATCAGGCGGAAATCTTCAGCCAGTTGCGCCGGGCAGAACTGGATATCGCGCTGACCTATGATCTGGATATACCTGCCGATCTGGAATTCCGGCCCCTTCACAAGCTGCCGCCATATGTTGTCCTGGGTGAAGGCCACCCGCTGGCCGACCGGACAGAGCTGACGATCCCCGATCTTCAGGACAGCCCAATGGTGCTATTGGACCTGCCGTTCAGTGGTGAGTATTTCCTGTCCTTCTTCCGGGATGCCAATATCAAACCGAATATCGGGGAACGAACTGCCGACATGTCCGTGATGCGGTCCCTCGTGGCCAATGGCTTCGGATTTTCGATCGCAAATATCCGCCCCCTGAATGTGCTGTCGCCCGATGGCAAAAAGCTGATCTTCGTTCCTTTGGCAGGGGATCTCAGACCGATGCATCTTGGGTTGCTCACAGCACGGGCCGAGAATGAGACCAACACGGTGAAGGCCTTTGTCGAGCATTGTGAACAAGCCGAGAAGTCCGGCACGCTCCCGGGTCTCTGCAATCAGAAAGCGGGCTGATATCAGCTTCGTTTTATCCTAACCTCTGGTTCGCCAATCCCGGATTTATGTTTTTTGCAGGTCGTATAGGCTGTGCACAACACGGGTATTTTCATCCAAATCACAGGCACAAAGCGTATGACGTCTTCGCTGGAAATTCTGGAAAAGCTGGTCGGCTTCGATACGGTCAGCAAGAACTCGAACCTTGAGCTGGCCAGCTATGTCGAAGCGTTTCTTGAGGCGCGCGGTTTTGCTGTTCACCGCATCACCGACCCCGGCGGGGAAAAAACCGGGCTTTATGCCGAAAAGGGACCGGACGGAGATGGCGTTTTGCTGTCCGCGCACACCGATGTCGTTCCGGTCGAAGGGCAAAGCTGGACCAGGGATCCCTTCCGGCTGACCCGCGAAGGTGACCGGCTTTACGGGCGCGGCACAACGGACATGAAGGGCTATGTGGCCTCGGTCATGGCTTTGGCCGACCGCACGGGCACCTCGAACCTGCGCGAGCCGCTCAGGATTGCATTGTCTTATGACGAAGAAGTCGGCTGCGTTGGCATTCAGCACATGCTGGACCGGCTGGCGCCGATGCTGGGTCAGCCCCGCGCCTGCTTTGTGGGCGAGCCCACCGAGATGCAGGTCGCTGTCGGACACAAGGGCAAAGCCGCATTGCGGGCTGTGTGCCACGGGCAAAGTGGTCATTCGGCGTTGGCGCCGAAATTCGTCAACGCGCTGCACCTGGCGACTGATTTCGTGAATGAGTTGCGCGCCCTGCAAAAAACCTATGCCGCAAGTGGAAACATCGACCCGGAATATTCCATTCCCTACACAACCTTTCACGTCGGCATGATGTCCGGCGGCAAGGCTTTGAACATCGTGGCGGACCGCGCCGAGCTGACCTTTGAATACCGGCATCTGGCATCAGACCGCGGCAAAGATATCCTCGACCAGATACAGGGTGCGGCCCACAGAGTTGGTGCGGCGTATCAGAACCTATGCCCCGAGGCGCGCGTCGAGGTCGAACAATATAACGCCTATCCCGGTCTGGACGTGCCCGACACGGATGCCGTCATCGGCTATGCCCTGAAGCTGTCGCAAAGCAACGCGACCACCAAGGTCGCGTTTGGCACCGAGGCCGGGTTTTTCAGCGAGTTGGGCATCCCCACCGTCGTTTGCGGGCCGGGATCAATGGAAAGGCAAGGACACAAGCCGGACGAATATCTGGACCTCGGGCAACTCAGCGCCTGTGACGCGATGATGGACCGTATCCTGGCCGATATCAGCCACTGAGATCGGATATGGAATTGCTGCAGGACCTCACTCTTGTTGACGGAATCGGCCTGTTGGGGTCGGCAGTTATCGTGTGCGTCTACTATCTGGCGACATGCAATGTCCTTCCCGCAAACAAGATACCCTTCAATGCCTGGAACATTCTGGGCGGATCACTGGTCATGATTTCCCTGATCCATCGGCCAAATCCGGGCGCAATCGTGATCGAGGTCATGTTCATTTTCATCGCCGTTCTGGCGGTCTTGCGAAACTTGCGCGGCGCACGGTAACCAGCGCCGCGCGCCTGTCATTCCGCAATCATGTAAAACTTGCGCAATGTCTGCGTGATTTCCCACGTACAGGGCGTGCCTTTGGGTACAAAAAAGGTGTCTCCGGCCCCAAAAACCTGCGCCACCCCGTCCGATCCGGTCAGCGTGACCGAACCCGAGATCACGGTCATCATCTCATCCACCGGATAAGCCTCGATATCCTCGCGACAGGGCGCGCATTCCCATACCCCTACCGAAATCTTCTCATCCCGGCTTTCGAAAAAGCTGCTTATGGTCTCGGTCTTGTCCGAGGTGGTGAAATCACCGTCAGCCACTAGGGAAGACGGGACAAAGCCGGATTCGGGGTGGCCATCGGCCAGCAAGCGGATAGGTTTGGTCATGCTTTCCTCCTTTTTTAACGCAGTGGCATCGGCAGAATTTTCGGCACCGGCCTCTCGCTGCTATCCAGGTCCCGTGCCCAGCGGTGTCCGGCATGGACGCCTGCGCCTCCCACTCGTCCCCGCACACAATCAGGTTCTGATAGACGTGATCTTCGGGTTTTTTTGACGTCAGCACAACAGCCGTACCCAACGGCAGCGCCGAACCTGCACCACCATGGATGCAGCGTTGCGCAAACTCAAAAAGCGCCTATCGCAAGCTGGACATCATCACCGAGCGTGCGCTTTTCCTGCTGCTGCTCAAACTCGTCGCAGTACCGATAGAGTAAAAGACCGGGCGGCCTGGCCGCCCGGTAAATTGGTGCTTATTGCACGGGGAGAGTTTACTTCTTCAGATTTGTCCAGATCTGGTCATAGACGGCCTGAACTTCCTGCGAACAAACCTCGATAAAGACACCGGGGCCGACCTTGTCGTGCGGGTTCTTTTCCGGTTGCGTCGCAAGCGCGGGGTCCAGGAACTCTTCGACGCCTGCGACCCCCGCGTTATAGCGAGCAAAGTTGGTGACAGCGGCGATGTTTTCCGGCTCCAGCAGGAAGTCCATGAATTTCAGAGCGTTGTCACGGTTCGGCGCATCCTTCAGCAGAACGACATTGTCCATCCACGCGATATAGCCCTGGGTCGGATAGGCATATTCGACATTTGCGCCTTCCTCGCGCGCCTTGGCCGAGAACCCGTCATAGATCTGGCCGACCGCCGCATCGCCCGAGACCAAAACCTCTTTGGCGGTGTCCGAGTTGAAGGATGACCAGTGCTGCTTGGCCTCTTGCAGCATGGCGTTCAGCGCCTTGAGCTGTTCGCGGTCGGTGGAACACTGCGGGATGCCCATGTGCAGCGCCGCCATGGCCATGACCTCACCCTGGCTGTCCAGCATGTTGATCCGCCCCTGCAACTCGGCCGGCGGGTTGAACAGGATGTCGGTGGTCTGGATGTCGCCGGAATAGACGTCGCGGTTCACGGCAAAGCTGGTCGAGCCCCACTGATACGGGATCGAATGTTTGCGGCCAGGGTCAAAGCTGGGATCGGCCCATTCTGGTTCGATATTGCCCTTGTTCTTCAGTTCGCCGTCTTCGATCGTGTCCAGCATGCCCTCGCCTGCCATGATCGACACCATGTAATCGCCCGGCACCGAAACGTCATAGGTACCGATCCCGCCAGCCTTGAGCGAGGCGAGCATCGCCTCGTTTGAATCGTAGGTGTCCATGGTCACCTCGATACCGGTTTCGTCAGAGAATTTGTCGATCAGCTCCTGCGGGATGTATTCGAACCAGTGATAGACAACCAGTTCGCCCTCGGCTGCCGCTGCATTTGCGCCCAAAGTCAGGGCCAGCACGGCGACGCCGCTTTTCATCATATGTTTCATTGTGTTCTCCCTCTGTTGGTTATTTCGTGTTGTCAGTTTTGCTGACGAAGTAGCTGATCGTGACCATGATGACGGACACGGCCAGCAGCATGGTCGAAATCGCCATGATATTGGGTTTGAGCCCCTGTTTGACCGAACCGAAGATCGCCGTCGGAAGGGTTTCGACACCCGCGCCTTTGACAAAGTTGGTGATGATGAAGTCATCCAGGCTGACGATGAAAGCCAGCAGGAAGCCCGAGATGATACCGGGCATCATCAGCGGCAGCAGAATCTTGGTAAATGCCTGCCGCTTGGTGGCATAAAGGTCCTGCGCGGCCTGTTCATAGCTGTCCTCGATCCCCTGCATCCGGGCCGAGATCGGCAAATAGGCAAAGGGAATGCAGAACGCGATATGAGCCAGCAGGATGGTCATGATGCCGCGTTCAAATCCGATCGAATTGAAAAAGATCAGGGTTGCAACGGCCGTCACAATCTCGGGCACCATCAGTGGCAGGCTGATCAGGCCGAATGACAGGGTGCGCAGCTTGAACCTGCCGCCCCGGACCATTCCGGTCGCCGCCAGTGTCGCAATTGACGTCGACACTGTGGCTGCAACGATGGCGATGATAAAACTGTTCTTGGCGGCCTGCTTGAACTTATCGCTTTCCGGTCCGGTGAACACGTCCGCATACCAGCGCAGCGACAGACCTTCCCAGTTTGTCAGTGATTGCGAGGCATTGAAGCTGTAGATCGTCACGACCAGCAGCGGCGCATACAGAACGATCAGACACAACAGGGTGATACCTTTGAAGCCGCGATAGGACTTGATGTCGAATTGCTTGCTTGCCATCGGTCAGCCCTCCGCTTTCTCGGCTTTGGCCTGTTGCCGTGCAAACAGCATCAGCAGGATCAGAACCATGGTCAGCAGGATCATCGACGCAGCCGCGCCAAACGGCCAGTTACCGGCATTGCCCTTGAACTGTTCCTCGATCAGCGAGCCGATCATAAAGTTCTTGGCGCCGCCCAGCAGGTCGGGGGCAAGGAAGGAACCCATTGAGGGAACGAACACAAGGATGCATCCGGCGATCACGCCGGGCTTCACCGCCGGAAGGAGAATGCGCCGCAAAGTCGTCCACTTGGTTGCATACAGATCCGCTGCCGCCTCGCTCAGCGCGAAGTTGTAGCGTTCCACCGCCGCGTAGATCGGCAGCACCATGAAGGGCAGATAGGAATAGAACAGGCCCAGTTGCACCGCGAAGTTGGTATTGACGATATGCAGGGGGCTGTCGATCAAACCGATGCTGATCAAAAAATCATTCAGCGGACCCTGGTCGCGCAGCAGGAATTTCATCGACACGGTCCGGATCAGCAGGTTCACCCAGTACGGGATCGTGATCAGGAACACCCAGACGGGCCGCATGTTTTCGGGCCGGGTGGCAATGAAATAGGCCGTCGGAAAGCCGATCACCAGGCTAAGCACCGTCGCCGCGCCCGCCTGCCAGATCGAACGCCAGAAGATGGTGAGGTAGGTCCATTCGATCTTGGGCGGTTCATCCCCGAACAGACCACGGTCAAAGAAGAACTGATCATAAGCGGCCAGCGAAAACTCCCAGATCACGCCGCCGCGGAACTCTTTCGTCAGGAACGAGTAGACCAGCATCATGAACACCGGTGCCAGGACCAAAATGCTCAGCGTCACCCATGCAGGCAACAGCAGCCAAGTGCGGGCCTCCTTATAGGTGTCGGTCGTTGCGCTGCCGCCGCTTGCTGCACCGGCGGCCATCAGTCCACCAGGAGGCGCGCGGCCCCCACCTCCATGTTGACGAACATCTCGGTGCCCGGCTCGAAGATGCGCTTGTTGCCGCGATCAGAGTTCGACGTGCGCACCACGAAATCGGGTCCGTCCTGCAGATCCACGATCGTGGTGATGTCGGTGCCGACAAATATGTTGTCCTTCACGCGCCCCTTGAGGCTTTCGCTTTCGACCGGTTTGTCGGACATGTACAGACGCTCGGGTCGGATCGACATGTGAACCTTTGACCCCACCCCGACACCTTCGACCTGATCACAGGTCAGTTCGTGCCCGCCGCCCAGATGACAGATCGCGCGACCGTCCCGGAGCCCGTCGACGGATACTTCCAGCAGGTTCGTCTCGCCGATGAAATCGGCAACAAACATGTTGCGCGGTCGCTCATAGATATCCGTCGGCGCGCCCAGTTGCTGCATTTCACCTGCTGACATCACCGCAATGCGATCGGACATGGTCAGCGCCTCTTCCTGATCGTGCGTCACGAAGATAAAGGTAATCCCGGTTTCCCGCTGCAGGTGCTTCAGTTCAAGCTGCATGGCCTTGCGCAGTTTAAGGTCCAGGGCGGATAGCGGCTCGTCCAGCAACAGCACTTTGGGCTGTGGCGCCAATGCACGCGCCAACGCGACCCGCTGTTGCTGGCCGCCCGAAAGCTGGCTTGGTTTGCGCGCCGAAAACTGGCTGAGCTGCACCAGTTCCAGCATTTCACCGGCTTTCGTGCGCGCCTGAGACTTCGACGCACCGCGCATCTCAAGCCCAAAAGCCACGTTGTCCAGAATGGTCATATGCGGAAACAGCGCATAGTTCTGGAACACCGTATTCACCGGGCGCTTGTTCGGTGGCAGGTTTTCAATCTCATCGCCATACAGGAAAATGGCGCCTTCGGTCACGTCCTCGAACCCGGCAATCATCCGCAGCAAAGTGGTCTTGCCGCAGCCCGACGGCCCCAGAAGCGTAAAGAACTCATTGTCCATGATCGACAGTGAGATCCTTTTCAGCGCCGTAAAGTCGCCGTAGCGCTTGACCGCATCCCGCACGTCAATCGCGACATTTCCACTGTCAGACACATCCGCCTCCCTAAGTACCGCGAAATTTGGCACAGGTATATACGGAGCGGCGGAACCTCTGAAGAATTGAGTTCCTCACCAAACATTAGGCTAAACCTAATCATTTATTGTTTCCTGATGCGACGCAGGCATTTACCAATGGAATGCCTGGTCGTTGCCCCGTGGTTCGCGTGGCCCCTCACCTGCCAGAAATGCACCTTGGATTGCCGCTTGGTTTTGTACAGCCGAGGGCGGAAGACCCTCGTCGCGTGTGGGGCAGACGAATTGCGACACAGCGTTCCACAAGACACCAGCTAAATGGACAAGACCGTTTTTCTTACGAGTGCAAGGATCCGTTGACCACCGGGCACGCGGCCATCGCCTTGAAGACAACGCCCGACATTTTCTTCGCGTAGTATCGTGACGGAAGCCGGCCATTTGGATCAACTGTATAAAGTAGAAAAGCCCGGCGTGATTTGGCCATCTTGGACCATGTTGGCTGAGACGGGCCACGTACTACGGAACTTCCAGGTCTTTCCGGAAACATGCGTTACAGCTTCAGTCAGATACTGATACGCAAAAATCAGGCATTTTGCGCACCACCCATATTTGATTACATCTCCTCAAATGCTCAGCATCGCAACCGCGATGTTCAGAAAACCTTCGTTTGGCGCAATCAGAGGCGACGCCGGTGACCCGTATGGTTATCAGCTGGTCTTGCCTGCCCTCGCTGACTTATTCCGCAGCGTCGATCCGCAGGGTTCGGACAGAAGGGTCCACACGCGCATACGCGGCCAAAACGCGGGTTGTCCATTTTTGCGAAATGTAATCCGCCATGAAACGGCTAGGCGCAATCAGGGTGGCCACCCCCCCTGCCCTGCCAGCCTCGACCAGATGCTGGAACCAACTGGACCAAAGCTCTGGGTCGCGTTCATACAGAAACGCCTGGACCGACCGCCAGACGTCATCGTCGCCTGTTTCCGGAGCCGGAGGTTTGGATTTGAACGGTATGATGTTGGTTTCTTCGGCCGGGGCCTGCCCCATCCTGTCCTGAAAATCCCTGCCAATAGTGGGCCAGATCTCTTCGGTGTCGATCATGATCTGCTTCAGATCCAGTTCATAGACCGCAACCCGCCCCCGTGCTGCCGGTCGCTTGACTGAAATCCACCCCCTGCCGCGCAGCTTGGCCATCTCGCGTTTGACGGTCCGTTCATCCACGGACCACAGGCGCGCAATTTCCTCGCGCCCGATTGACAGTTCGTTGTTGCGCCAGTTGTAGCGGGTGGTGATCAGAACCATTATGCGAAGAATGCTGCGCTGGCGATGCTTGTCGCCAGACAGCGCGTGGACAGACAGCGCCGATAGAATGTCATATTTCAGGGCCGAGGCATTGCGCCCGACCGGTTTTGCAACCTGCATTTGTCCCTCACCGCTCTATCTGCCTCACGCGGTTGCTTACCGCCTCGCGCTTTTCCAACGCTTTTCGTGATGATGTCCCAATTAGCGTCCAGTGCATCGATTCTGTCAAGAGCTGTCTTGTTTTGGGCGGTTGGGGATTTATTTCCGGCAATCAAAAAAGAAAAGAAATTGGTGAAGTATTGGTGATAGGGGACACCCTGTCTGTCCCCTTATTTGGGTATTTTGTCCCCCTAAATGCTGTATATTCGAACTTATTGACCCCCTAATTCTGGAGCGTTCGCCCTAGCGAGCGCCTTTCCTCGTCAGCGTCGCGAATCGAATCGGCCCACGTGCCGATGGCCCTTGTTTTCTTACCCGTGGGTAAGATTGTCATCCCATCATAATTTCTTTTGCCAAAGCTGCAAATCAAGCGTAAATATGAAAACCACAAAATTTAACGTCCTAAGAAACGAGACCCGAGGCATGTACACGCACGAAGACCTGAATGCATTGCGTAATCAGTCGCTCAAATTGCAGGGCTGGATTCGCCAGCAGACCTTTAGCCCTGAGATGGAGAAGACCCTCCGCCGGTTCTCAAGCTGGGAAGTGTCGGAGCTGATCTTTAAGGTCAACCAATCCACATTTCGGGGCAAGCTGGCCTCGGACCCGACCCTGCCCAGTGGTGAGGTGGAGCCAGATGGCCGGCAGAGATGGTTCAGCCTGGAAGAAGTCAACGAGCTGCGTCGGCGGTTGAAGGTGAACCGCAAGACCCTGATGCCGCCCCGCCCGGCCGGCAAGCGTGCCATCCGTGCCGCTGTAGCCAACTTCAAAGGTGGCGCGGGCAAGTCTACGGTGGCGTTGCATCTGGCCCATGCCGCGGCACTGGATGGCTACCGGGTGTTGGTGGTGGATTTCGACCCGCAGGCGACACTGAGCCATTCGATGGGCCTGACGGATGTTGCCGAAGACTTTACGGTCTGGGGCATTATGGCGCGTGATCTTATCCGCGAGACCCAACGGATGAACAACCGCCCCGCCGCCGCCGAATCCGGGACCGCCCTGCCCCGCCGCGAGTTGCCGCCATCGATTACGGACATGGGGCTCGGTGATCTGCGGATCGGTGACTTTATCAAGCAGACGTCCTGGTCCAGCATCGACGCCATCCCGTCCTGCGCCAACGCCGCTTTTGTCGAGTTTGCCTCGGCTCAGTACCGGCACTTGAATCCGGAATGGTCGTTCTTTGCGGCAGTATCGCGTTATCTGGACCAGATCCCCGATGACTCTTACGACCTGATCCTGTTCGACTGCCCGCCTGCCATTGGCTACCAGTCGATGAACGCAGTGTTTGCGGCGGACATGCTGTATGTCCCATCCGGCCCGGGTTACTGGGAATACGACTCCACGACCTCGTTCATTGGCCAGCTTGCTGAAGCTCTGGAGGACCTCGCTTATGGGTTCGACAAAACATTACCCACGGGTAAGATCGGGCTTCCCAAGACCTTCTGTGAGTTGCGCTTTCTGCTGACGCGATATGAGCCCGGCAACGCCCTGCACCACGCCATGTTCGACGCATTTCGAAAGGTGTTCGGGGAACACGTGGCCGAGCACCCGGTCGAGATGACCCGCGCGGTTGAACAATCCGGTCGTTTCCTCAGTTCGGTCTACGAGATGGATTACCGAGAGATGACCCGGGAAACCTGGCGCCGCGCACGATCGACCTTTGACAACGTATATGAAGAGTTTCGGGGCGTCATGCTGTCGGCCTGGGATAAGCTGGAGGATGACGCATGACCCGCAAACGCAGAATGTTCGACATTGATATGCCTGCCATGGAAGACATACCCGTGGGTAAGGTTCCGGACCAAGTTCTGGAGAAGCGGCGGGGTCCGATGGCCGCAGCAATCTCGGAGAATGCTGGTGCTCTGCGCGATCAGCAGTCAACCGAGGATGCCATTCGCGCGGAAAATGACAGGCTTGCGCATGAACTGGTGAGCCTGCGGGCCGAAGGACTGGTGACGGAACGTGTAGCCCTGTCAGACGTCGTTACAGAAAAACTGACGCGCGATCGCAAACCCGGTTCGGATCCGGAATTGGAGGAGTTGAAAGCGTCGATCAGGGAAATCGGTCTTTCCAACCCGATCCGGCTGGAGCGTCGCGCAGACGGGCGATTTGACCTGATTCAGGGGATGCGCCGCCTTTTCGCTTATCGTTTGTTGCTGGAAGAAACCGGCGATTCCATCTACGCAAAAATTCCGGCCGGCATTTCGGACGCCGCTGATCTGGACAGCAGCTATCGGCGTATGGTGGATGAAAACCTGATCCGAAAGGACATCTCCTTTGCGGAAATGGGTGCGTTGGCCCGGGCCTACGCAGAGGATCCGGCCAATGACTGTGCGGATGTGGACAAGGCGGTTTCGATTCTTTTCAAATCAGCAAGCTACACAAAGCGAAGTTATATTCGGGCATTCGCGAGCCTGCTGACCAGGCTGGACAAGGTTCTGAATCACCCAAATGAAATCCCGCGAAATGTGGGGGTCGAACTGAAGCGCAAGCTTGATTCTGACCCGGGTTTGATCCGCGCAGTCAGCACTGCGTTGATGAGCGAACCCGACAGGGACAACGCACGAGAGGTTGCGATTCTCCGGTCTTTTTTGGGACAGGCCTCGGAAGCTGTTGCCAGGCCGAAACCGAACAGTCCCGGAAAGCCGCGCCGGGCGAAGACGACGTTTCAGGTGTCTGGCCGCGCTGGGATTGCGAAGTGTTCGGCCTCGAGTGGACGGTTGGAGATCAGGCACGATCTGGACTTTACGCGTGTTGATCGTGCTAGGCTGGAGGCCGCCATTGCAACGATGATTGAATACCTGCGAGAGGAGGATGATCTTACCCACGGGTAAGAATCTCCAGAAATCATGTGAAGCATCCGTGGGGTGTTGGACTAAAATCCAACACCCTTTTTCGTGTTAGCCCAAAAGGTCCGTAGCGGGATTTTCTGCGATATCGACGTCGTCGTAGTACTTCTGCGCCTGCGCGACCGAGCGGTGCAGGGACAGTCGCATGGCTGCCTGAATCGGGGCGCCGTCCAATGCGGCCTGGGTCAGAAAGCCCGAACGAAGACCGTGGGCAGAGGCAAAGTCTTCGGGCAGGCCGGCCAGCTTCAATCGATGTTTGACGATCTGCGCTACCGCGTCGGGGGAAAGGCGGCGGTTCAGCACCCGATCAGCTTTCGAGATCGGGCGGAAGAGGGGGCCGTCGTTGATCTGCCCAACTTCGATCCAATTCACTAAAGCCTGCGCTGCTCGGCCTTTCAGCACCAGTCTGGGGGTTTCTCCCTTCTGGGTGGTCTTGGTTTCCAGCAGGGACAGCCAGATGACGCCACTCTTGGCGAACTCCTTCAGGGAAACATCCTCGCGCATCAACGCCGTGATTTCCGAGCGGCGGCGCCCGCCGCTGGCCCAGCCCAGCATCAGGATCGCCCGGTCGCGGCAATCGCGACGACTGCCACGGCAGGTCGCCAACAGTTGTTCGAGCACATCGCGGGTGATGGGGTGGGCGGATTTTGGGGCAGGGGGGCGGGCTGCTGCGCGGCGTGCCTTGGCCCGCGCTTGCTTCACCTGCGGCGCCTCAAACGGGCTGGGAAGGTTCTTCATCCGGTGGAAGGCCAGCCAGGAGGCGATACGCCGGTCCAGCGTTGAGGGGGCCGGGCAGGCCAGTGACTTGCGCAACCCTTGTGCAATCAGCGCTTCTGCCGTCTGGCGGGCGACATCCGTTTCCGGCGCGTCGTTCAGATCCCGGGCATGATCGAGGATGAAGGCGAGGGCGGCTTCTTCATTCTCGGGCCAGTTGAGGATCGAGGCCATCCGAGCGGCCTTCCAGGCCGTGATGTAGACCAGGTCACGCTCGTACGCTCGTAATGTGTTTTCCGGCGTGCCGCGGACATAGAGATCGGTCAGCGCGTCCTGATCTGCTGAGGACAGTGCAGGAGAAGAGGCTGGGAGATATGGGGCAGGGGTACTCATAGCGCGTATTCTGCGTCAATTCAGTTCGCTTTTCAATTGACTCGATAACCGATACTTATCGGTTATAAAAGGTCATTTAGAGTCACGCTCGAAGTAGTGAGCAAAATTTGAAAATTTCGCACATATGGTGAGAAGATGGAAATCGGATCAAGAAGTATTCAAAAGCCGATGTATTGGAGCGAGACGACTATTTTGCCAATCGGGTGATACGACATGAATGACCGGAAAATTGTCGATCATCGCGCTGCCATTCCGACCGGGGCAGGGCGGGCAGATTGGCGACAAGCCCTAGCATGGACGCAAGACACGAACAGACTGGCACCTTGCCAATTCCCTAAATCACTCATCGGCTAAGTTCACGAGTGCCAGCGATCAAACAGTTTACGATAGAAATCTGGGGTGCTCAAAAAAACAGGCTGGTAACGGGGTTCACCTGAAAATAAGGTGATCAGACAGCTTACTCGGGAGAGATGCCCAATATGACTCCATTTGCGGTCGCCGGCGTTCAGATGCACGTCGCAGCGCTTCATTCGAACGTAGAGGCGATGCGCCATCGTATTGAAATTCTGATGGCCCGGTTTCCATGGACTCAGATGGTTCTGTTTTCCGAACTTGCGCCCTATGGGCCACTGGACCGTTTCGCGCAGCCCTTCCCGAATGACGCTATATTGCAGTTTCAGGAGGATGCGCGCCGCTTCGGAATTTGGCTGATCCCCGGGTCGATGTTCGAAAAGACCGAAGATGGGCGTATTCTGAACACGTCTGTCGTCATCAATCCCGACGGCGAAATTGTCGCCAAGTATTCGAAGATGTTTCCCTTCCGCCCGTATGAGGCCGGGATTTCGGCCGGGACTGATTTCTGTGTTTTTGATGTTCCGAATGTCGGGCGCTTCGGCCTTTCCATCTGCTATGACATTTGGTTTCCGGAAACGACGCGGCAACTGACCAGTCAGGGCGTCGAAGTTCTGCTTCACCCGGTCCTGACCGGGACCACTGACCGCGAAGCGGAACTTGCCATTGCAAGGGCGACGGCGGCGCAGTTTCAGTGTTACGTCATTGACGTGAATGGCCTGGGGGCCGGTGGTGTCGGTCGTTCGCTGGTGGTCGACCCATCAGCAACAGTGTTGCATCAGTCCGCCGGACAGGAAGACATGTTCCCGATCGAAATCGATCTGGACCAGGTACGGCGTCAACGGGAAACCGGTCTCAAGGGACTTGGGCAAGTTCTCAAGAGCTTCCGGGATCGCGACGCGGATTTCACGGTTTATGATCGCACAAGCGGTGCCGATGCTTACCTGAACACGCTCGGGCCGCTGGAAATTCCCCGGCAGGGATCGGATCGCGGTTTGCTGGCATCCGACCCCAGAACTTCGATTGAAGAAGCGGAAAGAGATTTGCTGACGCCGCCTAACCTTTCTGTCTTACACGGAAAGACAGGTTCGGATTAATCGGATCAGGAGGCGGCACTGATCCGGACGCGACAGAAAGGAGGCAGGTATTGAACTTGCACTCGCAGAAGAAGAAGTTGCCGTCCCTACGAGATTATTACAGCGCCACGCAACTTCGGGCTGATCGATGGAGCGCCTTACGAGAGGCCGCTGAAGGCCTCGCCCTTCATGGCCGGGAAAAACGCCAAAGCCAGAAGCTGATGTCGACGGCGGAGCATCTGTTTGATGTTCTGGAACCGATCGAGCTTTACTGGGCGTTCCCCGGAATCCACGCGTTCGAGCATCTGCGGCGTCTTCTGCAAAATGGCAATGTTCAGGATCTGTCGATCTGCGTTCGTCGTATTGCGCGGGCGCTGACGTCGGGCGCTTACCGGCGGCGGTCGATTCCGCTGTCTTCCGATGAAATAGACAATGAAGATTATGAAGACGAAGCCTCGCTTGCGCCAGAAGCCCGTGCATTGGGGCGGCCCTATTTTGAGGTGCTGATCGTCGACGATGTCACTGAACATCAGGAAAGGTTCCTGCGGCAAAACCTGCTGCGCATGCGTCGGCTGGAAGATTCCTTCATTTATGAACCGGTCATTGTTCCGTCGCTGGAGGACGCCCTGATCGGGGTTCTGTTCAACTACAACGTTCAGGCCGTGGTGATCCGGCCGGGCTTGTCGCTCAAGTCGAAGATCGATCTTCCGATCCTGAATCAGTACCTGACGCGTGTCAGCGAGGACGAGGATGTTGACGGCCTCGACCCGCATGAATACGGACCGGAAGCCTGTCGGCTTATTGAAAAAATCCGACCCGAACTGGACGCGTATCTTGTCACAGACCGTTCTGCCGAAGATATTGCCGGGCTGGACCTGGGCCGCTGCCGACGGGTCTTTTACAATCAGGAGGATTTTCAGGAACTGCACCTCAACATCCTTCGCGGCGTCGATCGCAGATTCAAAACCCCTTTTTTCTCGGCCCTCAAGGAATACTCGAAACAGCCAACGGGTGTTTTCCACGCCATGCCGATCAGCCGTGGAAAATCGATCAGCCGTTCGCACTGGATTCAGGACATGGGGGCATTCTACGGGTCGAACATCTTTCTGGCTGAAACATCCGCGACCTCGGGCGGGTTGGACAGCCTGCTGGAACCGCGCGGCCCGATCAAGGAAGCGCAGGACATGGCCGCCCGCGCTTTTGGGGCGAAACACACGTTCTTTGCCACTAACGGCACTTCGACGTGCAACAAGATCGTTGTTCAGTCGGTCGTTCGACCAGGTGATATCGTTCTGGTCGACCGGGATTGCCACAAATCGCACCACTACGGCATGGTTCTCGCCGGGGCGAGCGTCGTTTATATGGACAGCTATCCGCTGCACGAGCATTCGATGTACGGTGCCGTGCCGCTGAAAGAGATCAAGCACACCTTGTTGAAGCTGAAAGATGCCGGAAAGCTGGATCGCGTCCGGATGGTGCTGTTGACCAACTGCACCTTCGACGGGGTTGTCTACAATGTTCAGCGTGTCATGGAAGAGTGTCTGGCCATCAAGAAGGACTTGATCTTTCTGTGGGACGAAGCCTGGTTCGGTTTTGCGCGGTTTGACCCGACCTACCGCCAGCGTACCGCCATGGGGGTGGCCAACGTGTTGCGGCAAACGCTGCGCACGCCGGAAGCGGCCAGCGCCTGGGCGGCCCAGCAGGAAAAGCTTGAGGGTGCGAGCCATGAAAAGCTGCTCGGGACCCGGCTGGTTCCGCCACCCGATGCCCGCGTCCGCGTCTATGCCACGCAATCGACCCACAAGACCCTGACGTCATTGCGGCAGGGGTCGATGATTCACGTCAACGATCAGGATTTCAAAGGCGAGGTGGAGCAGGCTTTCCACGAGGCCTACATGACCCACACCTCGACTTCACCGAACTACCAGATCATCGCTTCCCTGGACGTGGGGCGCCGACAGGTCGAACTGGAAGGGTTCGAATTTGTGCAAAAGCAGATCGAGACAGCCATGTCGATCCGGCGCGCCATCTCGGACCATCCGGTTTTGCAGAAGTATTTCAAGGTGGTGACTGCCGGAGAAATGATCCCGGAAGAATACCGGGAAAGCGGCGTGCAGGCCTATTACGATCCCGATCACGGCTGGGTCGATAAATGGACGATGTGGAGTCAGGACGAATTTGTACTGGACCCGACGCGCATTACGCTGGCCGTGGGTGGAACAGGCTGGGACGGCGACACGTTCAAGACCAAGATCCTGATGGACAAATATGGCATCCAGATCAACAAGACGTCGCGGAACACCGTGCTGTTCATGACCAATATCGGGACAACCCGATCCTCGGTCGCCTACCTGATCGAAGTGCTGGTCGAAATTGCCAATGACCTGGACGAGCTTTTGGACGATGCCTCGAAAATGGAACGCAGGTCATTTGAAAACCGGGTCCAGGCTTTGGTTGAAGACGTGCCGCCGTTGCCGGATTTCAGCCGGTTCCACGATGCCTTCAGGGATGGATCAGATACGCCCGAAGGAGATATCCGGACCGCGTTTTTCCTCGCTTATGACGAGGACAACTGCGACTATATTCCGACCGATGACAAGCTGATGGCGCGGCTTGAAGCGGGTGAGGAGCTTGTCTCGTCCAGCTTCATTATTCCCTATCCGCCAGGCTTCCCGATTCTGGTGCCCGGTCAGGTCATCAGTCCGGAAATCCTGTCATTCATGCGGGCGCTGGACGTCAGTGAAATTCATGGTTTCCGCGAAGACCTGGGTCTGCGCGTGTTTACCCAAGAGGCCTTGGAGTCCGTCAAAAAATAATATCAGGGGAGAGGTTAAATGCCCAAGAAGGTACTCAAGAACATTTCGGAAATCCGCCGTTACTTTCACACGAATTCGGACCCGATCTACTTTGTCTCGGCGACCAATTTCAACCTGCTCGGTCTGGATGAATGGGTCAAGAATTTCAAGTACATCTGCTACATGGATTGCTTTGACGGACGCCATCCCAACGTTCTGGTTCCTTCCGAACTTCCCCATGACGAGTTTCAGTCAATCGAAGACATCAACAACTATCTGCTTCAGCACAAGGAAGTTGTCGATTACGTCAAGGCGCGCGGCGGCAAGCCGAAATTCGTTTTCCTGATGTTCGACGAAAAGACGGAAAAACTGGTCAAGGAACTGGGCGGCGAGGTCTGGTTCCCCAAGGCGAAGCTGCGTACCAAGATGGACAACAAGATCGAAACTGTCCGGGTCGGCAACAAGGCGGGTGTCCCGTCGGTTCCCAACACGCTGTCCAAGGTCGATAGCTATGACCAGTTGAAAAAGGTCTGCAAGAAGGCAGGGCTTGGCGACGATCTTGTCCTGCAAAGTGCGTTTGGAGACTCGGGCCACACCACCTTTTTCATCAAGTCCGAGGCCGATTTCCGCAAACACGAACATGAGATCGTGGGCCAGGGCGAAATCAAAATCATGAAACGCATCGATTGCCGGGGTTCGGCGATCGAAGCCTGCGCCACGTCGGAAGGCACGATTGTCGGCCCACTGATGACGGAACTAGTCGGGTTCAAGGAATTGACGCCCTATCGCGGAGGCTGGTGCGGAAACGAGATTTTCTCGACCGCGTTCCCGCCGAAGACGCGCGAGAAAGCGCGGGAACTGACGTTCAAATTTGGCGAACAACTTCGCAAGGAAGGATATCGCGGCTATTTCGAACTGGATTTCCTGATCGACAAAAAGACCGGCGACATCTGGTTGGGCGAACTCAACCCCCGGATCACGGGCGCGTCCTCGATGACCAACCACGCGGCTTTTGCGCATGCAGATGCGCCGCTGTTCCTGTTTCACCTGCTGGAGTTCTCGAAAAAGCCGTTCAACCTGGGTGTCGAGGAACTGAACGCACGCTGGGCCGATCCCGACATGATCGATTCCTGGTCGCAAATGGTGATCAAGCACACCGAGGACACGGTCGATATCATCACCAATGCCCCGGAATCCGGGATCTACAAGATGTTGCCGGACGGGCGGGTGGTGTTCGACCGGTTCGACTATCACCGGCGCGCGGTGGAAAGCGAAGACGAAGCGTTCTTTTTGCGGATATCGAATGTTGGCGACTACCGGTACGAAGGGGCCGATCTGGGCATCCTGGTCACACGCGGCCGGTCGATGACCAAGGGTTTTCAGCTTACGGCAAAGTCGAAGCATTGGATCAATGGCATCAAGAACGCGTTCTCGGCACGTCCGCTGCCATCGGCTCAGGCATTTGAGGATCCGGCGTTTAAGATTATGTAGAGTGCATGAAACTAACCTTTCGCGCCGTAGAAGAAAAGAAACCCGGACAGAAACTGTCCGGGATTTTCTCCGAATATCGAAATGCCTACCTTAAATGGTGGGCAAGCGAAGGGTTGTCATCACGCCCGACATATTCCGAGTGCCGTCATGCGCTGAAAACATATATGCCGGAAATGCTCGAGCCGTATGATATGCTGTGCGCCGCCTTTGGCGCCGGCGATCTGGAGGCGCGGTTCCTGAGCTTCTTTTGCCCGCCGCGCTATCTGGCGGGGTGCAGCCAGGCGATTTGGCAGGGGCCAGAACCGTTGATGGTGCGGAACTACGACTACAACCCGTCGGCCTTTGATGGAATATTCCTGAAGACCGGATGGAACGGGCGTCAGGTCATGGGCACCTCGGATGGCTTGTTTGGATTGCTGGATGGCATGAATGATGCAGGGCTAACCGTTTCCCTGACATTCGGTGGCCGCCGCGCGGTCGGCGAAGGCTTTGGGGTTCCCCTGATCCTGCGATACCTGTTGCAGACATGTTCGACGCTGGAAGAGGCGAAAGAGGTTCTGCTACGGGTCCCGTGCCACATGAGCTACAACGTTACGGTCCTGAACCGGGACCGGCAGTTCTTTACGGCGTTTCTTGCACCGGACCGGCCGACGCTTTTCACCCATGCTGCTGTTTCCACCAACCATCAGGAGCGCGTGGAATGGAAAAGCCATGCACGCCTTACCGCCACTGTCGAGCGTGAGCGTTTCCTGCTGCATCGCCTGACTTTGCACCCAGAGACGAAAGAGGTTTTTGTCGGGTCTTTTCTGAAGCCGCCGCTGTATTCGCTGGCTTTCGATCAGGGGTTCGGAACCCTTTACACCGCAGCCTACCATCCCCACGATCTGACAGCCGAACTGCTGTGGCCGGGCCGGAGATGGAAAAAGAGCATTGGTCAATTTCACACGGACAGCCTGCAGGTCATTTACCCACGGGATCCGGTCTGAAACTTGACAGATCGGACAGGGCGGGCAGTTCCAATACAGTACCACTGATCCCATCATCTATTCAGTTTTGACCCGGTAGACGGTCACCTGTTTCGACCGGCCTTTCACATGGAAATCGCCGACATGTTCCAGCTGGAACGACGCGCTGAGACGTCGCGCAGTTGCGTCGCTGACCAGGATGTTGGTTGGCTCTTCTGTGGCAAGATCACCGGCCAAAGTCTCAATCCTCGCGCAGGTGTTAACCGTATCTCCGATCACGGTGTAATTCATCCGCTCGACCGCTCCGATGTTCCCGACGATGAGCGGACCGGTGTGAATCGCAATCTTCAGTCCATAGCCAACTTTCGCCTCAGCCAGGGCGTGCTTGATGGCCACCGCTGCACGGCAGGCCCGCTCGGCGTGGTCGACTTGTTCCTGAGGAGCGCCCCAAAACGCCATCACGGCGTCGCCGATATACTTGTCGAGCGTTCCACCCTCGGCCTGGATGCAACGGTTCAAAATCGCGAAATGGCTGTTCAACATGTCGGCCGTGGCCTGCGGTGTCATCGTTTCTGACGCAGCCGTAAAGCCCACAATATCGGCGAACATGACAGTCAGCTCGACCTCGCGAGGCCTGACAACATCAGGGTCTCCGGAATTCAACAATTGCCGCACCAGAGTGCGGGGCAGATAGGTTTCAAACCAGCGCAGCCCATCGAGCATCTTGTTGAATGCCACGGCCTGCAGGTTTACCTCCTCAACGCGAGAGGGGGGAAGATAGTCGATCTGATCCAGATTGAGTTCGCTGATCTTGATGGCTTCTTCGGTTGATTTTTTGATTGGGGCCGAAAGCTTTCTGGCCAGCACAATCGCCGCAATCATTGACGCTATTAGGAACCCAATGCTGACAAAGGCAGTGTAGCTGAGGCGCTTCCATTGACTGCTCCAATCGCTTAGCGGGGAGTACTGGCCAATGACCCATGGTTCCAAACCGTACTCATCCAAAGTACTGGTCAGAACCAAGTACTCACCGGTTGCGTTCTCCACTACGTAGCCGTCAAAAGAGCTGTCGCCCCCCTGAAACTCGGGGTCTTGTTTTAGCACTTGCGAGATCACCGCGTCATCGAGCGCAGCGATTGAATGCAAAGGCGTGTCCGGACTTAAGGAACTTCCGGACAGGTTCAGCAGCTTCGGATGTGCCAGGACGCGGTTGTCGCCATAGAGAATGAAACCGGTCGCGCCGAATTTGCTGCCCAACTCATCGATGATGTCCGAGAAATGATGCACGGTTGAAGACACAAATATGGCACCCAGGAACACATCGTCCCGATAGGCCGGTACGGTGGCCGAAATATGCGTCCTGCCTTCTTCAAAAAACGGTTCGTTCCAGAACAGGTTCTCATAATTTTTGATATCTTCAAGATACCGCAATCGCCCATCCACCGGGGGCTCTGTGATGGTGAAAAAGGAAATTCCGTCTGAATCGGCGATTTGACTGGTCACAAAAAGGCTGCCGTCCGGGTAAACAACGGCAAGGTCCGTCAGATAGGGGGCGGAGGCTGCGACGCCCTTGAAATATGCCTTCAGAAAGTCAGTGTTGGACAATTCGACGTCGCCCGAACTTGCATCTTTCTGAAGAGAGTTCGCCAATTCCTCGATAGGGGTCGTCAGGCTAACGACCCTGTCCTCAATTGACTCGACGATCATCGACGCTGAGGTGTTCCACAATTCAGTCGTGTTTTGAACATTGGCGTAGGTTGATACCAGAAGCACCGTACTGACCGAAAGCGCCACCAACCCGCCTATGGCCAGCGCCAGAAGCGTTGACATTCCAATTCGGACTTTTGATTGCGGGCCAGCTTTGGGCATTTGCTAAACTTGTAATGGGTAGGTGTCTGTTTTGACGAACGGTTTCTTTCAGGAATTACCGATGTCGAGCATGATCGCAAGACAGCGCAATGGATAGGGCTGTGTCGGCATCAAGGTCGAGCGTTGGCGTGAGGGCCACTTGACACGGGGCTAAAACTCTTTAATTGTCAAAAAAGACAATTTAACAGGATCTACCTAAATGGACTTCCTCAACACGTATGTCAGCGACTTCCAGATCAGCTATTGGGAGACGATGATCGACGACTGGTTTTTCGTCTTTGCGATCGGTTTTCTGGTGTTTGAACTTGCGCGTTACGCGATTGGCAAAAAGCTGACCTTCGAGATGGTTGGCGATACCGTCACCAACTTCATCACGCTTGGCTTCTTCCTTGCGATCACCTTTGTTTTGATGGCGGGCTTCTACGTCGGAGCCTATGTCTGGGCGTCGCAATATGCGTTCTTTGACATCCCCACCACATGGGCTTCGTTCCTGATTGTGCTGATCCTCGCAGATCTGGCCTATTATTGGGAGCATCGTATCCTGCATCGGATAAACATCTTGTGGGCCACACATTCGGTGCACCACAGCTCACCCTTCTTTAACATTTCGGTAGCCTACCGGCATGGTCCGCTGGATGGGTTTTGGCCCTTGTTCTTTCATATTCCCCTGGTGCTTTTGGGCTTCAATCCATTTGTTGTCCTGGTTGCGGAATTGCTGGTGCAACTCTACCAGACCGCTTTGCACACCGAAGTTATCGGCAAGCTTTGGAAACCCATTGAATACATAATGAACACGCCGTCGCATCACCGTGTGCATCACGGGTCCAACCGCAAGTATCTGGACAAGAATTACGCCGGAATCTTCATCATCTGGGACCGCATGTTCGGCACGTTCGAAGAAGAAAAAGAAGAGGTCACTTACGGTCTGGTTACGCCGATCAATTCGGTCAATCCGTTTGTAGCCTTTTTTCATGGCTTTGCCCGTGCCTTTGGCGACGCCTGGCGAATGCCGGGGTTCCGAAACAAGCTGGGGGTTCTGTTCGGTCCGCCCGGCTGGCGACCCCAAAAACAAGGCGCCAACGCTTCCGCAAACCATAAACAGGGATAAAGCCATGCCTTCAAATTCACAGCGAATAGTCGCGGCGCTGGTCACAACGGCCCTGTTCGTCGGCGGAGCCTGGATGGCCTCGGGATTTGGTACGGACATCCCCCGGACATCGGCATCCTCGACCGGTGCGTCTTCGGACAATGGGTTGGTGATTAACCTGCACAGTGCTCGTAACGACAGAGGCCAGTTTGTTGTCATGGCCTTTGACAACGCGGCTTCTTTTGACGCATTTGATTTCAACACGGCGGCTGGCTACGTCACGCTTCCCGCCAGCACGGAACCGCAGCGCGTCGATTTCCCGGACCTGAATGACAACTACTACAGCGTGGTGGCTTTTCATGACGAAGACAGTGACTATCAGATGGGTCTCGATGAGAGTTGGACGCCAACGGAGGGCTATGCGGTTTCCGGGTTGAATGATCTCTACGATGACCCTGTATTCGAGTACTCACTGATCAGCCCGGGTATTCCGGTGGATCTGGCGTTCTTTTACTGGCCGGATCAGTATTTGACGGGTTGGTTCTGATCATCCTGCCGGTAGGTTATGGTTGTCTCGAACCGGGGCATTTCGGTGTGGTGACGCCGCTTTGCCCCGGGGTTGGGCTGCCAATCAGCGGGTCAGGGCGCTACTCACTTCCCTCGGGTATCTGCGGGGTTTGCAAATGCCTAAAGGCGGGCGGCAAAATGCACATACGCCAGCTTTGCGCTTGATGAAAAATAGCTGGAAAAAGCATAGTTCCGGTATGCCAGACACTGGGCAGTTCAGAATAGTTGACGGTCTGTTTGGACGGATCCGCCCGGTTCGAAATTGAAGAGACGGAGAAATACCAATGGGGCGTCCCTCGGTTCAGAAACAGCGTAAAGCCGAAGTGCTGGATGCGTTCATGACGCTGGTGGCCCGTTTCGGGGTTGAGGGTGCAACGCTTGAGAGAATTGCGGAGGAATCCGGACTTAAGCGGCCGTTGATAAGGCACCATCTTGGAAACAGGGATGAGATGGTACGCGCCTTGGCCCTGCATGTTGTGGAAGAACAGCGCATCTCTTTGGAGAATTTGCGAACAGCTTTGCAGGATTATCCGGGGCTAATGAACTTTGTGGACGCCCTGTTCAGCGAGGACAGCGAAACTGATACACGTCTGAACAACGCTTATCAGGCTTTGGTTATGGTCGTGGAACAGTACCCGGACCTCAGACAAATTCTGACGGGTGTTATGGCTGAGTTCTACGCGCTTGCCCGCCAAATTGTCCAGAAAGAGTATCCGTCGGCGGACCCGGAGGATGTCCAGACAGTGGCGCACGGAGTCGTCGACCTTTATCTTACGGCCGATGCCTTGTCGCCGCTGAACCCCCCGCCCGATTGGCGTCGATCGGCCTATCTGGGGGCTGTGAAGTTGGCGCAGTCGCTTGGAAGCCCTTGAGAGGGACAGCATCGAAATAAAGGGAGGATCACGGGAATTCGGGTGCCAGCTTACCAAAGTCAGGCACCGTATTCGTTGGTCGGGGCTGCTGATACCTGATCGTCCGATAAAGCATGAAAAATGCAAAGGCATTGCCCATTCATTTTTTGTGAGAAAACTGGGCCCGCGAACAATATATGTCAGACAGAAGTATTTACACGAATGAGTCCCCATGCCCGAGATCAACACACCGCTGCTTGAGCAGATCCGCGATCGCTTTGCCCAGATCGACCATTGCCCGCAACAGGGACCCCGGATTTTCTTCGAAAACGCTGGCGGCGCGCTGACGTTGAACTCAGTGGTGAAAACCTCGCAGGACTATGCGGCCATTCCCGACAATCAGGGGCGTGACAACCCGGGCAGCCATGAGCTGGTGCGCGTGATTAACACGGCCAAGGAAGATATGGCCGTGTTCATGAATGCGCCGGGCGGGCAGTTCTTTGTGGGCGAAAGTGGCACCGAATTGCTGTTCCGCCTGATCATGAACGCCTGTCTGGGCACCGGCGCGGGTCAGGTTCTGGGGACGACCTTGGAACACCCGGCCACCCGCAGCGCCTGTGACCGCTGGGCGCGTATCGCCGGGCAGAACCATGTACTGGTCGCGCATGACAATGCCACTGGTACCGTGACTGCCGAGGCTTATGCCGCAAAAGTCACACCCGACACCAAGGTTGCAACCATCGTACATACTTCACCCGTCACCGGCATGGGTGTCGACGTGGCGGCCGTGGCCGCAGCCATCCGGGCGGTTGCGCCCGAATGCTACATCATCGTCGACGGCATCCAGCACGCCGCGCATGGTCGGATCGACCTGACGGCCTATGGTGTGGATGGCTATGTGATTTCGCCCTACAAGGTGTTTTCGCGCCATGGCTATGGGGTTGCCTGGATCTCGGACCGGCTGACGGCGCTGCCGCATAACAGCCTGCTGGATGGCCCTGCCGACAACTGGGAGATGGGGACCCGCGACACCGGATCTTACGCCACCATGTCCGACGTGGTCAGCTATTTCGAGTGGCTGGGCGAGCAGGTCAGCGACGCCACCGACCGGCGGGCCAAGTTCGTTGCGGCGGGCGAGGCGATCCACGCGCAAGAAAAGGCGCTGACGGATGCGATGATCCACGGCACCGGCAACCTGCCGGGTCTGGCCGAGATGGAGAAGGTGACCATTCTGGGCGGCATCGACAACCCGGCGCGCGAAGGTCTGGTGTCGCTGCGGGTCGAGGGTGTGCCTTCAGTCGATGTGGTGCGAATGCTGAACGAGCAGGGTATCCGAACGCATCTGCGCAAGGCAGATCACTACTCTGGCAATATCCTGACGCCGCTTGGCATGGACAGCTGTGTGCGCGTGTCAATGTGCCATTACAACAGCGTTGCCGAAGTCGCCCAGTTCCTGGGCGCAATGAAATCCATCGCCGCCTGAATCCGCAGGCGTGAACGCCCTTTGAAAACGCATGCCTGGGCAGCAGTGATCGGGGCAGGCCTGGTTTGCGCTCGTTTGGAGCGCGGTGCGCTGGAATGAAGCCCTCAAAACGCCCGTATCTGACCTGCCTTCACCCCTTTGCGCGTTCCCTTTGTCCCATGGGCAACAGCCCGGCCAAAGGACTATTTCAGTGCATTGCTTGCCAGGAACCGGGCAAGGTTTGCGACGGCTCGTCCCCGGGCCTTGGCGATGTTGGTGCTGTTCAGCGGTTCGCCGATTGGCTCAACCAACTCAAACAGCCCCGAACGTTCTCGCCCCCCGTCGAGCCGACCCAGGAAATACTGCCCTGAGACAAAAAAGGTGCCGTCGGCCCGTGCCACGAAGGATTCAAACCGCAGGTCCAGAATTCCTGCAGGCGGTTCCTCGAATGGCCACGGTGAGGATGCAATCCGAGTTCTGGTCAGGCCAGTAAGATGACGGGTCAGTTCCAGCGCAATCGCGCGTGGTGGTTTGTCCGCCCAGAGAACCGACCCTTCGGTAACCAGCAGACCGCCTTCGACCTCGATCGAAATCTCGTCCGCCACGGCGTAACCGGGCAGCGATGGCTCTTTGATCTCAAGCGATGAAACGCCTATTCTGACACGGCCTTCCAAAGTTGGTTCATTGACTGAAACCCGGTCGTTCAGCCCGCCGCAGCCCGCCAACAGCACCAGGCTCAGGCACGTGAGGAATTTTTGTAGCGGCATGTCTATCGTCCCTTGATCAATATGCTAGGATCGCGTTCCAGCGTTCGAAGCAGCGCCGCAAGGGCATTGGCCGCCTGCTGAATGTCGCGCAGCGCCGCTCGTGCATCGCGGCTGAGTGCTTCACCCTTGTTGAATCCACTGATGGTGGCTGATGCCTCGTCCATCAGTCTGCTGGCTCTCTCGGCCAGAGCGGGCAGTTCGCTGGTCGAGCTGGCAATCGCGTCGGCGGCATTGCGCGCCGAGGCCAGGGTTGCGTTTACGTTGTCGACCGCGCCACCCTCGCGCAAATCGACCAAAGCGGCGTTTACTTCGGCCAGTGTCGCATTCAGTTGCACAGGCAGGTCCTGAACGCCTTCGGTTTGAATGAGCTCATCCAATGTTGCGACAATCCCGGTCAGTTCGGTGACCAACTGGTCCAGGGGCAAAGCACTGGCCCTTGAAGCCAGAGTGTTCAGGCTCGACAACAGCTCTGGAAGGCCGGCAATGGATGTGTCCACGGATTCCATGGCGTTTGTCGCCGCATCCACGGCGCCGAGCAGGCGCTGTGTGACCTGCTCGGTCCTGAGTTCGGTCAACATTGCATCGACCTGATCCAGCAGTTTGTTGATATTCCCCGCGACCGAGCGAACGTCGTCAGATTCAACCACCGCCGTGGCCGCCGCCAGCAGCTTACGCAGGTCTTCGGGCGTTTCCCGGATCGCGTCGCTGGCCACAAAAGCGCGGGCAGTGTCAAGAAACGCGACGGCACTGGACATCAACTCTTCGACCGGAAGGGCCTGGATACGCGTCAGAACACGCTCGACCGAGGCTTCCCCCGACTGGATTTCGCTCTGGGTGGTAGGTAGGATTGTTATCCCTTCGGCGGTTTCATTCCAGTCGAACGGATCATCATCGGTGTTGTCGACAAATTGCACCTTCAAGCCACCGGAAAGCAGGCTGGCAGAAGCCAGTTGCGCGCGCATCCCCTCGTCGGCCCGTGTTTTCAGAAACTCAAGCGCGGCAGCGGGTGAAACTTCATCTGGCAAGCCAAGACGCGTCGGTTGTATGGCCAGGACCGCATTCAGGCGCACCCGGTTGTCCCCGAAGGCCTCCTCATCAATAAGACCGATGACGCTGTTCACCGTTCCAATCCTCAGACCCGCCAGTTCAACGGGGGCGTCCACACTGAGGCCTGAGATGTTGTCGTCAAAGATCACACTGACAAACAGTTCATCGACCTGGGACTGGTTGAAGATGCTGTCCCGTGCGGCTTCGGAGTCTTCATAGACCTGGAACAACGTACCGTCAGATACGGCCGAGCCTCCTGACACGAACGTGTCGAAGGTGATGCCTCCTGCCACGAGACTGGCTATGGAAGTGAAATCAACAGATGCCCCGGCGGCGCCGACGGAAATGCTGAAGCCGGACGTATCCCAAAACCGCGTCGTGTCATTGATGAGACGTTGGTGCGGATTGTAGATGATCGCCTCGGCCACGGCAAAGTTTCCGCGCGGATCGATCGAGGCTTTGCCGACCCGCCCAACCTCGATGCCACGAAAAAGAATGGGCGCATCATCCGTCAACTGGCCACGGGCCGAGCTGCGCAAGGTCAGCTGCAATCCGGGCTTGTCTGCCCGGAACAATGGCGGCTGCGGTCTGCCTTTGAAGAGTTTGGTCGGTTCGCCCGGATTCGCATCCCAGCTGCCTTCGATGTAGACGCCGCTTAGAACCGTTTCGAGTCCAGACACGCCTTGGGTGGTGAGTTCAGGCCGAACCACCCAGAACTGGGCAGAAGCATCGACATATGGCGAAATCTCTTTGCTCAGACGGATTTGTGCCTCGACGGCCTTAAGCCCTTCGGTCAGGCCGACCTTTTCGACCAACCCGACAGCCACATCGCGAAAGCGCAGCTCGGTCGAGTTTGCGACAAGGCCCGCGCCGTCCTCGAATGTGACATGAATTACCCGGCCCTGACTGGAAAGAGACTGCCAGGCAACCGCCAGCGCGACCGCAACCGCCGCAATCGGGATGACCCATATCAGCGATACACGGTCCCATATCCGGCGCGGTTGCCGTTCGATCGGTACATCGGGAACATCGTTCATTTGGCTTCCTGACGTTGGCGTGAATCCCAGATCAACCTTGAATCAAAGTTTTGGGCGGAGACCATGGTGAATATCACCGAGAGTGCAAAAAAGAGACTGGCGGTGCCGGGTCTGATCGATGCCAGGCTGCTGAGCTGAACCAGAGAGGACAGGATTGCAACTACAAAAATGTCGATCATCGACCAGCGCCCCACATATTCCACGACCTCGTGCACCAGTCGGAGCTGCGTCATGGAGAGTGAAGACCGGCGGGATAGGCTGAGCGCCAATAGGGCGATAGCGGCAAACTTGCCCAACGGAATGGCGACGCTGGCCAGCAGGATTATGGCCGCAATTCCGAATGCTCCGTGATGGATCAGATCCACGGCCCCACCCACGATGGTGTCTGCTTGCCGGGTGAAAAGCGTGCGTGTTTCCAGCATCGGGTACAGATTGGCCGGGATGTACGCCATGACGCCGACCAACCACCATGCCCAAACACGCTGGATCGCCAATTCATCACGCGACCGGAGCTTTCGCCCGCATCTTTGACAGGTGCGGCTCTCGCCCACGCGATGCACCTTTGTGCAGGATCGGCAGGCGACCAGCCCAAGCTCGCGCGCGCTGACTATTTTCTGGGATGAATCAGAGAGTTCCATACAGACCATCTACACAGAAGACTGTCCTGCACGATGACGAGCAGGACAAGTGCGGTGAACATCCAGAAGGCGGCGCCGAACTGAATTTCGGCGACGTCAGCAACTTTGGTCAGCGCAACGGCGCAGCCCAGCACAAAGATTTCGGCCATGGACCAGGGGCGCAGCGCTTCGACCCATCGAAACGCGGGCTTTGCCCCGGGCAGCAAGGGGCGTTCCAGCACGATCGGCAGAAGTACATAGATGCTGAGGACTGCGCGGGCCAGCGGGATCAGAACGATCAGCAGGATCATGGCCAACACGAGAGGGCCGTAAATGCCGCCCCGGAACGCCAGCGCGGTGCTCATGATCGACACCGAGTTGTGAACGCCACCCGCCCTGACGGTGAGAAACGGAAAGAACATTGCAGCGACCACAAGTACAGCGACCGAAATAGCCAGGGCAATGATCTGCATACCGGCCTTCCGCTTCGGAGTAATGAGCACAGTGTGACATCTGGCGCATCTGGCACGCTCGGCGAATTCGGGCTTAACTAGCCGAAATGCGGCATCACAGTTCGGGCACACGATCACATCCGTCGGGGTGACAGGTTCATGAGACGCGTTTGTTATCTGACCTTCTCCCCCAATGCTTGCCTTGGGACGGACCAAAAAAGGTGCACCTAGGATGTGCTTTAGATCATATTGATTTATCCTGACAGATGTTTTTTGAAATCGGTCAACTTAAATCACTTTGTCAGATTTCGCGGAGCCGTCTTTGAACACGGCTGCGTGGATATGCTGATGCCTTTGTCATGAGGCCCATGCGCCTGTCTTGTCAATCGAGCGGCGTCTTCCCGCTGTTCTCTTCGGGACGACTTGCGCAGGTCCGCGGATATGACTATGCGTGCTCGTTCATTAGGATCGGGGTCGTTCGCCAATCCTCAGTTTTCTGTGGGCTGATTTACTGATGTTGCAGTCATGTTGATCGGGGGATGCGCCCAGTTGTCATCGGGCGTGAACGGAACTCAAGCTCTGCCGCTTCCCGACCTGGCAATTTCGCCTTCTGCAATCGCTGCAGGATGTCTGCCGGAATCGGTGCAGCATGAGGGCTTGGTTGTTGCCGGACGTGAAGCTCCATGAACTCGCAAACGGCCGATAGCTCAGCTTTGTTCAGCATCTGCATGTGCAGATGAAAGCGTTTTTCATCACAGTCCAAAACTCGGGTTTCAATGCGAAGCCGGTCCGCTTCCTTGACTTCCCGCAGGTAAAACTTGTGATCTTCCAGCAGGTAGATCGTACATCCGGTGCGCGCGCGATAATCGGCATCGAAGCCGACCTCATCCTGCATTGCATCGACGGCAAGGCTGAAGACCAGCCCGTAATAGGCATCCCGCATGTGGCTGTTGTAGTCGATCCACTCGGGTTTCACGGTAGTTTCAAAGGTGAATTTCATGCCGCTGGGGCCTTCAGGTCATAAAACCGCGCGGCAGAATCATGGAATACGGCCGCCTGAACCTCAGCCGGAATCAGATCACAGTAAGCCTGCACCAGAGTTGCGTAATCGCTGTAGAGTTTGTCGACCGGGAAGTTCGAGCCGAACATGACCCGCTCCGGTCCGAATTGTTCAAGACAGACTTCCACGATGGGGCGAATACTGTCGGTGGTCCAGGTGTGATCGAACATGCCCAGACCGGACAGCTTGCAGGTTACATGTGGCAAGTCGGACAGGCGGCGTAATTGTAAGGCCCAGTCTTTCAGGCCCGTTGGGCTGCGGTCATGGGGCGACCCGGCATGGCAGAGCGCAATCGGCGTCTCCGGCGCCTGCGCAAGAACGCGGGCGGTCTTCTCCATCAATTCAGGAATAAGTTGCAGATCGAAGCTGAGCTTTCGTCGTCCGGCTTCCTGCAAACCAGCCAGAAAATGTGGATCGTCCAGCAAAGCATTGGTGCCGGTTTGCGCGTCCTCTCCGGGCGCGCGACCGACGATCTGGCGCACGCCACGCACAGTCGGCAGGGTCTGAAATGTGTCAAGTCGGTCGGACAGATCGGACGACGTCAGGTCGCAGAAAACTACCTGCGCCATCGGCCAGTCCGGGGAGGCGTCGGCGACGGATTGAACCCATCTGGCTTCGTCCAGACCGTTCTCGGCCCCCACCTGGATATGCACCGAAGCGCGGATGCCGCAGGCTGCAGCGTCTGCGCGAAATTCGTTCAACTGGTAATCCCGCTGAATGGGTGCCGGGTCACCAAAGAACCTGTCCACCCCGCGCGCCATAAGCCATGGGTAATGCACCGCGGTAAGATCCCAAAGGTGGTGATGCGCGTCAATCCAGCCGGTCATGTTCGCGGCACCTTTGCCATGCGCCCCAGAATGTCGACACCCTGTTGTTTCCAGAAATGCAGAAGGTCGATGAAAATCCAGTTCTCGGCAAGTTTATCCCCCTTGCGGCGATAGATGTCGATCACCCGGAACTCGGCAGCTTTGTCGGTGGCAGGCATCCCCATAAACCCGCCGGTGGGACGGGCCGTGAAATTCGGCCATCCGAAAAACCCGCCATAACACCCTTCCGCCATCCGACAAATGTGCTTGGTTTTCGACCGGTCCGCGAAGCCTGCGCGGAAGGGGCCTGAATGCTGCTGTGCGTAGCGCTCGATCGTGTAGGTTGCACCAATACCGGACGGACCCCACCAGATCATGTCTTCGCACCATGTACGCCGCAGCTCGTCCTCAAGGCTGAGACCGCTATCCCATTGGCCCAGATCGGAAATCATGGCGTTGATGGCCGCCAGGGTCCGTTCTCCTTCCTCGGCGGGTTGGGGTCCGAACATCAGACCGTCGTGAGTCATCGGCCCCGGCTGGACAAGCTGAGCTGCGGTCTGCGGCGGGAATGGCTGCAACCCGGCCTGCATCATGAGATGAGGAATATCGAAATACATCGCCGTCTCGGTGATCTTGCCGTTCTCGACCTTGTTGAACTCGCAATATCGCAGAAAAGCCATCTTGCCTGTGGGGGCGATGCCCAGCCACGCATTGTCGAACAGCCCCATCAGATGGCCCATGGAAACAACCCAAACCGAGGAAAATCCGTCCATCTCGTTTCGGCCGGCCATGAACACGTCCATCCGTCGCTGCATATGCCGCAGGCTGTGCCTTAGAGGTTGCCAGAATCTCTGTGCCACTGCGTCGGTGCCACGCAATTCATCAAACGGATGGAATCCGCGCCACAAGTAGTCTTCGGCACAGAACTCGGACATCGCGTCAGCGGCGGCCGATTCTCCGTTCATGCTGAGTGCTTCGTAGTACTCGACGACGACGGCTTTTTGGGCTTCGTAGGACATTTTCAATTTCTTTCAGTGCTCTAAGCGCTGGGATGGAGCTGTATGCCACGGATGGCAAGGGGCGATTTTGCATGCGCATGCAAAAAAAACTTGCCAGATGTTTCTTTTGCTGTCTATGCTTTTTGCAAACGTATGCACGCTAGGTCCAGCTGGGAGGGCAGAATGGCCGAAATTCAACTTCGCAATGTTGGAAAGCGTTGGGGTTCTTTTGTGGGGGTTGATAATTTTGACCTGACGATTTCCGACAAGGAGTTTCTGGTTCTTCTTGGCCCGTCAGGCTGCGGCAAGACGACAACCATGCGCATGATCGCCGGTCTGGAAGATGCCAGCGAGGGTGACATCCTGATCGACGGGACTCGCGTGAACGACATGGAGCCCAAGGATCGTGACGTGGCGATGGTGTTCCAGTCCTATGCACTGTACCCGAACATGAACGTCTACGAGAACATCCGGTTCCCGCTGAAGGTCCGCGGAATCGACCCGTCCACGCATGACGAAAAAGTACGCCGTGCATCGGCAATGGTGGAACTGGACGACTTCCTGCATCGCAAGCCTGCGGAATTGTCCGGTGGTCAGCGTCAGCGCGTCGCGCTTGCCCGCGCCATCGTGCGCGAGCCGAACGTATTCCTGATGGACGAGCCGCTGTCCAACCTTGACGCCAAGCTGCGCGTGTCTACCCGGGCACAGATCAAGAACCTCAGCCACGAACTGGCGGTGACCACGATCTATGTGACCCACGACCAGATCGAAGCGATGACGCTGGCCGATCGTGTTGTGGTCATGAAACAGGGCGTGGTGCAGCAGGTTGGTAGCCCGACCGACATTTACGACACTCCGGCCAACACTTTTGTCGCCAGCTTCATCGGCAACCCTGCGATGAACCTGATGGAAGGCGAGGCACGGGGCGGCACCTTCACGGCCAAAAACGTTGAAATTTCGGGGCTGAACGCTCCGGACGGCCCGCTGACATTGGGCTTCCGTGCCGAAGATGCCAGCCTTGCTGCCGAAGGGCAGGGGCAGATCAACGCCCCGATCTACACGCAGGAATTGCTGGGGGACGCCACTATGATTTCGGTTCGCGTTGGCGGTGCCCTCATTTCGGTGAAGGCAGACAAGAATTTCCGGGCAGAGATCGACGACATGGTTTCAATCTCGGTTCCGGCCGAAATCTGCCATCTGTTTGATGGCAAGACCGGCGCCCGGATCTGAACACGGCCCTGCTCAATGATCGGGGCGAACCCCGGCAACAAAACTTCATGCGCGAACGGGCCTCGCGCTCAAATTCTCAAAACAACAGGGAGACAGAAATGTTCCTAAGAAAAATCGCTACAGCAACCGCCTTTGTGGGCCTGATGGGCTCGGCAGCTTATGCCGCCAATTGCGGCCCCGAGGGGCAATCGATCCGCATTCTGGCCAGTGACTTTCCGGCAATCCACGCCGTCGCGGGAGCCGCCGAAGCCAATTGTGGTGGGGCCGCGGCTGAATTCAACACCAACCACACCACCGAAGCGCGCTCGATCATGAACGCCGCTCTGACCCCGAACCCGTCGGAATATACATCGGTGATCCTGGCCAACTCGACTTTGACCCAGCTGATGAACGACGGTCTGGTGCGGCCGCTGAACGATCTGGTCGAAAAATACAAAGACAGCATCCCGCCGAACCTGCTGATCACCATCGATGGCAATGTCATGGCTGTGGCCTTCATGGCGAACTCGCAGCACCTGTTCTCGCGCAAGGATATCCTGGAACAAGCTGGTTTCGACGGCATCCCGGCCACCTATGAAGAGGTTCTTGAAGCCGCTGAGAAAATCCGTGCTGCCGGTATCATGGAACATCCGATCGCAATGAACCTTCAGACCGGATGGAACCTGGCCGAGGTGTTCAACATGATCTATCTCGGTCATGGCGGTGAGTTCTTTGTACCCGGGTCGGCCGAGCCGTCGATCAACAACGAAAAAGGCGTGGCCGCACTGGAAGTCATGAAGGCTCTGGCGGAATACGCCCATCCCGACCACCTGACCCACGCGTCAAACGAAACGCAGGGTCTCTGGGAATCCGGTCAGGCGGCTCTGGCCGTCATGTGGGGTTCGCGCGGCGCGCCAATTCTGGACGATGAAGGGTCCACCGAAGAGGTGACCTCGAATACAGTTTTGTCGGCTGCACCAACCGTTGGCGGCGGATCGATTCCATCTGCCACGCTGTGGTGGGACGGTATTACCATCGCATCCAACGTGTCGGACGAAGAGGCCGAGGCATCCTTTGCGGCATTGATCAGCGCGCTGACCCCGGAAATGGTTGCAGCAAACAACGATGATGCCGTCTGGCTGCTTGACGGGTTCCAGCCCGGACCGGCTGCAGCAGGGGTTGCAGAGACCGTTAGCGGTGGTGCGAAGCCCTATCCGATGATCCCGCAAATTGGCCTTCTGCATGCGGCACTTGGTGCGGAGCTGGCGGATTTTCTGAAGGGTGACGAAAGCGCTGAACAGGCGTTGGCGGATGTCGAAGCCGCCTACCGGACGTCGGCCAAGGAAGCCGGCTTTCTCAAGTAACACTCCCCGACTTGAGGGGGCGCAATCTGCCCCCCTCATCTTTTTCCGGACTAAAGACTGGGACGTACGCCATGAAGCACCGCACCTTTTTCTGGTTCATTCTGCCCACGCTTTCCGCGATGATCCTTTTCATCGCTCTGCCGATCGTCTCGGTTTTCGTCCAATCCCTCTTTGTCGAGCATGAGCAGGTTCTGCTGGTTTCTGAAAGCTGCGGACCATTTGGGTGTACCCCGACCACCACGGTCGACACCGAAGCCACTGCAAAGCTGCGCGCAGAACAACCCCTTGGGCGGTTTAACGGTCTGGGCACTTACATCAACCGTTCACACCTGGCTTTTGCCGAGATCGGAGAAGCGTGGGCAAGCTCTGAAAGCCTGGGTGATTTTTGGGCTAAGGTGTATAACCTGCCGTTCTACAGCGCCCTGACATTCACCCTGGCCTATACCTTTATTGTCACGCCGTTGGTGTTGGCCCTTGGGCTGGCCATTGCCGTAGGCGTCAATAACCTGCCCCGCGCGCTCAAAGGGGTTGCGATCTTCATTTCGCTTCTGCCGTTTCTTGTCACTCCGCTTGTCGGCTCGCTGATCCTGTTCTGGATGGTCGATGGTGATGGTGTAATCGGCGCCACCATTCAACGCATATTCAATGATCCGACACTCAGCCTGAAGGCGTCGACGGCGCTGACATGGACCATGCTGATGGTTTACGGCGTGTGGCATACCCTGCCGTTCAGTTTCATCACCTTCTACGCGGGTTTGCAAACCGTCCCCGATGATACGATGGAAGCGGCACAGATCGATGGCGCGACGAAGTGGCAGCGCTTGATCCATGTGATCGTTCCACACCTGATGCCGCTGGTTTCGTTTGTGACGCTAATGCTGATCATGGATAACTTCCGCGTTTTTGAGCCGATCGTCAGCTTCAAAGCCGAGGCCCACGCACAGTCGCTCAGCTGGATCATCTACAATGATCTGCGCGAAAGCGGCAATCCGCTCTATGCCTCAGCAGGTGCGACTTCGCTGATAACTATCATCCTTGCGGTCATCCTGATGTCTCCGGTGCTTGTTCGCACTTGGCGCGACTTCACCCGTAAATCTCACTGAGGACACGACATGGCGACCAAAGCACAATCCCGCATGACCCCGCTAAAGCTGTTCTCTTACGGTTTCGTGGCCCTCTGGCTGCTGATCGCTGCCTTCCCGTTCTTCTGGACCTTCTGGGGCAGCTTCAAGGTACAGGCCGACTTCTTGTCCAAGGCCAACTGGATGAACGCCCTGACGGGTGCCAACACGATTGAGCAAACCGGCAGCGCCTTTACCGGTGCCGGCTATCACGGGGCGTGGGTTCTGGAAGATTTCTGGTTCAACTTCAAGAACACCGGCATTGTGGTCTTCTTCACCGTGCTGATCTCGCTGACCTTCGGAACGCTGGGGGGATATGCGTTGGCGCGATCCGGTTTCCGCTATGCGTTCTGGATCCTGATGGCAGCGCTGGTGTTTCGCGCGATGCCGCATATGACGCTGGTCTCGGGTTACCTGCTGTGGTTCTTCGAGTGGAATGTCTGGGGCATCCTGCCGACCACCATCATCGTGCTTGTGGCGATCAACCAGCCCTTTACCCTGTGGATGCTGCACTCGTTCTTCAAGAACATTCCCAAGGACATGGACGAAAGCGCCATGGTTGATGGCTGCACCCGGTTTCAGGCCTTCCGGCATGTGATTGTCCCGGTCATGTGGCCCGGCGTGATCACCACAGGCCTGTTCAGCTTCCTGCTGGCCTATAACGACTTTACCGTGGCCGTAATGCTGCTGAGTGAAGAGAACGAGACCATCATTCCCGCCATCAACAGCTTCATGGGCACCACGCAGGTTGAAGGCAAGGTCATGTACGCGGTCGCCGCCGTGGTTTCGGCCACTGCCCCGCTGTTCGTCCTGATCCTGTTCTTCCAGCGTCAGATTGTCAGCGGTCTGACAGCAGGGGCGGTCAAGGGCTGATGAGTGCATCTGCAAGACATAACGCCATTGCGCGCCACCCGGCGCTCAACCGGATGCCAAGGGATTTTCTGACGGCCGACTAACCCTCCCCGTCCACACAGAAAACCTCTTGGCAACCAGATAAGGAATAGAGACATGAAGGGTTCCCGCCCTGAACAGGCCGTGCTGACACGAGACACGGACATGAGCAAAACCGAACAAACCCGGGCCGTGATCGAGGGGATGGTCGACGGTTTGAACGACCATCGCATCGACGATATCGGCGAGTTTTTCGCGGAAGGGTTCCGTTGGCTGGGCAACCAGGGCTGCGGCACCAAGACCGGGTTGAAGGAATTTCAGGAAAACTGGCAGCGCCCGTTTCAGGCGGCGTTTTCCGACAAGACCTGCATCGACGAAGCGCGCCTCTACATGGGCGAGTGGGCCGCAGCCTTTGGCCGGCAGGAGGCGACACATTCGGGCGAGTTTCTGGGCATCGCTCCCACCGGCAAGCGGGTCGAGATCCGCTACATGGACTTCTGGAAAGTCGTTGACGGCAAGATCGTCGACAATTGGGTGAATGTCGATTTTGCCCACGTTGCCGCGCAGCTGGGCGTTGATCTGTTCAAAGGCGAAGGCTGGGAAGCATTTGACCGGGGAGAGAAGGTTCCGCCCCGGCCCGAAAACTGAGGATTAGGACAATGGCAATTGAACACCTGAAACGCGGCAAACCCGAGGCTGACCGGGCCGACGACGATGCCAAAACCCGCGCCGTTGTCGAGGCAACGCTGAAGGACATCGAAACCCGAGGCGATACCGCAGTTCGCGAGTTGTCGGAGAAATTCGACAGCTACTCGCCCGAAAGCTTTCGCCTGAGCCAGCAACAGATCGACGATCTGATTGCGTCTTTGTCCGAGCGTGAACTGGCCGATATCAAATTCGCCCAGAAGCAGGTGATGAATTTCGCACAGGCGCAGCGCGACTCGATGCTGGATATCGAGATTGAAACCCTGCCCGGCGTGATCCTGGGGCACAAGAATATCCCGGTGCAGTCCGTAGGCTGCTACGTGCCCGGTGGCAAGTTCCCGATGGTCGCTTCGGCGCATATGTCGGTAGCAACAGCAAAGGTTGCGGGTGTTCCCCGGATCATCGCCTGCACGCCGCCATTTCAGGGTAAGCCGAACGCGGCCGTAATCGCGGCGATGCATCTGGGCGGTGCGCATGAGATTTATGTCATGGGCGGCATTCAGGCGATTGGCGCCATGGCGATTGGTACCGAAACCATCGATTCGGTTCACATGCTGGTTGGACCCGGCAATGCCTTTGTTGCCGAAGCCAAGCGCCAGCTGTTTGGCCGCGTCGGTATCGATCTTTTCGCGGGTCCGACCGAGACGATGGTCATCGCCGATGAAACCGCAGCCGATGCCGAGCTTTGCGCCACCGATCTGCTGGGGCAGGCCGAGCATGGCTATAACAGCCCCTGCGTTCTGGTCACCAACTCGCGCAAGCTTGCCGAAGACACGCTGAGCGAGATCGACCGTATCCTCGGCATCCTGCCCACCGCCGGTACCGCCAGGGTCAGTTGGGAGGAATATGGCGAGGTCATCGTCTGCGATACCTATGACGAGATGCTGCAAGTCGCTGATGACATCGCGTCCGAGCATGTTCAGGTCATGACCGACCGCGATGACTGGTTCCTGGAAAACATGACCTGCTACGGCGCGCTGTTCCTCGGGCCACGCACCAACGTGGCCAATGGCGACAAGGTGATCGGCACCAACCACACGCTGCCGACCAAGAAAGCCGGGCGTTACACTGGCGGCCTCTGGGTGGGCAAGTTCCTGAAAACCCACAGCTATCAGAAGGTTCTGACCGACGAGGCCGCAACAATGGTCGGCGAATACGGTTCGCGGCTTTGCATGCTGGAAGGTTTTGTCGGCCACGCCGAACAGTGCAACATCCGCGTCCGCCGTTTTGGCGGCATCAACGTGCCATATGGCGAGGGTGCTGTGTATCGCGAGACGGCCGAGGCCTCCTGACAGGCGCGGCGGAAATCGCTGTCAAACCAGCGCCCGGGGTTGGCCCGGGCGTCACGGAATTTCTGAAGTAAGCAGTAAAAGCAATGCGAGATTTCGCAATGGACAAACACTCTACCCACAAGGCCCTGATCGCGCCTCTGCGCGAGGCCATGTTCAACTTCGATGAAACCGGCGTTCGCGCGGCATTGGGTGCGGTGATCGCGCCGGATGCCATCGTTCACATGCCGCACCCGTTTGGTGACCTAACCGGACCGCAGGAACTCTATGACACTTGCTACGCGCCGCTGCTGAGATCCATGCCCGATCTGGAGCGGCGTGACTGGATCGTCATGGGTGGCGGGACCGAACAGGGCAATGATTGGGTCGGCTGTGGCGGCCACTACGTTGGCACCTTCGTCGCCCCCTGGCTGGACATCCCGCCGACGGGGCATCTGACCCATATGCGGTTCCACGAATTCTACCGCTTCGAAGGCGACAAGGTTGTGGAAATCCAGACGCTCTGGGACATCCCTGAAGTGATGATGCAGGCCAAGGCCTGGCCGATGGCTCCGTCACTGGGGCTGGAGTTCTGTATTCCCGGCCCAGCGACGCTGGACGGGATGGTGCCAGGTCCGTGGGATGAAGCGAGGTCAAACACCTCATGCGCCCATATCGTCGACATGTTGGACCATCTGAAGAAACATCCCAGCCAGGGTGGACCCGAAGTGATGGAGATGGAGAAGTTCTGGCATCCGCGCATGAACTGGTACGGCCCCGCCGGGATTGGAACCGGGCGCGGCATCGCGGGTTTCCGCAACTGGCACCAGATCCCCTTTCTGAACGGTATGCCCGACCGCGGCAAATACGTCGATGAAATCACCTACCACTTCTTTGGCGATGGTGATTATGCCGCCGTGACCGGTTGGCCGGACATGATCCAGACCGTCACGCATGATGGCTGGATGGGAATTGCGCCGTCCGGCAAACGTATCACCATGCGCAGCCTTGATTTCTGGCGGCTCGAGGATGGCCTGATCCGCGAAAACTGGGTGATGGTCGATCTGCTGGACGCCTACCGCCAACTGGGCGTAGATGTCTTTGCCCGCCTGCGCGAGTTCAACAAGGCACGTGTTCCGGGCACAATTCCGTTCCCGGTCGGCGAGGTCTGATATGCCCCAATTCCCCAGCACCCCAAGTTTCAGTCTGAGCGGCAAGCGCGCTCTGGTCGCCGGCGCCTCATCTGGCATCGGCATGGCCTGCGCTGTAGCCCTTGCGGAACATGGTGCTGAGGTCACATTGGCAGCGCGCCGCGTTGGCGCGTTGCAAGACATCGCGAATGAGATGTCAGCGCGCGGATGGTCAGCCAAGACACTTGAGCTGGACGTCTCGGACGTTGCAGCCACAGCCGCGGCCGTGGCGCAAAACGGACCTTTCGACATTTTGCTGAACTCGGCGGGCCTTGCCCGCCACAGCAAGGCTGTGGACACGCAACCGGATGATTTTGACGCCGTCATGGGTGTTAATGTCAAAGGGGCCTATTTCCTGACCCAAGCCGTTGCCAAAGGGTTGTTAGAAGCCGGCCGCCCCGGTTCGCTGATCAACATCTCAAGCCAGATGGGTCATGTCGGGGGCCGCGAACGCGCCGTGTACTGCGCGTCGAAATTCGCGGTCGAGGGGTTTTCCAAGGCGATGGCACTGGAGTTCGGGGCCGCAAAAATCCGCGTTAACACCATCTGCCCCACATTCATACTGACCGACCTGACCAGGTCCACGTTCGACGATCCGGACAAACGAACCTGGATTCTGGACAAGATCAAGCTGGGCCGCCCGGGTGAGATTGAGGACATTATGGGGGCGGTGGTCTACCTGGCGTCGGAGGCATCGGCCTTGGTGACCGGCACGGCGCTGATGGTTGACGGGGGTTGGACGGCGGACTGATGGCGACACACAAGGTTACATCACTGGAAGTCGCCCGCCTCGCAGGGGTCAGCCAGTCTGCGGTCAGCCGGGTTTTCACCCCTGGTGCATCGGCATCAAAGAAAACCGTGGAAAAGGTGCGCAAGGCCGCCAAGGAACTGGGGTATCGCCCGAACGTTCTGGCCCGCGCCGTGGTGTCTGGGAAAAGCCGGATCATCGGGCTTGTTGTCGCCTATCTGAACAATCAGTTCTACCCCGAAGCGCTTGAAAAACTGACAAACACGCTGCAGGAGCGTGGGTACCACGTGCTGATTTTCATGGCCTCGCATCAGGCTGGAAATATCGACAACGTGGTCGAGGAAATACTCGACTTTCAGGTCGACGGGATCATCGCGGCCTCGGTTGCACTGTCGTCGGATCTGTCCGACCGCTGCCGAACCGCAGGCGTACCGATGGTGCTTTTCAATCGGGCGCAAGACGATACTGCCATGTCGTCAGTTACGTCCGACAACGTGGCCGGAGGACGAAAGGCCGCCGAGTTCCTGTTGGCCGGCGGGCACCAAAAGATTGGTTACATCGCCGGATGGGAAGGTGCTTCGACCCAGAGGGATCGCGAAGCAGGGTTCGTGGCGGCCTTGAAGGAGGCTGGGGTCACGCTGCACGCCCGCGAAGTCGGGAATTTTGTGGCCGAAGAAGCCCGGCAAGCGACGCTTAAGATGTTCAACTCCGATGCGCCTGATGCGGTGTTTGTCGCCAACGATCACATGGCCATTTCCGTGATGGACACGCTGCGGTTCGAGTTGGGTTTGAATGTTCCGGGCGACGTTTCGGTCATCGGATATGACGATGTCGCCGTGGCGTCATGGCCGGCGTACAACCTGACCACCATTCGCCAACCCGCCAACCGCATGGTCGCTGAGACCGTCGATATTCTGCTCAGCAAAATCGAAGATCCTGATGTCAGTCCGCGCCGGGTCGAGATTGACGGACCTCTTATTGTTCGCGGCTCGGCCCGCATACCTGAAGGATGGAAGACATGAAGGGGTTTGATCCCAAATTCAAAGACTTTCCCGATTACATCATTGGCATCACCAAGGAGATTTGGGAGGATCGCGGCATAGCCACGCTGCATCACTATTACGCGCCGGACATCGTGGTACGCTCGCCGGGATCGGTCGTGGTTGGCAATCAGGGTGTTATCGCGGCCACGATGGCCACCCTTGCCGAGTTTCCCGACCGTACGCTTCTGGGCGAGGATGTGATCTGGTCCGGAACCCCGGAAGAAGGGATGCTGTCCTCGCACCGGTTGCTGTCAACGGCGACCCATCTGGGCGATGGCGTTTACGGTAAAGCGACCGGGAAAAAGCTGGTTTACCGAATTCTTGCCGATTGCCACGCCATCAACAACCAGATCAACGACGAATGGCTGATCCGCGACCAGAGCGCGATTGTCCAGCAGATGGGCTGGGATCCCAAGGAATACGCCCGAGACCTGATCGCCCGTGAAGGTGGGCCAGACGCCTGCGTGCAACCCTACACGCCCTCAAACGACAAGCCCGGCCCTTACAAAGGGCGTGGAAATGACAACGAGTGGGGTCAGAAATATGCTGATATCCTGAACCGTATCATGAATGCCGACATGGGTGTGATCGAAGCAGAGTATGACCGCGCCGTCCTGTCGGAATATCCCGGCGGCACCACAGGACATAGCTGGGGTCCGGTGGACCGGTTCTGGATGGGCCTGCGCGCCTCGTTCCCGAATGCAGAATTCAAGATTCACCATCAGATTGGCCGCGACGATCCGATGATGCCGCCGCGCGCCGCGATCCGCTGGACGCTGCACGGTAAGCACGACGGCTGGGGTGTCTTTGGCGTTCCAACCGGGGCCGAGGTCTTTGTTCTGGGTATCAGCCAGGCCGAGTTCGGCCCCTGGGGTCTGCGCAGGGAATACACCCTTTTTGACGAAACATCGATCTGGAAACAGATCCTTTTGAAAACCGGCGATCTCTAGCATGCCGTGCCGTATCTCAAATCTGGATGCCGGGCAGGCGATGCGGCGTTACCACGCCCACCGCGCCAGCCTGCGCGCCCGGCGGCTGAACAATCGCCCGCCGGGTGGAACGGTTTGATCCGATCAAACCCACCGCAAAAGGAACAAAGATATGAGTACCATCGAAAGCCGCATTGTCCGCTATGGCGAGCTGAAACCCTGTAAAACCGCGTTCATCGACGCCCATACGCCGGGCTCGGACCAGAAAGAGAACTTTACCATCATCGGCGGCGGGGTCAGCGAAAGCCCGGACCAGCACGTCCACATAACCGACAAGATCGGGTTCAACATCGGCGCGGCTGGGCAGCCCCCGAAATGCCGCAACTCGTTGCACAGTCACACCACGGCCGAGGTTTTCTTTGTTGCCAAAGGCCGGTGGCGGTTCTTCTGGGGCCGTTATGGCACTGCAGGCGAATTCATCGCCGAGGAAGGCGATATTTTCAACATCCCGACGGGCATCTTCCGCGGCTTCGAGAATGTGGGCCAGGACTATGGGATGATCATGTCGATGCTGGGTGGCGACGATGCCGGTGGCGGCGTGACCTGGGCACCGCAGGTGATCGAGGACGCACAGGCACACGGTTTGATGCTGGGCAATAACGGTGTTCTGTACGACCGCAAGAAGGGCGAGGACCTGCCGCACAACGTCCAGCCTATGCCGCTGCTGACCGAAGAAGAACTGAAAGCGTACCCCGAGGTTCCCGTCGACGCGGTGATCGGCAAGTATGTCGCCCGCTACTGGGACCTGATGGCGCTGGCGGCGAACAAGCCGGCGGTTGTGATCGGCGAAAAGGGCCTGATCAAGGACAAGCCCGGATTCGAGGTTGATTTTCTGACACGCGGCTCGGCCGTGACCGAGGCGGTCGTGGCTGAAAAACCGGTCGTATTGATGCCCGCAAGCGGTCACTGGCGCATCCGGATCAACGATGTTGAGACCACCCTGTCGAACGGCGACACTGCCTTGGCCTTGCCCGGCGAAAGCTACAGCGCTGAGCCTTCGATGACCGGTGAAGCGGGCCTGTACCGGATCACTGCAACCGATGATCCGGCCGGGGCGACCTGGACGGGTGCTTAATGGTGCCAGCGCGCGTTCCCCTTCCGGTTGGGGCGCGCAGATTGAACCCTGCGTCGGGCACCCGTCCCGGCGCGGGACTGAGTTTCGAAGGGAGATGAACAAATGACCCGCATATTGACCACCCACGTGGGAAGCTTGCCGCGCAGTCAGGAGGTCGTGGACTTCATCTTCGCACGCGAGCGGGAGGAGCCGTTCGATCAGACCGAATTTGACACCTGCATGACTGCAGCCGTGTCCGATACCGTGCGCAAACAGGCGGCGGCCGGGATTGATATCGTATCGGACGGTGAAACCTCGAAAATCTCGTACGCCACCTATGTCAAGGACCGCTACACCGGCTTTTCCGGTGACAGCCCGCGCAACGCGCCAGCGGACCTCAAGATGTTCCCGGGCTTTCTGCAGCGGCTGGCGAATGACGGCGGAACCCCGCAATATGCCCGGCCCATGTGTGTGGGCGAGGTGCGTTCAAAAGGGCAGGATGAGTTGCAGAAGGATATTGCCAATCTCAAGGCGGCGATGGCCGAACACGGGGTGGCGCGCGGCTTCATGAACGCGGCCAGCCCCGGGGTGATATCCCTGTTCCTGCAAAACGACTTTTACCCAACGCGCGAGGCCTATCTGGCAGCGCTGGCCGACGCGATGAAGGCGGAATACGAAACCATAGTTGGTGCCGGTCTTGATCTGCAACTGGATTGCCCCGATCTTGCGCTGTCGCGGCATATGCTGTTCACCGGTCTGTCCGACGATGAGTTCCTGAAAATCGCCAACATGCATGTCGAGGCGCTGAACCACGCGTTGCAAGATGTGCCGGCCGACAAGGTGCGTGTTCACATTTGCTGGGGCAATTACGAAGGTCCGCATTGCTGCGATATCGGCATGGACAAGGTGTTTTCGACACTGATGTCGACAAAGTCGCGCTATGTGCTGTTCGAAACCTCGAACCCGCGCCATGCCCACGAATGGACCGTGTTTCGTGACCGCAAAGCCGAAATTCCAGCCGACAAGATTCTGGTGCCGGGCGTCGTCGACACCACGACGAACTTTGTCGAACATCCCGAACTGATCGCGCAGCGGGTTGAACGCTTTGCGGATATCGTAGGGGGCGACCGGGTGATTGCGGGATCGGATTGCGGCTTTGGCACTTTTGCCGGCTTCGGTGCGGTCGACCCGGACATCGCCTATGCCAAGCTGGGCGCGCTTGCCGAAGGGGCCGCATTGGTCAAATGACACCGCTTGTTCTGTTGCCCGGAATGATGTGTGACGCGCGACTTTTCAGCGCCCAAATCGCGGCTTTGTCGGGCAGGGTTCCAATTCTGACTGCGCCAATCGGGGGCCGTGACACGATGGCAGCTCTTGCCAAAGACGTGCTGGCCTGCGCGCCGCAACGGTTTGCTGTGGCGGGGCTCTCAATGGGCGGTATCGTGGCTATGGAAATCCTGCGGCAGGCACCGGACCGTGTGGTGGGCCTGGCGCTGATGGACACCAACCATTTGGCCGAAACGGATGAGGTTAAAGCCAGGCGCGGTCCGCAGATAGCCGCTGTCGAACGAGGAGACCTGCGCATCGTGATGGCGGACGAGATGAAACCCAATTATCTGACCGATGGCCCGGACAAAGCTGCAATTCTGAACCTTTGCATGGATATGGCAGAGGGTCTTGGTCCCGATGTCTTTGTCAATCAATCCAAAGCGTTGCGAGATCGGCCAGACCAAAGCGAAACGCTGCAAAACTTCAACGATGAAGCCCTTGTTCTTTGTGGGCGCGACGATGCCTTATGTCCGGTATCGCGGCACGAAATGATGCACGCGTTGATGCCGCAGAGCCGGCTCGAGGTTATCGAACGGGCTGGTCACCTGCCGACTTTGGAACAACCGCAACAAACCACGGCGGCTCTGACCCGCTGGCTGGAGGCGATATGAAGAAGTCCCTGCTGGACCTGCTGAAAAAGGTCGATACCCCCACGGTTTGCAACGCCATCGAAGTGGCGCAGGGCAAACGTGGGTTCAGTGATTTCACCCGGGGCACGATGTTGTGCTCTGATCCCGGTGCGGGCGCGATGGTGGGATATGCACGCACCGCGAAGATTGCCGCCGTGAACCCGCCGACCGAGGCTCCGGAGGTGATCCGAAAGCGCCGGATGGACTACTACCGGCACATGGCTTCGGGGACCGGTCCGGTCGTGACCGTGGTCGAGGATACGGATTACCCGCATTGCATCGGCGCCTATTGGGGTGAGATCAACACAACGATCCACAAGGGTTTTGGCATCAGCGGCGCATTAACCAACGGGGTTATGCGCGACCTCGGCGATTTGCCCGACGGGTTTCCGGTTGTGGCGGGCTCGGTCGGGCCAAGCCACGGTTTCGTGCACGTGAAAGAGGTTGGAACGCAGGTGTCGATCTTCGGACTTTCAATCAGGGACGGGGACCTTGTGCATGCAGACCGGCATGGCGCATTGGTGGTTCCGCTCGAGTTGATGGACGTGCTAGAACAGGCGATCATCAAGTTACTTGAAACTGAGAAGCTGATCCTGGAGCCCGCGCGTCAATCAGGGTTCGATTTCGACGCCTTTGAAAAAGCGTGGGCGGCGTTTGAAGCCTCTCGAACCTAGGAGGCGCAAGGGACGGGTTATCCGTCCGTGTCACCTTGAGCAGATGTGCGTTAGCCGACGGTTGTTTCAGCAAGCCATTTCAACGCATCCCTCACGTCAATTGTATGCTCTCCGCCCGTGACCGTTTGCAAAACGGCACGAAGATCGGAAGTGGGAATGGCAGCTCGTCCGTATTTTTGGCAGTGCTTGACATAGTCCAATGCCGTTCGAAGTTCGAACATCTTGGCATTCTGTTGTCGCGCGACATCCAAACCCACACGAAACTCGTTTTCAGCGACCCCATTCTCTGAAGATGCGAGGGCATAGACCCGCTCCGTCTCAGCTTGGGCCCATCCCTCATTGGTCAGGCCGTGGTGTTTGCGTGCTTCGGTGAGGCAGTCCAGCGCACCTTCCCGGTCGCCGGATTTCAGCGTGAGCTCTGCAATCAAGGTAAGAAAGAACGGCTTGTAGTTTCCCGCGCCGCTGGCCCACCATGCTTCTGATGCCTTGCGTAATGCGCGGATCGTTTCCGGCTGGGGTGAAACATGGGCATCCACCCAGCTTCGCCAGAGGGATGCCGTCAAAGACATGAATGTGAAGGAGTGCCTGGAGGAAAGCTGCTCAAGTTGATCAGCAACCTCGATAACCTGTTCCGGTTCGCGGCGCAGAAGATGAAGCATGCACAGGTAGGTCAGCGACTGCGCGATGCTGTGGGCGTGCTGAAGGTCCTTTGCAGCGGCGACCGCTTTTTCCTGGACTTCAAGCGCCTTGTCCGGCGCACCACGCATCCAGATCGCAAGACTCAGGAAACATGAGGTAATCGCGGCGTGGTCCGATCCGTAAATGAATGCCAGATGCCCATCGCGTTCCCGGCTGTAGAGCTCCAGCGCCTTGCTCAGATGCGTGTAGGCCGGGTCCAGTTCCCCGATATGGAACAGCACCGCGCCCATCGCCCGGTGCGCCACCATTTGATGTTGCGTCTGGCCAGTCGAATGCGCCAGATCCAGCAATTGCCCGGCAACATTTCTGGCCAAATCATACTCGGCACGCACCAAATGAAAGGAATACAAACCGTTCAAAACCGGGAACAAGTGTTCTGTCTCTTCAACGCGTTCACAAAGGTCGCGTATTCTTGAGTAGACAGAACCGGTTTCATCAGCGGCTATACCAGCCGTTGATCGCAAAACACCTGCCCTGAGAACCTGTATCTCGATTTCTTTTCGGTCCCGATCGGTGCTTTGGCTCAGTTCCGCCAACTGCTCAATCGCCAGGGACAATTGTGTACCTGCCTCGATGTTGGCGGATCGTTGAACCGCGCGCTGGCCCGCAAGATGCCGGTAGTCGATTGCTTCCTTGTTCATGCCCGCCATCGTGTAGTGGTGTGCCAGAATTTCCGGGCTGGCATCACCCGTATGAACTTCCTTGTCTTCCAGTCTTCGGGCAACACGAGCGTGCAAAACACGGCGTTCGCTTTTCAGAAGACTATTGTAGGCGGTATCGCGAATTAGCGCGTGACGGTAGCTGAAGGTTTCATGATCATCGGCATCAGAAACCGTGACGATGCCTGCATCCAACAAAAGCTCCAAACCCGCGCGCAACGCTGTATCTTCAATGCGGGCCACCTTGGCGATCAACGGATACGAAAACTGAGGTCCAATGACAGCTCCGATCTGGGCCACTTCCTTGGCCGAACTCAACCGGTCAAGGCGCGCCATCAACGCATCGTGCAAGGCACTGGGAACCGAGTTCGCCGGAGAAACTAGACCCATTGAATACGTGTCTGTTCCTTCGGTCAAACCGCCGGATTCCAGAAGGTCTTTGGTCACTTCTTCCACGTATAGAGGCACACCGTCGGATCTGGCCGCAACCACCTCATACATCTCGTCCGAGATCGGCTGGCCTTTGGCGACTTCATCCACAATGCTCTTGACCTGATGGAAATCCAACTGCTTCAAAACCACTTTCGAAAGATTTGATTGCAGCGCCCAGCCCGGGTCGAACTCGGGTCTGAATGTCATGACAACCAGCACCGGAAGGTCATGAATCCGGTCCACGATCCGATCCAGCAACAGCTTGGTCGTCGGATCAATCCAATGCGCATCCTCGAACAGGAACAGCAGCGGTTTTTCTCCGGCCACTGCCGTCAGATTGCTCAGCAGCATTTCCAGCGTCTGCTCCATGAGATGCTGCGGAGTCAGATTCAACGGGCCCAATTGATCTTCAAATGGAACGGACAGAAGCGACGCTGCCAACTTCAAGGCATGGTCAGTCTGATCGCCAAGAACGGCAGAGATTTTTTTGAGTTTTACGTCGCTTGAATCGTCGGAACGGAGTCCCGCCGCAATTTCGAGTTGGCGAATGAGGGGATAAAATGCACTTGCGTAATGGTAAGGCGAACACTGGTATCGAGTTTGAGTGTGCGGCACCCCCGCGATACTCTGTCGTAATTCCTCAACCAATCGCGACTTGCCAATTCCAGGCTCGCCTGACACCAGCACAACCTGTCCCTTACCGCTCGTGGCCAACTGCCACTTTTCGTTCAGGGTCTCAAACTCTGCGGTGCGGCCGACCAAAGGCTTGAGCAACTCGTCATCCAAGGCCAAAAAGCGGCTGACGGTTTCCCGCGTTCCGGTAACCTGCCAGGCTTCAACCTCCTTGGCGAAACCCTTGAGTTTGAATGCGCCGCGCAGAACGTAGTTGAAAGCGTCGCCCGCCAATTGTTGCGTGCTAGGAGCGACGATCAGCGTTCCCGGGTCCGCCATAGTCTGCAGACGGGCGGCCAGATTGGGCGTCTCGCCCATGGCGGTTCCATCCTCAAACATTTTTTCGCCGCGCAAATCACCAACGACGACCAATCCGGTCGCTATCCCTATTCTGACATTCAGTTTCGCGTGGGTGCGGATATCCGGCACTTCCTGGATAATGCGAAGCCCCGCACGAACGGCACGCTCTGCATCATCTTCATGGGCGTGAGGAAACCCGAAAAAGACCATGATTCCATCGCCATAATAACTTGCAATATGGCCGTCAAAGGCCGCAACGGACGCAGCGCATGTTTCCTTGAAAAGCCGAAGTACCTCCGCCAGATCTTCGGGATCGACGCGCTGGGCAATTTCAGTTGACCCGACCAGATCGATGAATATTACGGTAAGCTGCCGGCGCTCGGCCACGATTGTCGGGCCGTCAGGACCCTTGGGCTGGCTTTGCCCGGCCTCTGCATCGACACGAACCGCTTTCAGGAAACGCCGTCTCGGACCAAGGGGAAGTCCGATCGTGACAAGATCCTGGTCCGTTAATTCGGATAGATCGCTTAGCTCGATTTCATGCTCGGCAAACGCCTTGGCGTACTTGGTCAAACTGTGTTTCTCAAGCCAAAGCGCAATATCGGACATTCGATGGTTTCACTTGCCGTCTTGGCAGGGCGCAATGTCTGCGCTCCAACAACAGGCATCTCCCTGTTAGCTTAGCTTTCAACACACTCGTTACAATTTACGGTGACATCCTAGGAAATATTCTTTCAATGAAGAAGCCCACTTTGTTAACGGGTCAAGGGCTTCGATGCGCCTTTTTAACCCGGCCCAACATAAACTTCTCGGCGGCGCGCTTTGGCGGCCCTTGTAATGGTTGCCGTAATCATTGGATGCCTGCGCTTCATCCGGAAGCGTTTCATAGGCCTGACGTATCACCAATATAGGATCGGCGAAACAATGCCGCCGTTCAGATCGTGTGCTTGAACACAGGCTTCCGTATCAGAAGTCCCGCCGTGCAAGGTTGGTCCAAAACGCAATTCCATGGCGGATAGCATCATCGTTGAAATCATATGACGGGTTGTGAAGCGGCATCGCATTGTTCCCCTCAACCCCGTTACCCATCAGGATGAATGCCCCCGGACGATGTGCAAGAAACCCGGCAAAGTCTTCCGAAAAACCGACCCGGCCATAAGTATCGTTTATTCTACCAACGTCACGGGCCGCGCCTGAAATACAATCGGTTGCCCTGTCGTCGTTCACCAGCGGCCGGAATGAAGTCGAGTAATCAACTTGCGCCTCTGCAGCATGCGCCGCGCTGACACCGGTCACAATCGCGCGCATTCTGCGTTCTATGCTTTCAGACACATCCCCGGTGAACCCTCGGCAGTCCCCGCGCAGTGTTACATTGCTGGGTAGGATATTGCGCGCACCGTCCGTCAGGAATTCGGTGATGGAAACCACGGCGTGTTCGCTGGCTGGAAGCGAGCGAGAGACGATCGATTGCAATTGCTGCACAATCGCGGCCCCGACCACAATCGGATCGATGCCTTTTTCGGGCATGGAAGCGTGCCCGCCCCGACCCTGAATATGGATTTCGAAATTATCCTCAAACGCACAGAATGGCCCTGCCTGCGTGGCGAAATGACCAAGCTCCATTCCCGGCATGTTGTGAAGGCCGAAGATTGCGGCCATGGGGAAGCGGTCGAACAAATCGTCCGCAATCATCGCGGCGGCCCCATTTCCATTTTCTTCGTCCGGCTGAAAGATGAAGTGAATGGTCCGACTAATATTGGGATCCGCCGCAAGTTCCAGCGCGGCCCCAAGCAGCATGGTACTGTGACCATCGTGCCCGCATCCATGAAACTTGCCGTCCGCTTGCGAGCGATAGGGCAAGTTTGTCGCCTCATGTATCGGCAGGGCGTCCATATCGGCACGAAAGCCGATCGCAGTTTCATCGGGACCCCGTCGCAGGGTCGCGACGAGACCAGTCCGGCCAACCCCACGGGTGACTTCAAGCCCTGCGTCTTCCAACGCTGCTGCGATCTGTCCAGAGGTCCGGTCAAGATCGAAACCGGTTTCCGGGTTGGCATGCAAATCCCGACGAAATGCGGTGAGGTCAAGCATCGGCCACACTTCCTTCGGACAGGATGATCAGCGGCAGGTCGGCTTCAACCATCAAGCAGGCTGCCAAACCTGCCGCACCGGAAGGTGTCGTAGAGAAACCCAGGTCCTGGGCCTGTTTTACGGCGTCCAAAGCCTGTTGGTCACTGACCGTAACCCAATCATCGGCGCACTGTTTCAAAATATCCAGGGCCAACATGGACGGCGTCTTGCAATCCAGCCGCCCCATGTTTGACACGGGTCCTTCGACAGTGAAGATCTCACCCGCCATGACGCTTTTCTTGAGGCAAGGCGCGGCATCCGGTTCGACGACTATGATCTTTGGCTGAACCGGCCAGTTGGACCGGATCATGTAAGCGACCCCTGCGGCCAGGCCGCCAACGCCAGCCTGCAAAAATACATGGCTGGGCCAGGTTCCGGCAGTTTCCAGCGCGTGCTGTATTTCTTCGGCAATGACGGTATAACCTTCCATGACCAGCCGGGGAGGTTCGGTGTATCCGGGCCAGGAGCCGTCGGCGAGGTGGATGGCGCCGGTTGCCTCGGCATCGGCAATGGCTTCCGCAACACTTTCCTCGTAGTCGTCGCCGGACCGAACTACCTCTGCGCCCTTGTCCCGTAGACGAATGGCGAAGTCCTCGGGCACCGTTTCGGCGAGGTGAATGCGGGCCTTTGCTCCAAACAGACGCGCGCCAGCGGCCACAGCCATGCCGTGATTACCTGCGCTGGCGCAAACAAAAGTCATCGAGCGTGCGATGTCCTTTACAGTGTCGTCGAGAAAGGCGTTTGCTTCTACGGGGTGGCCAACGCGCGCTTCGATCAGCTTGGCGACAGCATAAACACCGCCGAGGGCTTTGAACGCGCCCAAGCCCATTCTGCCGGTTTCGTCCTTGATCAGCATCGGTCTTCCCTGGAAACTGCGGGTCTCCAAGGGGCTTGGCCTGTAGGCAGGGCATGCAGCAAGCAGAGCCAGCGGTTTTGTGACGTCGAGTATCTTTGAGTTTTTCATGGAGAGGGTTGTACGCATAAATGATGATCTATTATGGTCAAATTTGCCAAATTTGCGGGAAAATTTCTCTAAATGATGAAGGTGTCGTGTGAAACTCGATCAGTTTGACCGAAAGCTGCTTCAACTGATGCAGGCCGATGCAAAGATGGGCCTCGAAGCCCTTGCGTCAGAGACGGGCTTGTCTGTCGCATCCGTACAAAGGCGTCTGAAGGCGCTCAGAACCTCGGGGGCCATTCTGTCCGAAGTGGCGATTGTTGACGCTAAAAAACTTGGCGTCGCGATGAGCTTCATTGTCATGGTTGAACTGGAGCGCGAACGTCAGGATCAGATAGACGCGTTCTCACGACAGGTGCAGTCCGAACCTATGGTCCAGCAGTGCTATTACATCACAGGAGACGCCGACTTCTGTCTGGTCTGTACTGCAAAGGACATGGATGACTTTCAGGAACTTACGAAGCGGCTGTTTTTCGACAACTCAAACGTCCGTCGCTTTCGAACGTCTGTGGTCATGGGCCGGAAAAAAATTGGGTTGGGTATTCCGGTTGATGGCGACGGGCCAGAGTGACGAAAGCCCTCGTGAAGTCGTTCTCTCTGTACGGCATGGCTTAGGCAACCTTTGTTGAAATCTCTTGCCTTATTGACGCGTAAGTCACGCCAAAAGCTCGGAATCGAACTCGGTTTTAATCGCCGGCTTCGATCAGCCACCGCAAATGCCGCTTGTATCGCCGTCGTTTTGCTTTGGACGATGAATGGAGTGGCTTGCGACCCTGTTGCAGACTGGCAGTTCGAACACGCCGCTTGCTAAGTGTATAGTGGACAACGTTGCAAAGGACGGTGTCCGGCTGGGCAATCCCTGCGACTTCCAGACGTTCAACCGGGCAATTGGCACCACGGCCTGAACGCTGACCAACGGCGGTTGTTATGTCGGATTTGACCACAGAATACCCGGCAGCCATTCCTTCATGGCTGCCAGTGATGCGCGCCTGCCTTGATCGGCATGGGTAAACAGCCAGACATCCCGGAATGTAGGCGCGGTTTCTCGTGTTTCGTCTGTGCCAGACGACAGCCTTTGCGACCCAACCAACGGTGGGAGAACGTGTGGGAAGGCAAGTCAGGTTTGGTGAAGACGGTTGAAACCAGTCCAAGTCAAAACAGTACTAACTGGTTTTTGCCGCATAGAACGAACAACCGTTTGAATCGCGTCCGCTGATTGCCAGTTTTTGATCCGCGACAACGCCGTTGCTGCGAACACGCCCCAAAAGGAAGCCATAATTAATCTCACCCGACATTCGACGCCCCGACAGCCGACCGTTGAATCGCCCAGTAAACCCTTGCGAGGTTTTCACCTGACCCGTGTAATTGCCGCCACCGACATGTCTGACCTTCATCGCGCCCGTTATTTTTTGTTGTCCGATTTTGCTGCGGGTTCCGCAAGTTGTTGTGAAACGCCAGTTCCCCGACATTTCCGTTGGCCCAATCGGTATTGGGGGCGGAGGGTTGTAGAGGTTGCTGTTGTCGGGAAACGCAAGCCAGGATTGCAACGGCGCTTCCGACTGGATCCTGAGTGCTGCCAGTTGGCTGGCTGAAAGGTAACCCGTTGCCGGAAAACCCCGGCTGGCCTGCCACGCCTGTATTGCCCCTCTGGTCCCGCGACCCATAACACCGTCTATTCCATTCGGATCATGGCCCAGAACAATCAGCCGGGCCTGTATGTCGCGGATCGCCTGTTTGTCCAGCGCCAAGGCAGCTTCCGATTCTGCAGTGCCATTTTCCGGCACCGGTTTCAGCGGTGGGAGCGGTCTTAGCGGCGGAAGCTGTTTCAACGCAGGCGGAGCTTCCCGGAGCAATGCGGACTGTGCGGCTGGCGCACCGGTTATGGTCAGGTTGCCCTGGCTGTACTTGGCTTTGTATCTCTGGCGCTCAAGGCCATCCCGAAACGGCGCGCAACCCTCCAGCGCAGACGCGAAGAAAAAGTAGAACTGGCGATGCGCGGACCGGGCGGCCGCCGGCGCGGTCATCACCGGTAGCCCCACGATGTCGCCGGCTGGACCAACTTCAAATTCAATCTCAACGTCGATCTGAGGATTCCCTGAGATCGCTTTTCGGATGCAATCCGCGGCGGCCGCCAACTGCGCGGGGTCAGCAACCTGAGCGGTGGATACCCCATGAAAGCAAACCCAAATCAGCAGGGCATAGGCCAGAGTTGAAACTCGTCTTTGCAGGGTCTTGTCGCACGTCAGATTTGGCATTCGTCTCCGCAAGAAGGTCTCCAAGGTTCAGCAGCTTCGCGTTCAGAGTAGCCGATTGTTCCCCTTCCAGCGATGCAAATCCGCTCCGTGGGACACTCTGACTTCGATCATCTCTGCCGGGGCCGGGTGTCAATGCGGTGTCGGACAGCCTGTCCGGACCGGACTTGTTTCCGAGGGCCTGCCGCGAACACGCAAACAGGTTTTGCCCATCCGTCGGGATCACAACTGTTGGGATGCCCGCGTCTTTTTTATGTATCAGCAAAAGCCGCCGACACTTGTAACGTCGCCATCTCGTGCTTTTGGGCACGTCCAATAGTGTGCCTTATGGTCTTTAAGACCAGGGCATGATCCCTGAATACGAACTGCGCGTGCTTACGGTATGCGCCATCTGCGCCAGTGTCGTCAGGTCAAAAACGGGAAGCTGCAGTTCTTCCTGAATCCGCGCGGCATAGGGTGGCAGATCGGTGCATTCCAGAACCAATGACCGGATGCCCGGGTCCCTCCGCTTCAGGTTGCGAACCGCTTGCATGACTTCAACTTCGATAAGATCAGTGTCCATACGCGTTCGCGTGTTGCGCAGGATCACTTCGGGAAATTCGGTACTGTCCTCCAGCCCTTGTACCGCGACGGGGATGCCCGCGGCACCTACACCTTCGAAATGTTTCGGCGTTAGTGCCGACGCATCTGCGGTCAGCACGCCCACTGGGGCATTTGCGCCGGTCATGTGAAACGCCAAAGGCACCTGTATCAGACTGGATGCAAAGACCGGGACGGACACAGCAGCCGCCAGTTCCTTTTGGAAGAGCGCCAGAAAACCGCAACTGCCGGTGATGGCCCGTACACCCTCGGCCTCAAGGCGCCGTGCCCCGGCGATAAAGGGGCCCAGCAGTTCCGGGGTCGGGTTCTTCAACAGGGTCGGGACGGTAACGCCATCTATCATTTCGTATAGCACCGAAAACGGCAGGCTGGACGGGTTCTTGATATGACCCGGAGGCTTGGGGAAATAGCTCTCAAGGCATAAAACCCCTATCGAGGCACCACAGATGTTCTGGCCGCCTTCGTAAATTGGCATGGTCGTCAGTTCCTTTCAGATCAGAGGTTCAAAACCGGGCCAGTGAAAACGGGTCCAGGTCGATATTTGGGCTGCGGTCGGAGATGATGTCGGCCACAAGCTCGCCGGTTTTCGGAGCCATCATCAACCCATAGTGGGAATGGCCAAACGCCGTGTAGAGACCATCTTTTCCGTTCAAAGGTCCGATTGCGGGAAGGCTGTCCGGAAAGGACGGACGCCGCCCCATCCAGAACCTTGCGCCGCTTGTATCAAGGTCCGGAACCATGGACTTGGCTTGCGCGGTCAGTGTCTTTTCCTTTCCGGGATCGGCGGGCGCGTCGACGCTTGCGAACTCGGCTGTTCCCGCGACACGAAGGCCACCCTGCATCGAGCTTGCGACAACTTTTGCGTCCACATCCATGACCGAATTGTTCAGACTGGCGGAAGGCGTTGGAAACTCGACATGATATCCGCGCTCGGCGACCAGCGGGATCGACAAGCCAAGGGGTTTCAGGATTTCGGCTGACCAGACTCCGGCGGCCAGAACGACCTTGTCGGCATGAAGGAGCCCTTGCGCGGTGGCAAGCTGCCAGCCGCCATCATGCGCACGGCTCAGCCCTTTTAGCTCGGTTTGGACGATTTCTGCGCCCTGTATTCTGGCCTTGTCGGCCAGAACCGCAGCCAACCGTCCCGGAGATGTGACGCGTGCCTGACCCTTGATCACAATGGCAGCCTTGAAATCACGGCTCAGCGCAGGTTCGATACGCCGCAATTCGACGCCATCGATGCGGTCGAGGTCGCCTCCCTTTTCCCGCCGAATGAGGTAGTCCAGCCCATCCAGGTTGGCCTGTTCCGGATGGCGGAACGCGTGGACATAGAGGCTGTCGGTGATCAGATCCTCGTGACCGGTGCCCTGCAGATGCCGCCGGTACAGATCAATGGAAGGACGGCACAACAGCTCCATCGCATCCGAGATCTCACGCACCGTCTTTTCGCCGGAGTTACCCAGAAAGCGCATCCCCCAGGGAACCATCTTTGGCCAAAACGAAAGCCGGACAGACAGCGCGCTTTTTGGGTTCAGCAGCATTGCCGGAAGCTTTTTCCAGATCCCCGGCACGGCTTGCGGGATGATCGACCACGGAGAGACAACGCCCGCGTTTCCGAACGAGGTTTCCTGCCCCGGTTCGCTTCTGTCCAATAGCCGGACGGGAATGCCGCGCTCCTGCAGGGACAACGCGCAACAGATGCCGACGATGCCAGCGCCGATGATGGTGACTTCTTTCGCCATGTTGTTATGCCGGGGAATGACTGCGGTTGCGGGCGATCATCTGAGTGACGATGACCGGAGAGGCCACGGCCAGCGCGATCAGATCAGCGGTCAGGCTGGGCGCGACAAAGATAACGCCTGCCAATGCCATCAAGATACGCGAGGCTATGTTCAGCGGCTTTAGCCAATATCCCACCACGGCGGCGGACAGGGCGATGACCCCTGCAATGCAGCTGGCGGCAGTGTAGGTGAACTCCCACAGATTGAACCCGGTTGACGACACGAACAGCAGAACCGGTGCATAGACAAAGGCCATGGGCGCGATGACTTTGCCAAGCCCAAGTGTAAAGGCGGACAGCCCGGTTCGGAACGGGTTGGAATTGGCAATGGCCGCGGCCGCATAGGCCGAAGTGCAGACCGGCGGCGTGATCTCGGACACGACACCGTAGTATAGCACGAACAGGTGGCTGGCGATGGGCGGCACGCCCAATTGCGCCAGCGCGGGCTGTGCGACCGAAACCAGCATGATGTATAACGCTGTGGTCGGGATGCCTGCGCCCATCAGGATGCAGACGATGGCGATGAACACCAGCGAGATGAACAGCTGCAGGTCTTCCATAGCAAACAGTTGGAAGCTGCCGAACGAGATCATGTTGTACAGATCCGCCGCCAGGTTGCCCGCGCCCTGCGTCACCATGAAACCGATGCGGAACCCGATGCCGGTGGTATTGATGACACCCACCACGATGCCGACAGCGGCCGCAGCGGCCCCCACGGCCAGCGAGTATTTCACGCCCAGTTCGACCGCGGCCAGCATCTCGGGAATTTCGATCCGTTTCTGGGGGTTCAGTGTAGCGATCACTGACAGGCCGCAAAGAATGGCCGTCATGGTCAGATCGAAGCCACCATCCGAGAACTTCCAAAGCACGAAGGCAAGGAACGCCGCCGCATAGATCAGTGTCGGAGGTTGCTTCAGGCGCGACATGCCCGCGATCACGGCAAGGGAGATACCGCAAAAGGCGGACATGAACGGCGTGTAGCCCGTGAACAGCACTACCAGCAGTCCGATCAGGGGCACGATATTGGCCCATCCTTCGGTCCAGACAGCCTTGAGCTGCGGCAGTTGCTCTTTCGCCAGACCCTTCAGGTTCAGCTTGCGTGCCATCAGGTGCACGACGGCAAAGACGCCGACATAGTGCAGGATGGCCGGGAAGATCGCCGCGATCACGATGGTTGTATAGGGAACCTCGAGGAACTCGGCCATGATGAAGGCGGCCGCCCCCATGATCGGCGGAGTGATCTGGCCACCGGCCGAGGACGCGGCCTCGACCCCGCCTGCAAAATGGCCGGGGTATCCCAGGCGCTTCATGTTGGGAATTGTCAGCGCGCCGGTCGAAACGGTGTTGGCCACCGAAGAACCCGAAATCGTGCCGAAGAACGCCGAGGATACCACCGACACTTTTGCCGGACCGCCGGTATAACGGCCCGCCAAAATGGTTGCGTTGTCGATGAAAAGCTGTCCCAGCCCTGTGCGCTGGGCAATGACGCCAAACAGCACAAAGTGGAACACAATTGTGGAAACAACCCAAAGTGTGACGCCGTAGATGCCTTCCTGCGGGAAGTACATCGACGATACGAAAGTTTTGAAATTCACGCCGGGATGCTGCAGCAGGCCGGGGAAATAGGGGCCGAGCAGGGCGTAGGAGATGAACACACAGATGATCAGCGGCAGCACCCAACCCAACGTGCGGCGCGCGATGTCCAGAACCAGCAGAATGATGATTACGCCCAAAATCACGTCGTACGTGTTGGGGTTGCCCATGCGGAACGTCTGTTCCTCGATCCCGAGAAACGGAATGCCGCGCCATGCGAGCCCGACATACAGTGCAGCGATGATCCCCAGCGCCATGAAGACCAAGTCGTAGATTGGGATGTTACCGATGCGGAAGCGGCTTACTTTAAGCGCATAGAGGCTTTTGGCCCCGATAATCGGTATTGTCGCATAAACCAGAATGAACAGCAGGGCCAGATAGATGCCCATGTGCCAGTGATCGGCGGGAAGGCCGAAACCGGCGGTGAAGAATTCATAGAATGCAAAGATCAGAGCGACGACTCGCAGAACCTTGGCGGTTGCGGGCGACACTTGCCGGACGGCGGCGCCTTCGTCGAATTGTTCTTCGATGGCAGCCAGTTCCTCGGCTGTCAGCTCGTGGTCATCAAGTTTCAGTGTCTCGGACATGATGGCCCCCTGATTGCGCGTATTTCGAGAACCCGGTGCCCCAGGCGGGGCACCGGGTGTTTGAGTTTCCTGAGATCGGATTACTGAAGAAGTCCGGCTTCTTTATAGAACTTCTCAGCACCTGGATGCAGCGGAACACCCAGCGCCTCGACACCGTCCAGCGCTGTCTCAGCAGTGATCTGCTTGCCCTTAGCATGGCCGTTATCCAGCAGCTTGCGGGTGTTGTCGTTCCACAGGGCCTTGGTCAGTTGATAGACCAGATCTTCAGACAGGTCCGAGGATACAACCAGCATCGCGCTGACGGCCGGTGTCTTAGTCTCACCGTCGATACCTTCGTACACACCACCCGGAATGGCCGAGGGGATATAAGCCGGAATGATCTCATTGATCTTCGCCAGATCCTCGTCCGAGAAGGAATGCAGGTTCATGCCCTTGGTCGAGGACAGCTGAACCATCGCGGCGACCGGCCAGCCCGCAGCATAGAAATAGGCGTCCAGTTGACCGTCGGCCAGACGCTCCGCGCTCTGGCTGTTGTTCAGTTCGGCCTCGTCCATGTTGTCGCGGTTGACGCCCCAGGCGTCCAGCATCTGCAGAACGGCCACCTGAGTGCCCGAACCCGCCTGCGCGATACCAACACGTTTGCCTTCCAGATCGCTCAGGTCGTTGATGGTCTGACCGGCAGGCAGCACCAGATGCAGGTCTTCCGGGAACAGATTAGCAACGATGCGCAGGTTAGGATGCGGTTTGCCTTCGAATTTGCCCTCACCCAGATACATCGAGCGCGTGACGTCGGCGGCGGCCAGACCGGCCTCCAACTCGCCGTTTTGAACGGCCGCATTGTTAAAGACAGACGCAGTGGTGGATTGCGCAATCGCGATCAGACCGGGCACGCCGCACTGGCCGCCTTCTTCACACGGGCGCGAACCCGGAGGGGCAGAAATCCCGTTTGCGATTGTGCCGCCGATGGGGAAGTAGGTTCCGCCAGCCCCGCCGGTACCGATGCGGAAAAAGGTCGGGTCCTGTGCCAGCGCCGGTGCGGCCAGCGCGCCAGCCAGAGCGATGCCTGCCAGGCATTTCGATAGTCTCATCGTTTCCTCCAAGTTGTGGATCATCGGATTCGGTTTGCCCGAAATTTGATCCCGCCAGCGTAGAGGGAATTCACATAAATACAAATTTGTTATGTTTCACAAAACTTAAATTTAGCTTATATATAGCGCATGAATCTTACCCAACTGGCCGTATTTCGCGAAGTGATGGAAACCGGTTCCATTTCTCAGACGGCGAAAAAACTGAACCGCACGCAACCAGCGATCAGCCTGGCATTGAAGAACCTTGAAAAGAACTTGGGCCTTACGTTGTTCGAACGCAAAGGGCGGCGTCTGGTGCCGGTTCCGGAAGCGCATTACCTTCTGGCGGAAACTACGGGTATCCTGGATCGGCTTTCGACGATTTCCAGTACCATGGAAGGGCTGATCAAAGGGCATTCCGGCAGTTTGAACATCGCCACAATGCCTGGTCCTTCGGCGTTTCTGTTCCCGCGGTTCATCAGCCAGTCGGTCGGGGAAAACCCCAATATACGCATCACGCTGTCCACACGCAGTTCGCCCCAGATCATGGAGCTTGCAGGCACCCAGAATATCGATTTTGGTTTCGCTGATTTTGAACACTCTGCCGGCAGAAAACCGCAATATTCAGCCGAACTCATCCGGGCTGACTGTTTTTGCGCCATAGACAGCGCACACCCTCTGGCGTCCCGGAAAAGCATAACGATTTCTGATCTGGACGGGATCCCCATGGGCGGGTTGCACGAAACCCATCCGTTCCAGCGTAAGATCCGGCAAGAGTTTCAGGACGAATCTGCAAACTACAAACCGACGGTCACCTGCCAGTACTTTCTTCCGTTGATCCCCTTTGTAAGTTCGGGTCAGTGCTGCACCATCGTTGATCCGCTGACCTTTGCCACCGAACGTGAATTGGGGCTGTCTCAGGGGAAGGTTGCGTTTTTGCCGTTCGAAAACCCGCTCAGATATGAATACGCGATCCTTCAGCCTGACCACCGACCGGCGTCACAGCTCGCGCTCAACATCAAGGCAGGCTGGAAAGCCGAAGTTTTGAAGAAACTGGAGGAAGTGGGGGCCAATCCCCGTGCAGAATGGGTTGATGAAACCGAAGGCAAGCAAGACTGAATAATCGTGATCATCAAAGGCGGGCGTCGAGATACCTTGCGACGATCACGCCGGTTTTCTCTTCATCGTGCTCTGCCGGTCCAGGCGACAAGCTGTCATGTTCAGGAGTTAGGAAAGGCATTACTGAAGGCACATAACGGGTTCTGATCGGCCGCTGAGGCCGCTAGGCTGATGTGCAGACGAGACTTTTCGAACGGTGAGAGCGAGAATGAATGGTGCAGAAAGCCTGGTCAGAACACTTCTTGGGGCGGGTGTGGACACTTGTTTCGCCAATCCCGGCACCAGCGAGATGCATTTCGTGGCGGCTCTGGATCAGATCCCGGGGATGCACTGCGTTCTTGGCCTGCAGGAGAACGTCGTCACTGGCATGGCAGACGGCTATTTCCGGATAGCGCGCAAACCAGCCTCGACCTTGCTGCATTGCGGTCCGGGTTTGGCCAATGGAATGGGCAACCTGCATAATGCCCGCAGGGCGCGGTCGGGGATAGTCAATATCGTGGGCGATCAGGCCACCTATCATGCCAGGCACGATGCTCCGTTACAGGCCGACACGGACAGTATGGCGCGCACGGTGTCGAACTGGGTGCATACCAGTTCGCGATCCGATCAGGTCGGGGCCGATGCGGCCCGTGCCATTCAGGCGGCAAAAACTATGCCGGGGCAGATCGCCACACTGATCCTGCCTTCGGATGCCAGCTGGAATGAGGGCGGCAGGGTTGCCCAGCCGCTGCCGGTTCCAGCACCGGCACAGATCGATCCTGCGGCAGTCGCTCAGGCCGCCCGCACCCTGCGGGATGAGGAAAAAGTCCTGATCCTGCTGGCCGGCCACGGTGTGCTGACCCCGGTGCAGAGCCTGGCCTGGCGGGTGGCGCAGGCGACCGGCGCGGCGCTGATGGCAGATTTCGTCACGCCGCATCTGGCGCGGGGACGCGGGCGTCTGCCGTTGGTGCGGGTGCCCTATGACACCGACCTGGCGCGCGAAACGCTTGCGAATTTCAAGACCATCATTCTGGTCGGTGCCAAACCTCCGGTGGGGTTTTTTGCGTATCCGGGGAAATCCTCGACCCAATATGCCGACGACGCACGTTTCATTCGTCTGTCGCGCCCGGATCAGGACGCCGAAGCCGCGCTTCAGGCACTGGTGGATGAACTGAACGCGCCCGCCGTCGCGATCCCTGATCCTGGCCCTCGACCCGAGGCCCCTTCGGGCGCTTGCAGCCCGGAAGGTCTGGCGCAGGCAGTTGCGGCTTTGATGCCCGAGAATGCGATCATTTCGGATGAAAGCGTGTCCTATGGACGGGCTTTCTATCCGCACACCTTCGCGGCCCCAGCCCATGACTGGCTGCATCTGGCCGGAGGGGCCATTGGCGATGGCCTGCCGGTGGCCACCGGGGCCGCCATCGCGGCTAAAGGTGAACGCCGGGTGATCAGCTTGCAGGCCGACGGCTCGGCGATGTATTCGCTTCAGTCGCTCTGGACACAGGCGCGCGAAGGGCTGCCCTGCACGACGATCATCATCTCGAACCGCAAGTACCAGATATTGATCGGCGAATACGGCAATGTCGGTGCAACGCCGGGCCCTACGGCGATGGACATGCTGGACCTTGGCAAACCGGATCTGAACTGGGTCAATCTGGCCAACGGCATGGGGGTCGAGGCCGCAGTGGCCACCGATCTGGACCAGCTTGGCGATCTGATGCAGGCCAGTTTCGCAAGACTCGGTCCATTCTTGATCGAGCTGATCGTCTGATGGTGCCCGATACGTCGCCGCGCCTCGGGAGAGCAATAAGAATACGACATCTTAGAGCGCGGTGTTTGACCCTGTTGGGTCTAAGGCGTGTTAGGCGAGGGTAGAACAGAGCAAGAAGAACGGGTGGCGAACAGCGGTTTCGAACCTCAAAAACATACCCCTCGGGACATGCCAGATATACTGCAACCACCGTGGCAGAACGGCAGGCTGCAATGCGCGCCCCGATTGCAATCGAAGTATTAATGAACTAGTGACGCGCCATCTGTAGACATGGTGGATAGCTTAATGAAGATTCTGATCACGGGGGGCGCGGGTTTTATCGGGTCGCGGCT